>NZ_JBWKEC010000004.1:0-89464 GCF_056435645.1 Amycolatopsis sp. NPDC043889
CTGGCTACCGGAAACCCAGGGAGTGACTCTCTGGTTTGGGGGGGGTTTGGTTCGGTTTTTCGGGGCGTCTGGTTTTTTTCCCCCCCCCACCCCCCCCCCCACGACCACCCGGACAAGAGCGCGGACTGTCCCTAAATGGGGCGCAGCAGGTCGTCCGCGTCCACGATCCGGTACGCGTACCCCTGTTCCGCCAGGAACCGCTGCCGGTGCGCCGCGTACTCCGTGTCGACGGTGTCCCGCGAGACGACCGAGTAGAAATGTGCCTGCCGCCCGTCGCCCTTGGGCCGCAACAGCCGTCCGAGCCGCTGCGCCTCCTCCTGCCGCGAGCCGAACGTCCCGGAGATCTGGATGGCGACCGACGCCTCCGGCAGGTCGATCGAGAAGTTCGCGACCTTCGAAACGACCAGCGTCCTGATCTCGCCGCGACGGAAAGCGTCGAACAGTTCTTCGCGTTCCTTGTTCCGCGTCGCGCCCTGGATCACCGGCGCGTCGAGTTCGTCGCCGATCATCTCCAGCTGGTCGAGATAGGCCCCGATGACCAGGGTCGGCTCGCCGGGATGCCGGTCGACCAGCGATTTGATCACCTTGGTCTTGGTGTCCGCGGTCGCCGCCAGCTTGTACCGCTCCTCGGCTTCGGCCGTGGCGTACGCGAGCCTCTCGGCGTCGGTCAGCGTCACCCGGACCTCGGTGCATTCCGCCGGCGCGATCCAGCCCTGCGCCTCGATGTCGCGCCACGGGACGTCGTATCGCTTCGGGCCGATCAGGGAGAACACGTCACCCTCGCGCCCGTCCTCGCGCACCAGGGTCGCGGTGAGCCCCAGCCGCCGCCGCGACTGCAGGTCCGCGGTCATCCGGAACACCGGCGCGGGCAGCAGGTGGACCTCGTCGTAGACCACCAGGCCCCAGTCCCGCGAGTCGAACAGGTCCAGATGCTTGTACTCGCCCTTGGTCTTGCGCGTGACCACCTGGTATGTCGCGATGGTGACCGGCCGGATCTCCTTCTTCTCCCCGGAGTACTCGCCGATCTCCTCCTCGGTGAGCGAGGTCCGCGCGACCAGCTCCCGCTTCCACTGCCGTCCGGCGACGGTGTTCGTCACCAGGATCAGCGTGGTCGCCTTCGCGTGCGCCATGGCCGCGGCGCCGACCAGCGTCTTGCCCGCGCCGCACGGCAGCACGACGACGCCGGACCCACCCGCCCAGAACGCCTCGGCGGCCTTGCGCTGGTAGTCCCGCAGTTCCCAGTCGACCTCGGCTAGGTCGATCGGGTGCGCCTCGCCGTCGACATAGCCGGCGAGGTCTTCCGCGGGCCAGCCGACCTTCAGCAGCGCTTGCTTGAGCCGCCCGCGCTCGGAGGGGTGCACGACGACGGTGTCCTCGTCGATCCGCGCGCCCAGCATCGGGCTGATCTTCTTGTGCCGGAGGATCTCCTCCAGCACCGCGCGGTCGATGGTCGACATCACCAGGCCGTGCGCCGGATGGTTCGCGATCTGCAACCGCCCGAACCGCCCCATCGTGTCCACGATGTCGATGAGCAGCGGCTGGGGGACGGGGAAGCGCGAGTACGTCGTCAGCGCGTCGACGACCTGTTCGGCGTCGTGGCCCGCCGCGCGGGCGTTCCACAACGCCAGTGGCGTGATCCGGTAGGTGTGGACGTGCTCGGGCGCGCGTTCCAGTTCGGCGAACGGCGCGATGGCGATCCGCGCGTCGTCGGCCTGGCTGTTGTCGACCTCGAGGAGCACGGTCTTGTCGGACTGGACGATCAGCGGGCCATCGGTCACATCGTCCTTTATACGTTCCGGCCACACCGGCTCCCGCCGCGGCACCGCTGGTGGAAGGATATGCGGCAGGTGACTGGAGGGGACCTTGACGACTACACCGACCGGCGGGACACCCGAGTACGACCCGTTCAACGCGCCCGCGCCGCTGCCCCCGATGCCGGAGGCGGCACCGCCGACGCCGTTCCCCAAGCCGCCGCCACTGAGCGTGCTGGCCAAGGCCTCGATCGTGCTGGGCGTCGTCGCCGCGCTGGGCCTGGGGAGCCTGGTCGCCTTCGGGCTCTCGCAGTCGAGCAGGTTCACCAAGGTCGAGGCGGGCAAGTGCCTGTATCTGACCGACGAGGCGGGCGGAAACCAGAGCTACACGACGGCCAGCTGCTCGTCGAATCGTGCGACCTTCCGTATCGACGAGGTGCGGACGGGCTCGTCGGACTGCCGTAGTGCCGACTACATCCAGTTCGAGCTGTACGGGGGTTCGTCGAGCAAGAGGGCGGAAAAGACACTCTGCCTCGCGCTGAACGTCGAGAGCGGGGACTGCCTGCGCGACGTCGTGCACGAGACGCGGATCGCGAAGGTTCGTTGCAGCGACATCAGCGCGGAGGCGCGCGCGGTCGTCACGCGGGGATCGTCGGAGTACGCCTGTTCGTCGGAAGACACCGCCCTGCACTACACCGGGCCGCCCGAGCGCACGGTGTGCCTCAGGCCGACCGGCGAAAATATCTAGCAGTCAGGCGAAGCCTGTCCGTTGAGGGTGGCGGCGGGGCGGGGTCCGGGTTAGGGGTGCGCCACCATCGACTGCACGTCGAGCCGCGCGCCGAGCAGGCCGGAGTTGTGCATCAGGTCGGCGACGCGTTGCAGCCGGATGCCGTTGAGGGAGACCGGGTACGTCCCGAGCGAGATCAGCGACGCCGTGGTCCGGTCGATGTCGGAGAACGACGGCAGCGCGTCGCGGACGACGGCCGGGTCGGCCGCCCGCACCTGCGCTTCGCCGAGCACCTTCCGGAACGCCGCGAGCGTGCGGGCGTTGGCCTGGCCGAAGGCTCCCGTCGAAACGTAGGACGACATCGGGAAGTCCAGTGTCGCGCCGCGGGCGCCGTCGGCGAGGATGCTCGCCCCCAGCTCCTTCTCGGCCCTGGTGATGTACGGCTCGACCATCCACGCGGCATCGACCTCGCCCGCCTGCAACGCCTGGGGCATCCGGTCGAACGGGTGCTGCTTGAACTGGATCCGGTTCACGTCGACGCCCGCGGTCCCCAGTACCGAGCGGGCCGCCAGCACGCCGACGTCGTCGAGCATGTTCACCGCGATCTTCGGTGACTTCTTGAGCGTCGGCTCGGTGTATTCGGAGCCGGGGAGTGTGACGAGCGCCATGGTGTTGCGGCCGGCGGTGTACGCCTCGCCCTGCAACTGGAGCGCGGTCCCGGCCGCGGAGGCGCGGAAGATCGACACGTCGCTCGCGAACGCCAGGTCGATCTCGCCCGCGGCGAGCTTGCCGATCGCCTGATCGGCGGGAACTTCGACGAGGGTCACGGAAAGGCCGGCCGCGGTGAATTTCCCGTCCGCGACGGCGACCCGCAAGGGGGCCGTGTCGATGGGGTTCCCGACGCCGATGCGCAGTTCCGTCCGTTCGAGTGGCGCGTCGGTGCTTGCGTCACCACTGGAAAACACTCCGCAACCTGCGGTCGCCAGCAGCGCCGCTACCAGCGGAATCGCCAAGACGCGCATCTTCGTCACCGCTCACCTACCGAGAGAATGTGCTCCTGCTTCTGGATCGTATGGTCCGCGCCCCATACGATCGCCTGGGGGAGGCGCCCCGATGGCGCGGCTTTCGATCGTTCCCGAACCTTGTTACTCTACAGTAGGTTCGGGCTTTCGTCCCCGATGTCAGCCATGGGAAAGGGTCCCGTGGTGGGAAAAGGAAACCAGGTGGCCCGTCGCGACAAGCGTCCCCGTGGGGGCGACGCGGCGGAACGGCATCCTCGTGTCGGCGGACGCTGGCGGCTGCGGAACTGGCACCTGCGTACCAAACTCTTCGTGGTACTCCTGATTCCCGCCCTCGCGGTGGTCGCCCTCGTCGGGCTCCGGGTCAACTCCGACCTGCGGGACGCGAGGCAGCTGGCCGAGTTCGCCACCCGCGGCCGCGTCGACAGCACCGTCGCCGAGGCCGTGCACCAGCTCCAGCGCGAACGAGACCTCACCGTCCGGTTCGTCGCCGGCGATCGCAAGGGCGACCTTTCCGAACTGACCGAGCAGCGCAAGCGCGTCGACGAGGCCATCGGCACGTTCGACCGCACGCTCGGCGAGAGCAAGAGCAGGCTCGGCGGCAAGACCGCGACCAGCCTGCAGCAGACCAGCGACCGGCTGCGCGTGCTGACCGGGCTCCGCTTTTCCGCGGAACACTCCGCTTTTCCCGCCGACGCGGTGCTCCGCTCCTACAGCGACCTGATCTCCGGTCTGCTCGACATCAGCGATTCCACCGCCGCCGACGTGTCCGACCCGGATCTGGGGAAGCTCCGCCTCGCGGGTAACGCGCTCGCGCGGGTCAAGGACCAGATGTCGGTCAAACGCGCGATCATGGCGGCCGCGCTCGCGCAGGGCGGCCTCAACCGGGACAGGACCCGTGCGCTGCTCGGCGCGGAGGCCGAACTCGCCGCCGCCCGCAACGACTACCGCACGTTCGCGACCCCCGAACAGCAGCGGATGTACGACGACACGGTCATCGGCCTGATCGTCGACATCGGCAACGACATGGTCGAATCGGCGCTCATCCGCGCGGAGAACGATCAGGGGCTCGGCGGGCTGGATCCGAACCAGTGGGACACCTCGGCCACCTACACGGTGAATCTGGCCCACCAGGTGCAGCAGGCGCTGCTCGTCCAGCTTCAGGAACGCACCGACTCCCTCGCGGCGCAGGCGAGGACGTCCGCGATCTGGGACGGCGGCATCGTGCTCGCCGTGCTGGTCGTCGCCGGGGTGCTCTCGGTGATCATCGCGCGTTCGCTGCTGCGGCCACTGCGGATCCTGCGCCGCAGCGCGCTGCATGTCGCCGAACACCAGCTGCCGGCGGCCGTCGAAGGACTGCTGAGCGACCCCGAACCGCAGCCGGAGAACCTGCGGCGGCGGCTGGCCGTCGCTCCGGTGCCGGTGTTCAGCCGCGAGGAACTCGGCCAGGTGGCGCGCGCGTTCGACGCGGTGCACGGCGAGGCCGTCCGGCTCGCCGGGGAACAGGCCATGCTGCGGGAGAACATCAACGCGATGTTCGTGAACCTGTCGCAGCGGAGCCAGGATCTCGTCGAACGGCAGTTGTCCGTGCTGGACCGGATGGAAGCCGACGAACAGGATCCCGACACGCTCGCCGGGCTTTTCGAACTCGACCATCTCGCGACCCGGATGCGCCGCAACAGCGAGAACCTGCTGGTGCTGTCCGGAACCGACGTCGTCCGTGAGGACGGTGGCGCCGTCGTCGCCGACGAGATCATCGGCGCCGCGCTCTCGGAGGTCGAGCACTACCAGCGGATCGAACTCGGCCCGGCGCCGAGGATCGCGGTACGCGGCGAGGCCGTCAACGATCTCGTGCACGTGGTCTCCGAGTTGCTGGAGAACGCGGCCCGCTATTCGGATCAGAGCACGATGGTGCAGGTCGAGGGTCACGAGACCGACCGCGGGGAATGGCAGATCGAGATCACCGACCACGGCGCCGGGATGCCGCAGGCGGAGATCGACCGCACCAACGCGCGGCTGGCGAACCCGCCGGACGTCGACGTCGAAGTCTCCCGGCGGATGGGCCTGTTCGTGGTCGCGACGCTGGCGATCCGGCACCATATCGACGTCCGTCTCCGGTCCGCCGACGGCGGCGGGATCACCGCGGTGGTCGTCGTGCCCGCCGAGCTCATCGTCGAAGCGCCCCGGCCCGCCCCGATGCCGGAACCCGTGCCCGTCACCGTCGTCGTCCCGGAGCCGGAACCCGAGCCGCCGCTGGAAGTCCCGCCGCTGCCCGAGCCGGAGGAGAGCGCCGAGGAGTCGCGGTTCGCGCCCGTGCTGGACCCCGGCCCGCTGCGGCGCGCTCCCGTCGTCGAGCGCGAGACCCAGCCGGAATGGCCGTCTTCGGACGACGACGCCGTCAACCATCTCGAACTGGATTCGCCGACCGAGCGGATGCCCAAGTACCAGAGCGTGCTTTCGCAGTGGTTCGACCACGGCGGCCCGCGCGAAGGGCCTTCGCCCGCGGAACCCGGCCCGCCTTCCTTGCCTTCGTTCGAGCCGGTCAAGAACGCCGTGCCCGAGGAACCCGCGCAGGATCCGGACGAGCCGACCGAACCGACCCTGAAGCCGCTGGAGCCGAAGGAAAAGGAGCCGGAACCGGCTTGGCCGACGCCCGCCGAGCTGGAACAGGAAGACGGGGCGGAGGAGACCTGGCCGGTGCTGCCCGCCGTCGTTCCCGAGGCCCGGTCGCAGGACGACAGGCCGGAGAAGCCGCGAGGGGAGAGGCCGATACTCTCACTTTCCCCCGAAGCGGTCCGCGAACGGATGACCAGCCTGCAAGGCGGATTCCGGCGCGGTCGCCACGCCAGGGGTGACGACAACCCCTCGGATTGAGCGAATGTGCGGAGCTGCGATGTACCCGGAAGGCGACCCTGAGCTTGAACCCGCCTCCGCCGAAGGCTCCGCCATCGCGGCGGCAGGGCGCCCTGCCAAGCCACCGCGACGCACCCCTCGCGACCGCGCCGTGGCGACGCGATCGCGGCCGCGGGTTCACCGACAGACACTGAGCGAATTGGAAGGTCCATGACCCCGAAAACCGGCCTGCTGGAAGTGATCGCGCTGACCGCGGTGGACGCGGAGCGCGCGCAGGAGGGCGGGGCCGATCGCCTCGAACTGGTCAGCGACATGGCCAGCGACGGTCTCACCCCGTCGGTCGAGACGGTGCGCGACGTGCTCGGCGCCACCGATCTCCCGGTGCGGGTCATGCTGCGCGACAACATGTCCTTCGCCGCCGGTGACCTCGACGGGCTGCGTGCGGACGCGGTGCGCCTGATCGACGCGGGCGCGCGGGAGTTCGTCTTCGGTTTCCTGGACCTGGAAAGCGAAATCGACGTCGAAGCCTGCGAGGCGCTGGTCAAGGAGCTCGACGGGCTGCCGTGGACCTTCCACCGCGCCATCGACCGCGCGCGGGATCCGTTGCGCGCCTACGACCAGTTGACCGGCCTCGGCTGCGACACGGTGCTCGCGGCCGGGCATCCGCACGGCGTCGCGCACGGGCTTTCGGTGCTGCAGCGGCTCGCCCGGCGTGAGGACGGGCCTCGGTTGCTGGTCGGCGGCGGCCTGCGGGCGCAGCAGGTGCATCTGCTGCGGGCGGGCGGGGTCGGCGCGTTCCACGTCGGCGGCGCGGTCCGCCCGGGCGGCTGGGAGTCCGATGTGGACGCCGCCGCCGTTCGCGAGTGGGCGGCGCTGGTCAAGGAGTAGGCCCCGAACGCCGGTACCGCGCGGCGCGCCGTCTCGCTCCGCATGCCGTGAAGGCCTCCTTCCCTACCCTCAAGGTAGGCAAGGAGGCCTTCACTCCATTCGCGACCCCCGTACCGAAGCCGTGAACACGGGGTCAGGTCCAGACCACACACGGTGATACGAGGTTGCATCTTCAACTATCCGGTACCGACCAGATAGCGTGTGGCCATGGCTACCCGCACCGTACGTGACGCGACCAGGGAACTGCTGCGCGATCTGGGCCTGACCACCGTTTTCGGCAATCCCGGTACGACCGAGATCGCCTTCCTGACGGAATGGCCCGACGACTTCACCTACGTGCTCGCGCTCCACGAGGCGTCCGTCGTCGCGATGGCCGACGGGTACGCCCGCGCGAGCAGGCAGGCGGCGCTGGTGAACCTGCATTCCGCCGGCGGGGTCGGCCACGCGCTCGGGCATATCTTCACCGCGTACCGCAACAACGCCCCGCTGATCATCCTGGCGGGCCAGCAGACCAGGTCGCTGCTGCCGGACGATCCGTTCCTCGGCGCCGTCGAGGCGGCGAACTTCCCCAAGCCGTACGTGAAGTGGAGCTGCGAGCCCGCCAGGGCCGAGGACGTCCCGGCGGCGCTGGCGCGGGCGTACCACATCGCGACGCAGGCGCCCATGGGTCCGGTGTTCGTCTCGGTGCCGGTGGACGACTGGGACGTCGAGACCTCGAAGCCGGTCGTCTCCCGGCCGCGGATCCCCGGCTTCGCGCCCGATCCGTCCGCTTTGGACGAACTGGTGTCCGCCTTGGACGCCGCCGAACGCCCGGCGATCGTGGTCGGCCCCGGTATCGACGGGGAAGGCGCCGTGCCGGACGTCGTCGAACTGGCCGAGAAGGTGGGCGCCGGGGTCTGGGCGCCGCCGATGGGAGCGCGCTGCTCGTTCCCCGAGGACCACCCGCAGTTCTTCGGATTCCTGCAGCCGGAACGGAAAGCGCTCGCGAGCGCGCTGACCGAGCACGATCTCGTGGTCGTCATCGGCGCTCCGGCGTTCACCTACCACGTGTACCGGGGCGAGTCGGAAACCGCGCTGCCGCCGCTGTTCCTGGTCAGCGACGACGAGCAGATCCTCGCCAGGGCCGCGGAAGGCACCGGCATCCGCGCGACGCCGAAGCTCGCGATCCGCGCGCTGCTGGATCGCGCCGCGCCGCGGGAAGCGCCGAAACCCCGTACCAGGCTGGAAAAGCCCGCCGCGGTCACGCCGATCACCCCGGCCTACGCCTACTCCGTGATCGCGGAAGTCTTGCCGGACGACGCGATCGTCGTCGAAGAGACCCCGAGCCACCGCAACGAACTGCACGACCACCTGCCGATCAAGGCCACCGACACCGGTTTCCTCACCGTCGCCAGCGGCACCCTCGGCTACGGCCTCCCGGCCGCCGTCGGCGCCGCGCTGGCCCGCCCGGACCGCAAGGTCGTCGCGATCCTCGGCGACGGGTCGAGCATGTACTGCGTCCAGGCACTGTGGACGGCGGCGCAGCACAACCTGCCGGTGACGTTCGTGATCTTCGACAACTCGCAGTACGCCGCCGTGCGCATCCTCGGCGAGGCGGCTGGCGGCGAGAAGGTGCCGGGCGTCGACCTCGGCGGTATCGATTTCCCCGCGCTGGCGAAGAGCCTGGGGCTGCGGACGTCGGTCGTCGAGAAGGCCGAGGACCTCAAGCCGGCGCTGGAGGCCGCGCTGCCGGACGAGCGGCCGCATCTGGTGCACGTCCGCATCGACGCGAACCCGCGCACGCTGTACTGAACCACTGGGGCCGTCTTGCCCCATCCGCGCATGCGATGAAAGGTCCTTTCCTTGCGAAATTCGCAAGGAAAGGACCTTTCATCGCATGTGTCAGGAGCTTTTCGCGCGCGCCTCGGACTCGGCGGCGGCGTCGGCCGCCTCCTGCTGCGCCAGCTCGTACTCGGCCGCGTCCGAAGCCGCGGTGACGGCTTCGGGGGCACCGCCGTGCAGCAGCCGCGCCACCTCACCGCGCAGCGTCACGAACTCCGCCGACTCGCGCGTGGTGATCTGGTCCCGTTCCGCGGGCAGCCCCACCGGCAGGTCCGCGACGATCTTCGCGGGCGACTTCGACAGCACCAGCACCCGGTCCGAGAGGTAGACGCTCTCGTCGATGTCGTGCGTGACGACGAGGACCGTGCTCCCGTTCTCGCGCTGAACGCGCCGAGTCAGGTCTTCGAGCTCGAACCGCGTCTGCGCGTCGACCGACGCGAACGGCTCGTCCATCAGCAGCAGTGCGGGACGGCTGGCCAGCGCCCGCGCGATCGACACACGCTGCTGCATACCGCCCGAGAGCTGCCACGGGAACTTCGAGCCGACCCCGGACAGACCGACCGACTCCAGCGCCTCCTGCGCCCGCGTGCGGCGCTCCGAGCGGCTCAAGTTGCGCCACCGCAAGGGGAACTCGACGTTCTTCGCGACCGAGAGCCAGGGGAACAGCGAGCGGCTGTAGTCCTGGAACACGACGGCCAGATCCTCCGGCACCCCGGAGACGTCGTCGCCGTGCAGGCTGACGCGGCCGGACGTCGGCTTGATCAGCCCGGCGATGCAGCGCAGGAGCGTCGACTTGCCGCAGCCCGACGGGCCGACGATGCTCGCGAGCTGTCCCGCTTCGACGGTGAACGACAGGTCGTTGACCGCGACGTGCGCCTTTTCTCCCGCGCCGTACCGGTGGTTCAGCCCGGAGACTTCGAGCATGGTTGACATCTTGCTGACCCTTCGAAAGAACTAGAGACGGCCGTTGCGGGTGGGCTGCCAGCGAAGCACTCTCTGCTCCACCGCGAGGAAGGCCGCGTTGAACCCGAAGCCGAGGAGCCCGAGCAGGACCAGCCACGACCACATGAGCGGGAAGTCGAACGCCTGCTGGGCGTCCATCAGGGACCGGCCGATGCCGTTGTAGGAGCCGACCAGTTCCGAGATCACCATCAGCAGCAAGGAGATGGACAGGCTCAGCCGCAGGCCCGCGAAGATCTTCGGCCCGGCGGCGGGCAGCACGATCGAGCGGACCCAGTACGACCGGGGAGTCCGGAACGACTTCGCGGTGTCGATCTTCACCTGGTCCACCGACCGGACGCCGTCCACGGTGTTGAGCAGCACCGGCCAGATCGCGCCGAAGATGATCGATCCGGTCTGCATCCCCGGCCCGAGTCCGA
Source organism: Amycolatopsis sp. NPDC043889 (assembly GCF_056435645.1). Classification (NCBI taxonomy): domain Bacteria; kingdom Bacillati; phylum Actinomycetota; class Actinomycetes; order Pseudonocardiales; family Pseudonocardiaceae; genus Amycolatopsis; species Amycolatopsis sp. NPDC043889. The sequence goes on from NZ_JBWKEC010000004.1 coordinate 10,439, forward strand.
AAAGGACGATGAACACCGGGATCAGCGCGGGCGGCGGCACCGAGCGGAAGAACGCGAACAGCGGCCCGACGTAGTCCATCCCGGTCTTGGACCGTCCCAAGAGGACACCCAGCGCGACGCCGAGGGCGCCGGCCAGCAGCCAGCCGCCGAGCGTCCGGCCGAGGCTCGGCAGGACGTTGTCGAACACGGTGTCGGTCAGGAACAGCTGGGAGGCCGGACCGGTGAACCACAGCTTCACCGAGGCGGACAGGATCTCGGTCGGTGGCGGGAAGAACGGGCTTTCCGAGAGCCGGGTCGCGAGCTCCCAAATCCCGAGCAGGGCGAAGAACAGCAGCCAGTTGCGGACCAGGATGCCGATACCCCGGCCAACGCGCCTGCCGACGCGGCTGGTCAGCGTGAGGGTCGTCACGAGACCGCCTCCCGGTCGACCGTGCTCCAGCGGAACGCCCGCCTGCCGATCATCTCGAGCCCGCCGTTGATGAGGAAGCCGAGCGCGCCGACCACCACGGTGCCGGCGAGCACGAGGTCGAACCTGGTGGACCCGGTGCTGGCCTGCATGATGAAGTTGCCGATGCCGAGTTTGGCGCCGGCGAGGAACTCGGTACTGACCACCGCGATCAGCGCGATGTTGGCGGACAGCCGCACCCCGGTGAACACGAACGGCGCGGTATGCGGCAGCGCCACCGACGTCAGCGTCCGGAACTTGCTGGTACCGCATGCCTTCGCGGTCTCCTGCAGCACGGGGTCGATCTCGCCGAGCGCGTAGATCGTGTTGAACATGATGGGCCACAACGACGCGTACACGGCCAGCGTGATCTTCGCTTCGGGGCCGCCGCCGATCAGCAGGAGCACCAGCGGGATCAGCGCGACGGCGGGGATCGGCCGCAGGAACTCGATGACCACCGCGGTCGCGGTGCGCAGGCCGGGGATGCTGCCCAGCAGCAGACCGGCGGGCACGGCGATGGCGACCGCGATCAGCAGGGCGATCGCCCATGCGAGGAACGTGGCGATCAGATCCCGGATGAACTGGGTCTCGCCGAACTGCTCGAAGATCGTCACGAGGACGACGGACGGCGGGGGGAGGAACTCTTTACGGACCAGGCCGGCCTGGACGATCACTTCCCAGACGAGGAAGAAACCGGCCAGACCGGCCAGGGCACGGAGAAGTCGTGGCACCTTGACCTTTATCCAGCTTGAGGGGCGAGCATCGGAGCGGCGTCGAGCTTGGCCGTGATCACACCGGTCTGCAGCAGCAGGTCCGGTACGCGCTGCAGGCGACGGGCGTCCAGTGTGGACCCGAACGTCGGCAGCGTGAGCAGTGAAGCGGTTTCGGCGTCGACCTTGGCGTACTTGACGATGAGGGGTTCGATCTTGGAGCGGTCGGCCGAGTCGCGCACGGCCTTGCCCAGTGCGCGCTGGAACGCGGCCAGCGTCTTGGGGTTCTTGTCCACGAAGGAGCCGAGCGCGCCGAAGCCCGCCAGAGGGAAGTCCTGGGTGGCGCCGGTCGAGATGTCGACGACCGGCGTCGCGCCGACGACCTTGGAGGCCTGGGTCAGGAACGGCTCGGGCAGGTAGCCCGCGTCGACCTGGCCCGAGGAGAGCGCCGCGGCGATGTTCGGCAGCTGCATGGGCACCCACTGGACCTTGCTGGTGTCCACGCCGTGGTCCTTCATCACCGAGACGGTGAGCAGGTGGGAGGCGGTGTTCTTGTCGGTGATCGCGATCTTCTTGCCCGCGAGGTCGTTGATCGTCTTGACCGGCGAGGTCGGCACGGTGACGACCGCGTTGCTCTTGGGGCTGGCCGAAACGGAGTCGGCGACGAGCCGGATGTCGGCCGCGCCCTTGCTCTTCGCGACGAAGAACGGCATGTAGGTGGAGAAGGCGATGTCGACCTCGCCACCGATCATCTTGGTCATCGCCTGCTGGCCACTGGGGGCGTCGACCGCTTCGACCTCGAGACCTTCGGCCTTGAAGTAGCCGCCTTCCTGCGCCAGCCGCAGCGGCGCGAGGTCGACGACGGGCAGCAGGGCCACCTTGATCTTCGGCTTCTCCAGCCCGCCTTCGCCACCCGACGCCTTCGACGTGTCCTCGCCGCCGAGTGCGCCGCAGGCGCCCAACGTGGCCAGCATGAGCGCGCTCAGGGCGACGCCGACGGCACCCCGTCCTCTACGTGCACCGTTCCTGCTCATGGCGTTTCGAAACAAAGCCAGCTCCTCGGAAACAATGAATCACCGTTGGGTTTTTTCATCCGTGTCGTGGCTTCATTCCGCCAGGCACGCGGTCACCTTAGAGATTTGCCCACCTGCTCACAATGGGTGTCGTGAGCGGGTGATCATTTTAGGCCATTCGCCCGATCGCTTGATCACCCGCTTGGACAACATTACTTTCAGTGATCGAATTCCGCGTGGATGGGCAATTCGGAGTAACCGCGAGTCATCAACTCGTGGTCTGCGTCGCGATCATCGGGCCGACGTCGATCTTGCTCTGGATCGCGCCCATCTGCAGCAGCAGGTCCGGGACCCGCTGGATGCGGCGGGGGTCCAGGGTGGACTGGAACGTCAGCAGCGTGGTCAGCGCGGCGGTGTCCTGGTCGATCTTGGCGTACTTGACCAGCAGCGGCTCGATCTTGGAGCGGTCCGCCGCGTCCCGGGTGGCCTTCTGCATGGCGCGCTGGAAGGCGGCCACGGTCTTCGGGTTCTCCGAGACGAACTTGCCGAGCGAGCCGTAACCCGCGGTGGGGAAGTCCTGGGTGGCGCCGGTGGCGGTGTCCACGACCGGGACGGTGCCCGCCTGCTTGGCGGTCTGGGTGATGAACGGCTCGGTCAGGAAGCCGGCGTCGATGTCGCCGTTCTTCAGCGCGGTCCCGACGTTCGGCAGCGGGATCGGCACCCACTGCACCTTGCTGGCGTCGACGCCGTGGTCCTTCATGACCGACTTGGACAGCGTGTCGGACACGGTGTTCGGCGCGGTGATGCCGATCTTCTTGCCCGCCAGGTCGCTGACGCTCTTCACCGTCGACGTCGGCAGGGTGACCAGCATCGTGCTCTTCGGACCGGCGGAGGAGGCGTCCGCGACCAGCTTGATGTCGGCGGTGCCCTTGCTCATCGCGATGAAGAACGGCGTGTAGCTCGCGTACGCGATGTCGACCTCGCCGCCGATCAGCTTGGTCAGCGAGACCTGACCGGTCGCGGCTTCCACCGCCTCGACGTCGAGGCCTTCGTTCTTGAAGTAGCCGCCGTCCTGGGCGAGGCGAAGCGGAGCCAGGTCGATGGTCGACATGACGGCGACCTTGATCTTCGACTTCTCGAGGTTGCCCGAGCCGCCGGAAGAGGATGAATCGTCTCCGCCGAGGAGGCCGCAGCCGCTTACCGATACCGAAACGATGGCCGCCATCGCGAATGCGAGGGCTCCACGCCGGCCCCGGCTGACGCTCAAGGCCTTCTTCGAGCTTGCAGAGCCAAGCAAGTGGTGCTCCTGATCGAGGGGGAGGACACGTGATGACGTGGCCTGATGTGGAATTCGGAAGTGACTCTTTGTCTCAAGTCAGGGCTCACTGTAGAGAAGACGCACTGTGCTCACAATGGGTGGTCATCCCATGATCCCAAGTGGTAACGATCACCCGAACAGGTTGTTTGTCAAAAGTGAACACAACTGGGCGTGTTCGCGCCGGGGACTTGTTGACAACTGAGCGCCCACGGGTCAAGACCCGTCCGGGGCTTTCTCGGAGGTCTTGACCGAAGGGTTACATCTGGGCCGCCCGTTCGCTACCCTCATGCACCGGTAGTGAGGTGTGGACCACTGATGTAGTGAAAGAGAGTGCCTTGGATGGCCGAACGCTCTGGACCTTTCCCGAGGTGCAAGGCACTCTGTGTTGAACACGGTGAACACGTCCGTGCTTCACTGGTGCGCGCCCGCGCACTGGCGGGTTAGGCCGAACAGACCAATGGCACCGAGCAGGGTTTCGGTCAAGTGCACTTGAGAGATCGCTTCAAAGAAGACTTCCTCATTCGGATGAGTGGATACTCACGCCGTGCGTGTCCCTCCCGGGTGACGGGAGCGTGCGGGTAGTGGTCTCCGACAACCGACCCAGACAGCAGCAGTACGGCCAGCTCGAGAACGGCATGTCCAAAATGGGCTTTCCCGGCCCGAATGAAGATGATGGTGGTGCGGCGGTGCCGAACGAAGACACCGCGGGGGTGGGAGGGGCCCCTGCGCGGGAAACCGGAGACGGTCCTGGCGGGAAGGCCGGGTCGTTCCTGGGCCTGCGTAACTGGCGTCTGCGATCGAAGCTCGCGGCCGTCCTGATCATTCCGACGCTGACCGCGCTCGCGCTCGGCACGCTGCGCGTGATCGACGACAGCAGCGAGGCGGCCCGGTTCCAGGACACCGCCGATCAGGTCGCGTTCGCCGACAAGATCACCCTCGTGGTGCACGAGCTGCAGAGCGAACGCGCGCTCGCGGTCGCCAAGATCGCCTCCGGTGACCCGTCGCGCCAGAACGGTCTCGACGCGCAGATCGCCAAGGTCGACCGCGCCGTCGACGACCTTCGGGCTTCGGCGAACCAGATCAACCCGGACGATCAGGACACGAGGGACCGCTACTCGCGTGGTCTGCAGCGGCTCGACGCCCTGCGCCCGCTGCGCGGCGCGATGAACACCTCGCTGCTGGGCGACACCCCGGTCCTCATCGCGTACTCCAACATCCTCGACTCGCTGGTCCAGCTCGGTCGCGAGGTGACCACCGCGGTGGCCAACCGCGACGTGCTCCGGCTCGGCGTGACCGTGCAGGCCATCAGTGAGAGCAAGGAGTTCATCGCCCGCGGTGACGCGGCGCTGCTGATCGCCTCCTTCCGCTCCGGGTTCCCCGGCGACCTTTTCGACCAGGCCCGCTCGGCGGTCGCGAGCGGCGATGCCTCGACGGCGGCCTTCGTCGCCAACGCCAGCCCCGAACAGCGGCAGCTCTACTCGGACACCTTCTCCGGCCCGGAGGTCGACGACCGCCGCCGGATCACCACGATGGCGTTCTCGCTGCACCAGCAGAACGAACCGCCGTCGATCGACAACGTCGCGCTCGGCAACGACAGCCGGGTCGCGCTGGACAAGCTGCGCGCGGTCGAGACCAACCTGCTCGGCCAGCTGCGGGCACAGGCCGACAGTTTGGCCACCGACGCGATCAACTCGGCCTGGATCGGCGGCGCGATCGTGCTGCTGGCCCTGCTCGCGGCGCTGTTCCTGATGCTCGTCATCGCCCGCCTAATGCTGCGCCCGCTGCGGGTGCTGCGGAAGACGGCGCTCGACGTGGCCTACACACGACTGCCGGAAACCGTGCAAGCGATCCTGGACGACCCGGACCCGGTCAACGCCTCGAAGCGGTCGGTCGAACCGGTGCCCGTCACTTCGCGTGACGAGATCGGTGAAGTGGCGCGGTCGTTCGACGTCGTCCACGAACAGGCTGTCAAGATGGCCGCCGAGCAGGCCCTCCTGCGCGAGAACGTCAACGGCATCTTCGTGAACCTGTCCCGCCGGTCGCAGCGGCTGGTGGAACGCCAGCTGGGCGTCATCGACCGGCTCGAGGCCGACGAGCAGGACCCGGACCACTTGGCCAGCCTGTTCGAACTCGACCACCTCGCCACGCGGCTGCGCCGCAACGGTGAAAGCCTGCTGGTGCTCTCGGGCGCCGGTCTCGCGAAGTCGGTGCCCAAGCCGGTGCCCGCCGCCGACGTCATCGGCGCCGCGGTCTCGGAGATCGAGCAGTACGCCCGGATCGAGATCGGGATCGTCCCCGAGGTCGCCGTCCAGGGCCTGACGATCCACGACCTCGTGCACGTGCTCGCGGAACTGCTGGACAACGCCACCTACTTCTCCGAGCCGGAGACGAAGGTGACCGTCCGCGCGGTGATCACCCGCAAGAAGGCGCTCGCCATCCAGGTCACCGACCACGGTGTCGGCATGACCGAGGAGCGGCTCGCCGAGGTCAACCAGCGGCTCGCCGACCCGCCGGACCTGGACGTCTCGGTGACCCGGCGGATGGGCCTGTACGTGGTCGCGCGCCTGGCGCGCCGCCACGGCATCGAGGTCCGGCTGCGGGAGAACGAGGACATCGAGGGCGGCGTGATCGCGCGGGTCGTCGTGCCCGCCGAGCTGCTCACGCAGATGCGGCCCGGTGTGCGCAACACCCCGCCGCCGGCGAACCGCTCGGAAACGTCGATGCCTTCGATGCCGTCGGTGTCCGAGATGTCGACCTCGCTGCCGAACATCCCCGCTTCCGACCGCGGTCTGGAGATGACCCCGCCGCCGCCGTCGAAGCCCCCGGCTTCGCAACCGGTCGCGCAGCAGGGCGGGCTCGTCCCGCTCGACCAGCCGATCAGCCTCGACGACCTGGTCGCGGGCAAGAACGCGGCCGGGCCGTTCCTCAGCCCCGCGACGCCCGCCGAGGAGACCCCGGCGTGGCCGACGGCCGAAGACATCTCGCCCGCCAACGGCGACGGCGCCTCCAGTGGCACCGAGACGCAGTTCGCGTCGCTGGTGCTGCCGAAGCGGGAACCGAAGTACACCCCTGTCGAGCCGCAGAACAAGCCGGAGGACTCTTCGGACGCCGGCAAGTCGGCGCTCGAAGACGACGTGCCCACCCGGCGGCTGCCGATCTACCAGTCGGTGCTCTCGCGCTGGTTCAGCGAAGGCGACGAGGCCGGGGCTGACAGCCCGACCACCTACACCGAGCCGGTCGAGTCCGACACCGCCGCGCGGACCCGTAACGGTGACGCCGAAGTGGAGGAACCCGCCGTCGGGGACACTGGAGACGCTTCCGGAGAGGCATTGCCCACTCGGACACCGCGGAGTGTTCCGCCGGAGACGGTGCTCCAGGACAATGGCTGGCGCAGCGCGTCGGACGACGGCTGGCAGGCGGCGCAGGTCCTGTACGAAGATCGGAACGACGAGATCACCCCGGCGGGCCTGCCCAAACGGGTGCCGAACCAGTACCTCGTCCCCGGCTCGATCGGCGGGAACGAGCCGAAGAAGGAAGACTCGTTCGCCGACAAGACCTCCGGAATGCCGGGAACGGGTGCGATCGCCCGCTCGGCGACGGCGGCGCGGAGTCGGATGGCAAGCTTCCAGAAGGGCTACACGTCGGGACGGCACGCGTTGAAGGAACGCCCGCTCGATGCGCTGGATGACAACGGCGTTCCGGTGACTGGCAGGGGTGCGGGTTCCCCTGCCGATGACAGCAGTAAGGAGTGACAGTGACACGGGCGGGTGCGATGCAGCCGGGTGGTCCGGCGCAGCCTGGCGGCCAGGCGCAGGGTAAAGGACACACGAGCAGCTTTGCCTGGCTGATCACGGATTTCGTGCACCGGGTCCCGGGCGCGGCGCATGCCGTGGTGGTGTCGGCGGACGGGTTGCTGCTGGCCTCCTCGAAGGGACTTCCCAAGGACAGGGCCGATCAGCTGGCCGCCGTCGCGTCGGGGCTCACGAGCCTCGCCCGCGGTGCGGCGAAGGTGTTCGAAGGTGGCACGGTCGCGCAGACGGTGGTCGAGATGGCCAACGGCTTCCTCTTCCTGATGTCGGTGTCCGACGGGTCCTGCCTGGCGGTCCTCGGCTCGCCGGAGAGCGACATCGGCCTGGTCGTCTACGAGATGACCCTGCTGGTGGAACGGGTGGGGCAACAGCTGACACCGGAGATGCGCGCGCAGCTGCAGGGCGCGTCGGTCCGCCGCTGAGCGACCGGGAACCGAGGAGAATGCCGTGGACGACGGGCGCTTGAGGGGCGATGGCCGGCTCGGTGACGACTTCTCCGGCGGGTGGTCGGAACGTGACGACGGCCGGGAGGACTGGACGTCCTTCCGGGACCGGGTCGACCGCGAATGGCGATCGCGGCGGGCACAGGGGCCGGACAACGACCCTGTCTCCCCGGACGAGGCCTCCCGCTGGCTGACCGATTCGAACGCGGGTCAGGGACCCGCCGATTTCAGCGTTTCGGACTACCGGGAACGCCTCCTCGGCGGCCCCGGGGCGGAACTGTTCGGTGGTGGCAGCGGTCCGCTGTACGACTCGGGCGAGTTCGCCAAGTTCTCCTTCGACAAGGAGGAGGAGCGCCGGTCGGCGGCGGCCGCCGCCGACCCGCTCGCCGCGGCACTGCCGCAGCAGGCGCAGAACGAGTACGTCGACGAGCAGTACACCACCGACGTCGAATCCTCCGGCCTGGTCCGGCCGTACTTCCGCACGCGGGGCCGGACCAAGCCGACGTACGACCTTGCCATCGAGGCGTTGATCTCGACCAGCGAACAGGGACGTGTGCTCGACCGGGTACGCGTCCCCGAACACCGGTCGATCTGCGACCTTTGCCTGGACACCCGGTCCGTCGCCGAAGTCGCGGCGCTGCTGCGCCTGCCGCTCGGCGTGGTCCGGGTGCTGATCGGAGACGTGGCCGGCCTCGGTCTGGTCCTGGTGCACACCGCCAGCCAGAACGTGGGTGACCGGCCGAGTATCGAGTTCATGGAGAGGGTGCTCAGTGGGCTTCGGAGAATTTGACTCCGACGCGAATGCGCCGCAGGTGACCGGACCGACTTCGTCGGCCAAGATCGTGGTCGCTGGCGGATTCGGCTCGGGGAAGACCACGCTGGTCGGAGCGGTTTCGGAGATCGATCCGCTGACCACCGAGGCCATGATGACCGAGGCCAGTACCGGCGTCGACGACAATTCGGCCACCCCGAACAAGTCGACGACGACCGTGGCCATGGACTTCGGGCGGATTTCGCTGGACTCGGACCTGGTGCTGTACGTGTTCGGTACGCCGGGCCAGCACCGGTTCTGGTTCATGTGGGACGACCTCGCGGTCGGTGCCATCGGTGCCGTCGTGCTGGTCGACACGCGGCGGCTCGCCGACGCGTTCCCGTCGATCGACTTCTTCGAGAACCGGAAGCTGCCGTACGTCGTGGCGATCAACTGCTTCGACCGGCTGCTGCACCACCAGATCGAGGACGTCCGGCACGCGCTGACGATCTCCCCGTCCGTGCCGATCATGGCCTGTGACGCCCGGGAACGTGAGTCCGCCAAGCAGGTGTTGATCTCGGTCGTGCAGCACGCCATCGCACACGATTCGGCGTTGCGCGCCGGCTAAAAGGGACGAAAGCCCGGAGCGGATGCGGCCGTTGGAGTGAACTCGGCAGGCTTCACCCGCTTCGGGGAGTGGCGTCAGCAGCCGGATCGACCGTGGGGCGACCCCTTTCACTCGATCCGGCGCCGGCGCCACCCGTTCGAGCGACCGTAACGCCGATGACCTGCGCGGACGCCGGTTCACGCCTGGGCGCACCCGGCCACCACGGGGTGACCCACGAATGCGTGGTTCGCGATGGGTCGACGCGGTGAGCGGCTGGACGTTCACGTTCGGTTAACGCCGTTGGCCGGGTGGCGGACTCGACACGATCGACGGGACGAATACGCTGGGTGGAGGCGTCTTTCGGCTCGACGGTCCCGGGATCGGTGCAGGTCGGCGGGAGACGCCCGGACCACGCCGCCCAGGTGGTCTTGAGCAGCGAGGAGGGACTTGTGACGGCATCCGGGCAGCAAAGCTCGTTCGGCTGGCTCATCACGGATTTCGCGCGCCGGGTTCCCGGTGCGGCGCACGCCGTGCTGGTCTCAGCGGACGGGCTTCTCCTCGCGCCGTCGGACGGACTGCCGCAGGAACGGGCCGAACAGCTGTCCGCGGTCGCCTCCGGGCTGATCAGCCTCACCGCCGGCGCGGCGCGCTGCTTCGACGCGGGCGGGGTCAACCAGACCGTCGTCGAGATGGAACGCGGTTACCTCTTCCTCATGTCGGTCGCCGACGGCTCGTCACTCGCCGTGCTGGCCGCGCCGACCTGTGACATCGGCACCGTGGCCTATGAGATGACCCTGCTCGTCGAGCGGGTCGGCCAGCAGATCACGCCCGAGCTGCGCGCGCAGCTCCAGGGCGGCGTACGTGGGTGACCGATGAAGATCACCGGATTCACCGAACCGGAACCGTCCGGCTGGGACTCCCTCTACCAGGGCACCGAACGCGAAGCCTTCGATTCGCCGAGCCGCTTCGAGCTGAGCTCGATCAGCACGGTGATGCCGCGGCGCCCGGCCGTGCCGACGGAGCCGCCTCCCGCGCCTCCGTCGATGCCTTCGCCGATCCGTCAGTCGCGGCCGCGTCCCACGCCCGCTGACGTCGCACCCGCTTCGGTCTATCTGCCGACTTCGGGCTCCCGGGTCCGGCCCTACACCCGCACCGGCGGGCGCACCCGCACCGCGCACGACCTGGCGCTGGAGGCGCTGGTGTCGACCAGCGAGGACGGCCGCCGGTACCGCGGCGTGCGGACTCCCGAGCACCGCCAGATCTGCGACCTCTGCCTGGACACCCGGTCGATCGCGGAGATCGCCGCGCATCTGCGGCTGCCGCTGGGCGTGGTGAAGGTGCTCGTGGGCGACATGGCGGACGCCGGGCTGGTGCTGATCCACCAGACGGAGCTGATCCTCGGCGACTCTTCTTCGCGGGCTTTCATGGAGCGGGTACTTCAGGGCCTTCGCGCCCTCTGACCCGCAGCCAACCCGTGGTTGCATGACGTGACGTAAGATCACGCGATGTCATCAAGGGGCCGGTTCCCGATCCGTGCGTTCGGTGACGAATCCTTCAAGGAATCCGACGTCGACGGGTTCTCCGTACTTGCCGCGGCTGTCTTCGACCGAGCTGTACACGACGAGGTCCGTACTGTCATGTCGGAGCTTCGAGGCCGGCGGCGTATCCCGAAACTCCACTGGAACGAGATGGATCCGGCGGAACAAGAGGCCGCCGTCAAAGACCATCGCCGATCTCGACGGATTTCACCTCGTCGCGGTCGGCTCCCCGGTACCCCGTCGACGACAGGAACGTGCTCGTGCCCGTTGCCTTCGGCGCTTGGTGCTCGAACTCGCCGCGTTCGACGTGGAGACGCTCGTGCTCGAATCACGCACGGCCACGCTGGACGTCCGAGATGTCGAGACGGTCAAGGGTGCCAGATTCGATCTGCCCAAGGGCACCGCGTTCCGTGTCGCTCACGAGAGAGGCAAGGACGAACCGCTGCTCTGGGCTGCGGACATGGTCGCCGGAGCGATCAGGGCCAGGAAGGACGGGCGCCCCGGCTATCGGCGGTTGATCGAGGACCTCGTGTACGAGATAGCCGTCGAGACGAATTGTTGAGCGGACACGCGTAAGGCCAGGGTCCCGGTCTGCCCCGGGTGCACCTGGCCTTGCGACTCGCCTGACGTCCGCGACGTCACGCTCCGAACACAGTGTAGATCAGTCATCGCCGTAAAGCACGGCGCGGAGGCTCATGCCGCCATCCGGTCCGCGCTGCATCCGGTCGGGATCGGGACGCCGGTGCCCCCTGCCCGCATTTCGTCCTCTAAATGCGCTCTGGTGCAGCGGGTTGGGGACATCAAGCGTCCAGGACCGAAGACCAGCCGTCACGCATTCAGAGGACTAAACGCGCGGTGTGGTCAGTCTTCGACGAGGGCGGCCGACGTGATCCGGTGCAGCGGGTAGCGCTCGTTGTCGGTCCCTTCGAGGACCCCGCCGCCGACTCGCAGCGGCCGGACCACCCGCTGGCTCGCCGTCCCGCGTGAGTCGACGAACCCGATCCACACCTCACGGCGCTCGATGGTCGCCTGGGACAGCAGCGCCAGCGTCGCGGACGTGTCCCCGGCGCCGCCACCCTGCGGCGCGCGCACCGTCTCGCCCCGGCGGCGTGCCGAAGCCGCGTCGCCGGCCCGGACGTGCGCGACGATCTTGCCGACCTGCTCGTCGGTCAGCCCGGCAGGCTCGCCAGGCGCACGACGCGCGGCACGCGCCTTCGCGGGCAGGCGACGTCCAGACGGCCTGATGTCCATGACGCGTCCGTCGGGCCCTTCGGCGGCCGGGGCGAACCCGGCGGCGCGGAGCGCGTCGAGGACTTCAGCGAGCGGGTACGCGCTGATGAGCACCGTCGGCGCGATCATCCGCAAGCCGTACTCGGTCGCGACGGGGCTGCCCATCACCTCGGCGAGCAGCGACGCGTCGTCGCACCGAAGGAACGACTCGGCGGCCCCGCCGCGCAGCCGCCCGTGCCGCCGGGCGACGTCGTCGATCAGGTAGCTCAGCGATTGCGGCACCGGCGTCGCCGACCGTGTCGAGAACAGCTGGTGCAGCTCTCCCGCGGTCCGCCCGGTGTCGAGCGCGCGCCGCACGGACGTCTCGGTGATCCGGTAGACGGTCGCGTGCCCGGCCGATTCGATGTCGGCGACGGCGGTCATCTCGGCGGCGAGTTCGGCCTCCAGCGGCCCGGGCGCGACCACGGTCAGGTCGGCCTGGACGAGGACGTGGTCCACCGGACGCGGCAGCGCGTCGATCATCGCCTCGACCGCTCCGGGCCTGTCTTCGGCCAGCAGCGCCCGTGCCGCCGTGGTGAGGCCGCCGAGCCCGATCAGGCCGAGCGCCGCCCCCTCGGCCATCGTCCAGCGCACGGTCTCGTCGCGCAGCCGCCCGCCCCGCCGCGGCGCGCGCCAGGCGAGCGCGGCGACCAGTTCGTCGGTGCTCTTCACGCCCGCGCCCTCGGGAAGAGCGGCCAGGGCGAGCAGGATCCGTCGCCGCGACGTGGGTGCCAGCGGACGGCGCAGGTCCTCCGAAAGCGGCGCGATCGGCTTGTCCTTCGCGTCCCGCCCGCCGGCGAGCCCGGGCAGCCGGGGCAGTTCGAGCCAGGCCTGGGCGATCGTCATCCAGCGCTGCGCGGTCGGCGACGCGAGCCACGAATCCGTGAGCGTCGTCGGCACCCATTCCGGCGTGGTCGCTTCGCTGTCGGCCACCAGCCCGGCGCCGACCGCGATCTCCGCGAGCAGGGTCACCCGTGTCTCGTCGACGTCGAGATCCTTGGCGAGCTTCTTGAGCTCGCGGACCCCGAGACCGCCGGACTTCAACACCGGCGGTGGCGTCTCCGACCACGCGCGAAGCATGCTTTCGTTCTGGCGCAAGAACTCCATCGCCTCACCGGCCGCCGTCGTGTCCACTGTGGACGGCTGATGCGGATGTGTGGGGAGTTCCGGTTCGCGCAGTGACGCCGGGTCGAACACCGACCCGCCGCGCAGCGCGATCCCGATCTCGCGCGGCAGCTCGACGGTCTGGTCGTCCCGGCGCAGCAGAAGGCCGCGCGCGAGCAGGCGCTGGACCGGGTTCTGTGCCCGCTCCAGCGGGACGTCGGCCGCCGCGTCACGGGTCCGGCCGATCGGCGGCCCGGCCGCAAGCGTCGTCAGTAGGGCGCGTTCGTCCTCGCCGACCTCCGCGAGCGCGGCCTCGATATCCGCTCCGGCGAGCGAGGGCGACGACGACCCGAGCCCGGCGGGGAAGGGGCCGAGCGCGTCACGGGCCGACGGCGGGACGCGCAGCGCGTCGTCCTCACCCCAGACCAGTGCCCGCTTGCGCAGCAGCGCCAGTGGCTCGCCGAGCTCCTTGCCCACGAGCCGCGCGACCTCGGCCGCGGCGACCGGTTCGGTGTCCGCCCCGGCCAGCAGCAGGGCGTCGAGGACGGCGAGCGTGAAGGTGTCGAGGTCTTCGCAGGCGCGCGCGACGGAGCCCGGCGTGCCTGCCCGGGTGGCGAGCACGATGGTGTCGGACGGGGGCGGCGTCGACAGGTCGCGACGCGTGCGCAGCAGTGCCGCGAGAGCGTCGTCGGACTCCTGGCGCAGCCAGTCCGCCAGGGAGGGCGCGGGCATAGAGGACCAGGATACCGGGCGGGTGGTGGCCCGGCAGCCGCGTTCGGGCAGACTGTCCCCCGAGAACGCTTGACCATGCTCTGGAGGACGTTGTGGCGAAGGGCGATAACAAGAAGCGCGCGGGCATCGACCCCACGTGGCCCGGTGAAGACGGGGAGCACCCCGTCACCGAGCTCGCGTCCGATCGGCAGGGCGCGCTGTCCCCGTTCGGCGACGTGACCTTCCCGCTCGAGAGCGTGCCTTACGTGCACCCCGAGACCGAGATCAACCGGTAGAAAGTTACTGGTCAGTCACCCCCTGCGAGGGTTCGTGGCGGTCGTCACGGGAGTAGGTTTTCGATCGACCTATTCGAGCGTTCCTCAGCGGGGGTAGTGCCATGCCGGTTCCCGGTCCCGGATATTCGATCACCGTCCGGGTGGAGGCCCCCGCGTCGTCCACCGCGGCGGGTGATCTGACGACCGCCGTCGGCCGGGTCGGCGGCGTGCTGACCGCGTTCGACGTCGTCGAGTCGCACCCCGACTCGATCGTCGTCGACATCAGCGCCAACGCCCTGTCGGAGAACCACGCGCAGGACATCACGCAGACCCTGGACTCGTTGCCGGGTGTCCGCGTGCGCAAGGTCTCCGACCGGACGTTCCTGATCCACCTCGGCGGCAAGATCGAGGTCAGCCCCAAGGTCGCGCTCCGCAACCGTGACGACCTCTCCCGCGCGTACACGCCGGGTGTCGCCCGCGTCTGCCAGGCGATCGCGGCGAACCCCGAGGACGCGCGCCGCCTGACCATCAAGCGCAACACCGTCGCGGTGCTCACCGACGGTTCCGCGGTGCTGGGGCTGGGCAACATCGGCCCGGCCGCCGCGCTGCCGGTGATGGAGGGCAAGGCGGCGCTGTTCAAGAAGTTCGCCGACGTCGACGCGTGGCCGGTCTGCCTGGACACCCAGGACACCGAAGAGATCATCATGATCGCGAAGGCGCTCGCGCCGGTCTACGCGGGCATCAACCTCGAGGACATCGCCGCGCCGCGCTGCTTCGAGATCGAGAAGCGCCTGCGTGAGCAGCTCGACATCCCGGTGTTCCACGACGACCAGCACGGCACCGCGATCGTCGTGGTGGCCGCGCTGCGCAACGCCCTGCGCGTGGTCGGGAAGAACATCGAAGACTGCAAGATCGTCGTCAGCGGCGTCGGCGCGGCGGGCTCGGCGATCATCCGCCTGCTGTTGCGCAAGAACCCGGGCGACATCGTGGCCGCCGACATCGACGGCATCGTGCACTCCGCGCGCGGCAACCTCGACGACAACCTCACCTGGATCGCCGCGCACACGAACAAGGAGCAGCAGGCGGGCACGCTGCACGAGGCGCTCGTCGGCGCCGACGTGTTCATCGGGGTCTCCGCGCCGAACCTGTTCGGGGCCGAGCAGGTCGCGACCATGAAGTCCGACGCCGTCGTGTTCGCGCTGGCGAACCCGGACCCGGAGATCGACCCGCTGGAGGCGCAGAAGCACGCCGCCGTGGTCGCCACCGGCCGCAGCGACTTCCCGAACCAGATCAACAACGTGCTCGCGTTCCCCGGCGTCTTCCGCGGGCTGCTCGACGCGCAGGCGCACCACATCGACGACTCGATGCTCCTCGCGGCCGCCGACGCCATCGCGGACGTCGTGGACAACGGCAAGCTGAACGCTTCGTTCATCGTGCCGAGCGTGTTCGACAACGCCGTCGCCCCCGCGGTGGCGGACGCGGTGAAGAAGGCGGCGAAAGCTGCGAAGTCTGCCGAGCGCTGACGAAAACCCGCCGAAGGGGCGCCGGTTCCGCATCCACCTCACGGTGGGAGCGGAGGGCGCCCCTTCATCGTGTTTCCGTGGGCCTTCGGCCCGAATCAGGGCGCTCGGCGGTGAAGTCTCCGCGGGGCGCCCTTGGGGAGACCCGTAGCCGGAAGTGATAGCAAAGGTCCCTTGCTCCATTCGGAGTGCTCGTCATCACTGAGGCCGACCTCGTGGCCGACTTCAGGGTGACGACTCCGCGCCTGGCCCGCTCATAGGCTCGACCCCGACCAAGAAGTCGATCATGACGGGGGTTGGGGATGAATCGCTCTGTCCTGAGCAGGATCGGGGCACTCACGGCCGCGGCGGTGACCATGGCGGTACTCGTACCGGCCACGGCGTCCGCCGCGGTTTCGTCCGTGCGCTGGGGGCCGTGTCCGGAGGACGTGGCCGCGCCCGGCGTGCAGTGCGCCACCTTGAAGGTCCCGCTCGACTACCGGAACCCGGGCGGGAACACCATCGACATCGCCGTTTCGAAACTCGCCAGCACGAAGCCGGCGAAGCGGCGCGGGATCATGCTGACCAACCCGGGAGGCCCCGGCGGGCCAGGGCTGACCATGCCCGCCGGGTTGCGCGCGGCGGGCATGCCGTCGAGCGTGCTCGACGCGTACGACATCATCGGCTTCGATCCGCGCGGGATCGGTCACAGCACGCCGGTCACCTGCGATCTCAAGCCCGAGCAGCAGGTGAGCAACGTCCCGCCGTACGCGCGTGACGCGGCGGCGGTGGCGGAGCGCGCGAAGTACGTGGAGGGCATCGCGAAGCAGTGCGGGGCCTCGGCGACCGCCGCGAACCTGCCGTACATCACCACGGCCAACACCGCCCGCGACATGGACCGCATCCGGGAAGCCCTCGGCGAGGAGAAGCTCTCGTACTACGGCGTTTCGTACGGCAGCTACCTCGGCGCCGTGTATTCGACGCTGTTCCCGCGGCAGACCGATCGCGTCGTGATCGACAGCGTGACCGGCCCCGGCGGGCTCGATCCGGTCACCTCGCGCCGTTTGGCGGAGGGGTTCGAGGACCGCTTCCCGGACTTCGCGAAATGGGCGGCGGCGCGGCACGCGAGCTACGGGCTCGGCCGCACTCCGCAGCAGGTGACGGCGAAGTTCTACGAACTCGTCGCCAAACTCGACGGCGGCGCCGTCCCCGGTGTCGACGGCGCGGCGTTCCGCATGGGCACTTTCGGCGCGCTCTACGCGACCAGTTCCTTTCCGGTGCTGGCGCAGCAGTGGCAGGCGCTCGACACCGAAGGCACCGTGGAGCAGACCGCTCAGGCCCAGCAGATCGATCCGGCGCAGCTGCTGGCCGGGCAGTTGCACGTGGTCTGCAACGACGCGGACTGGCCCGAGGACGTCGCGACCTACCAGCGCAACGTCGCGAAGGACCGGGTGAAGTACCCGATGTTCGGCGCCGCCGGGGCGAACATCTGGGCCTGCGCGTACTGGCCGTCCGAGCCGATCGAGCCGCCGGTACGGATCGGCGACCGGGGTCCGTCGAACATCCTGATGGTGCAGAACCTGCGTGACCCGGCGACGCCGCTGAGCGGTGCCAAGGAGATGCGCCGTGCCCTCGGTGACCGGGCGCGGATCGTGACCGTGGACGAGGGCGGGCACGGAGTCTGGCTGAGCGACGAGAACGCTTGCGGCAACAACGCCGTCAACCGGTTCTTCGTGGAAGGCAAGCGCCCCGCGCGCGACACGGCCTGCGCCGCGGACAAGGGCGGGCTCTTCGCTTCGATGACGCCGGAGCAGCGGCGGGAACGGGAGAAGGCGCTCGACGAGGTTCGCTCGAAGCAGCGGATGTTCTGAGGACTAGCCTGCTGGGCGTGAGTGAACTCAGCCACGTCGACCATACGGGTGCCGCCCGTATGGTCGACGTTTCCGGCAAGACGCCCACCGCCCGCACCGCGCTGGCGGGCGGCACCGTGCACACCACGGCCGAGGTGCTCGGCCTGCTGGCGACGGACGGGCTACCCAAGGGCGACGCGCTCGCGACCGCCCGGATCGCGGGCATCATGGGCGCGAAGAAGGTGCCCGAGCTGATCCCGCTCTGCCACCAGATCGCGTTGTCCGGGGTGAAGGTCGAGTTCGTCCTCGACGAGACCGCCGTGCACATCACCGCGACCGCGAAGACGAACGACCGGACCGGCGTCGAGATGGAGGCGCTGACCGCCGTCGCCGTCGCCGGGCTGACCCTGCACGACATGATCAAGGCCGTCGATCCCGCGGCGACCCTCGACGACGTCCGCCTGATCCGCAAGGACGGCGGCAAGACCGGGACCTGGGAGCGGCCGTGAACCGGGCCGCGAGGGTGATCGTGGCGTCGAACCGCGCCGCGAAGGGCGTCTACGAGGACACCACGGGCCCGGTCATCACGGACTGGCTGTCCGCACGGGGCTGGGACGTGCCGGAGCCTGTGGTCGTCGAGGACGGGGAACCCGTCGGCGAAGCCCTGCGGGACGCCGTCGCGGCCGGGGTGCAGGTGATCGTGACGACCGGCGGCACCGGCATCTCGCCGACGGACCGCACCCCGGACGTCACGCGCGCCGTCCTCGACTACGAACTCCCCGGCGTCGCGGACGCGATCCGCGCCGCCGGACTGCCCAAGGTGCCCACGGCCGTTCTCTCGCGCGGCGTCGCCGGCGTCGCGGGCCGGACCCTGGTGGTGAACCTCCCCGGCTCGCGTGGCGGGGTGAAGGACGGCCTGGGAGTACTGGACGGGATCCTCGACCACGCCGTCGACCAGCTGACGGGCGGCGACCACCCACGGGAGGCACAGCAGTGAGCGTTCGGGTCGCACGGATCGCGGTGGTCGACGAGCCGCTTTCGGTCGAAGAGCACGCCCGCCTGGTGGACGACGTGGCCGCGGGTGCCGTCGTCACCTTCGGCGGGGTCGTGCGGGACCACGACGGCGGCCGGTCGGTGGACCGGCTCGCCTACGAAGGACACCCCAGCGCCGCCGACGTGCTCGCGGAGGTCGTCGCGGATCTCTCGGGCAGATGGGAGGGCGTGCGGGCGGTCGCCGTCAGCCACCGGCTGGGCGCGCTGGCCATCGGTGACGTCGCGCTGGCGTGCGCCGTGGCGGCCGAGCACCGAGGGCAGGCGTTCGCCGCCTGCTCGGAGCTGGTCGACGAGGTCAAGGCGCGGCTGCCGGTGTGGAAACACCAGCACTTCAGCGACGGCAGCGACGAGTGGGTCAACTCGCCGTAGCGGGGTGATCCGGAGGGCACGCCCCCGGACACGACAAAGCCCCACCGCCGGGGGAATGGCGCGGTGGGGCCTTGTCAGTCGTGACGTGGCCGCGCGGGGAATCCCGCGGGCGTCACGACTTACCGGTGCTCAAGAGCTCACTTGGTGGCGAGCTTCTGGCCGACGACGATGAAGTCGGCGTTCGGCACGTATTCCTTGTTCAGCTCCTGCAGCTTCTGGTAGCCGCCCTGGACGTTGAACTTGGAAGCGATCTTCGACAGCGTGTCGCCGGCCACGACGGTGTAGTCACCCGCCGGGTTCGAGTTCGCGACATTGGCGGCGGCCGGGGCCGGGGCCTGCTGCTTGGTGACCGGAGCGGTCGACTTCTTCGGGGTCACCTTCTTGGTGGCCTTCGGGGCGCTCGACTTGGCCTTGGCGGGGCTGGCGGAGCCGCCCTTCTTGCCACAGTGCGGCCACGCGCCGATGCCCTGGCCCTGGAGGACCCGCTCGGCGACGGCGATCTGCTGCTCACGCGTGGCGTTGTGCGCGCTGCCGGTGCCACCGTAGGCACGCCAGGTGCTCTGCGAGAACTGCAGACCACCGTAGTAGCCGTTACCGGTGTTGGTGCTCCAGTTGCCGCTGCTCTCGCACTGCGCGATGGCGTCCCAGTTGGTCGCCGACGCGGGGGTCGCGGCGATTGCGAGGGGAGCGCCGACCGCGACACCCGCAATGGCGACGCGGGCGATGTGACGGGTGGCGGCGGACATCTTGCGGTGCTTGCCTCGGTAAGACATGTGAATAAATCTCGCTCCCTGCGCCTACGAGTCTGTGCTGAGGGAAGGACCCGTGGGTCCTGGCCGGCCGTCTCAGGCCGGCTGACTTCGCCTGACGCACGACGCGTCGGCTCGGTCCCCTCGTCCCTGTCCGGAAATGCTTTCGCTCGGGGTTGGGTCCGGGAATCCGTTGGACAGGGCTCGGCGCTACGGGTTCCCGGTGTTGCGTGGTCGGTCGGGGCCAACCGAAAAGCGACGGTACGTAACGAACGGCCTGATCGGAAATTATTCGAGCCGTGACCTACATCACAGTAACAGCAGGCAACCCATGGCGATTCGACTGTTTATGCAGGTCAGTGGGCCGTTATCTGGCCGTTTCCTGACCGAGATAATTCACGGATCGTGAGGCTTGCATCACGTGGATTAAGGGATGACTGGCCCATTCGTGCGCCTTCGCGCGCGAATGGGCCGCGCACTTTAGCGAGACCTCAAGAAGTTCGCCAGCCCTGGCAGGTCATCCGTATTCAGGTGGTCGACCCCGGCGGCGACCAGCTCTTTCCACAACGCGTCACGGCCGGGCCCGGCGGCGTCCGGCGTGGCCCAGAAGCGCACGCGCTGACCCGCCGCGTGGGCCCGCTTGACCAGATCGTGCAGTTTCGCCCGCTCACCGGCGGGGAAGGGGCCGTCACCGGTCCAGGTGAACAGGCCGCTCCAGGAGTCCGAGACGAGCGGCGTGACCCGCGGGTCGGAGCCGATGCCGAGGTCGTTCTCGTCCCTGATCCGGCCGTCGTAGAAGGCGAGCCGGAACCGCTGCCCGAGCATCACGTCCTTGGGGCGCCCGCCGGAGATCACCGCGGTGACGGCCCGCTTCTTCACGTGACCGAACGCGTACAGAGAGAAGAGGAAGGAGTAGCGGGGATTGTGGAGGCGCTTCTCGAGTGCCGCGTAGGTGCTGTTCGCGTCCCCCTTGACGTCGATCAGCAGCTGGAACTCCGCGCGCTGCCGGTACACGCCGACGCCGTGGTTGGCCAGCACCCGGTCGCGCAGCGGCTCCAGGTAGAGCGACTCCAGGGTGCGGTCCGGGCGGGTGTCCGCGAGGTCGTGCGCGACCAGGAGCTGCCCGTCGACCAGGAAGATGTCGGCTTCGACACTGGTGAAGCCCCGGTCGAGCGCGTCGTGCAGCGGACGGGCGTGTTCGTAGTCGTTGTGGCTGTGCGCCTGCGCCAGCGGCCGGACGCCGCGTTCGTGGGCGGACGCCGGAGCGGTCGCGAGGCTCGTGGCGGCGACCGCGGCGAGCAGTGCGGCGAGAATACGGCGGGGAGTGATCACTGGCGCATCCTCGGCTGCTTCGGCGACCGGATGGTGAACTCGAGACGGCGAGCAAGGGACCTTTGCTACCACTTTCGCCGTTCACGCAGGTCAGGGGCGATGTGGCCCCGGCGATCGTGTCGCGAAAGTGGCTTTCGCGACACACCCGGCAGGCACCGTGCGCGGGCAGCGGGGCAACGGCAGGTCAGCCGCCGGCGAACGGGGGCAGGACGTCCAGTTCGGCGCCCTCGGTCAGCGGCCGCGTGAGATCCCGCACGGCGACACCGTCCAGCAGGTACGAGACCGCGTCGAGCAGCTTCGCCAGCTTCTCCGGGTGGAACTCACGCAGGTGGGCGACGGCATCGGCGACGCGGGCGCCGTCCGGCAGCGTCACCTTCTCCTCGTCGAGGCCGGCGGCCGCGCGGGCCGAGGCGAAGTACCGCACCACGATGGTCACCATGTCAGCCGCCGATCGCGCTCATCGGCCGGATCGGCTGCGCGAACCCGGCCTCGTTGATCTCGTGCCCGGCGAGTTTGCCCCACATGGTCGCCCGCCACGCGTCCGCCACCTCTTCTTCGCGCGCGCCCGCGCGCACGAGGGCGCGTAGGTCGGTCTCGTCGTTGCTGAACAGGCACGAGCGCACCGCGCCGTCCGCGGTCAGCCGGGTCCGCTCGCAGGCGCCGCAGAAGGGACGGGTCACCGACGCGATCACGCCGACGTCGCCCGGTCCGCCGTCGACCAGCCAGCGTTCGGCGGGCGCCCCGCCCCGCGCGGCGGGGAACGGCGACAGGGTGAACTCCTCGCGGAGCATGCCGAGGATCTCCTCGGCGGTGATCATGTCGGCGCGGTTCCAGCCGTGTTGCGCGTCCAGTGGCATCTGCTCGATGAAGCGCAGGTGGTAGCCCTCGGCGAGGCAGAACTTCAGCAGCGGCACGGCCTGGTCCTCGTTCAGCCCGCGCATCAGCACCGCGTTGACCTTCACCGGGGCCAGCCCGGCCTCCCGCGCCGCGGCCATGCCGGCGAGCACGTGCGAAAGCCGGTCGCGACGCGTGATCGTCTCGAACAGCGCGCGGTCGACGGTGTCCAGTGAGACGTTGATCCGGTCCAGCCCCGCGTCGGCGAGCGACTTCGCGCGCTTCGCGAGCCCGATTCCGTTGGTGGTCATGGAAAGCCGCGGCCGCGGTTCGAGTGCCGCGACCCGCTCGACGATCTTTTCCAGGCCCTGGCGCAGCAGCGGTTCGCCGCCGGTGAGCCGGATGTCGGTGATCCCGAGCCGTTCGACGGCGATCCGGAGCAGGAGCACGAGCTCGTCGTCGGTCAGCACGTCCGCGCTCGGCATCCATTCGAGCCCTTCGGCGGGCATGCAGTAGGTGCAGCGCAGATTGCACTTGTCGGTGAGCGACACCCGCAGGTCGGTCGCCACGCGGCCGAAGGTGTCGATCAGAGCGGGGTTGTCCGGCCTGGGCACGCTGGGACGCCCTCGTGTACCGGGGACACGGGGAAACCCGAGATCGACTGCTGTCATTGACACCAGACTAACCCCGAAGCCGGCGAAAACCGACTGTCTACAATCCCTCTTCGCACAGAATCGGAAGGGTTTCCGGATGGCGAAATATCCGCTCTCGGCGGAGGAATTGGCCCGGTTCGCCCATCTCGGCAGGGAGAGCAGCACACTGACCGTTCTCCGGCACGCCAGGATCGCCGAGCGGATGGGCCTGTCGGCCACCGATCACAAGGTGCTCGAACTGGCGGGCCAGGCGCCGGGACCGTTGACAGCGGGCAGGATCGCCGAACTGACCGGACTGTCGACGGGTGCTGTGACCGGCGTCATGGACAGGCTCGAGAAGGCCGGTCTCGCCCGCCGTGTCCGTGATACCGCCGACCGCCGGAAGGTCCTGATCGAGGTCGTCCCCGGCGCCATGGAGCGGCACGCGCCGCTCTTCGAATCCGCGTACACGAACATGAAGACGGTGCTCGAACAGTTCTCTCCCGAGGAACGGAAAGTGCTGGAGCGATTCCAGAGCGCGGTGCTCGACGGCCTCCGCGACGAACTCCCCGGCGATTCTCCGCGTCCATAGCTTTTCCGCATCTGCGGAAGTAACCTTCCGGACATGCCGCAATTCCGGTTGTCCGAGGCCGCTCGTCTGCTCGGCGTCAGCGACGACACCGTCCGCCGGTGGGTACGTGCCGGCCAGTTGACCGCGTTCGACGACTCGGCGGGCCGCAAGGTCGTCGACGGCGCCGAGCTCGCCGCGTTCGCCAAGGCGCAGGCAGAACAGCCTGAAGACCCTTCGAGCGTCGGCCGCTCCGCGCGGAACCGGTTCGTCGGGCTCGTCACCGAGGTGATCACGGACAAGGTGATGGCACAGGTCGAGCTGCAGTGCGGCCGGCATCGCGTGGTCTCCCTGATGAGCGCCGAGGCCGTCCGTGAACTCGGACTGCGGCCGGGGGTGCTCGCGGTCGCAGTCGTCAAGGCGACCACCGTCGTGGTCGAAACCCCGGAAGGAAGCCGATGAGGAAGCTCGCGCCCGTCCTGCTCGCGCTGGCGCTGGCCACGACGGCCTGTGGTTCGGAGGCGGCGCCTCAAGAAGGAGGAAGGACGCTGACCGTCTTCGCCGCGGCGTCGCTGACCGAGTCGTTCGGGGCGCTGGGCAAGCGGTTCGAGGCACAGAACTCCGGGGTGACCGTGAAGTTCAGCTTCGAGGGTTCCTCGGCGCTGGTCCAGAAGCTGACCCAAGGCGCGAAGGCGGACGTCTTCGCTTCCGCCGACAAGGCTAATATGGACAAGGCCGCCAAGGCCGGGCTGATCGACGGGCAGCCGTCGGTCTTCGCCACCAATCGGCTCGCCATCGCGGTCGGCAAGGGCAACCCCCAGGGCATCAAGGGGCTGGCCGATCTCGCGCAGGACGGGCTGACCGTCGTCGTCTGCGCGCCGCAGGTGCCGTGCGGGTCGGCGGCGAAGAAGGTCCAGCAGTCGTCCGGGGTCACGCTCAAGCCCGCGAGCGAGGAACAGGACGTCAAGTCTGTGCTCGCGAAGGTGCAGTCGGGTGATGCCGACGCGGGACTCATCTACGTCACCGACGCGACCTCCGCGGCCGCGAAGGTGGACAAGGTGGACTTCCCGGAGGC
The DNA here is from genome assembly GCF_056435645.1 of Amycolatopsis sp. NPDC043889. Taxonomy (NCBI): domain Bacteria; kingdom Bacillati; phylum Actinomycetota; class Actinomycetes; order Pseudonocardiales; family Pseudonocardiaceae; genus Amycolatopsis; species Amycolatopsis sp. NPDC043889. Next base: position 34,393 of record NZ_JBWKEC010000004.1, read on the forward strand.
GGCGGGCGCGGTCAACGACTACCCGATCGCGGTGGTGAAGGACGCTCCGCAGGCTCGGCTCGCCGGGCTGTTCAGGGACTTCGTCCTCGGCGCGGAGGGCAAGAACGAACTCGCGAAGGCCGGTTTTGGCACGCCCTGACCCCGCATTTCGTCCTCTGGACGCGGTAGATGCACGCGCAAGTACCGCATTCAGAGGACGAAATGCGGGGGCCGGGGTGCCGTGGGTGTTGTGGCCGCCGGCGATCTGCGCGCTGGCGCTGGTGGTACTGCCGGTCGTCGGCCTTCTGGTGCGTTCGGACCTGACCCGCTTCCCGAGCCTCATCACCTCGACGTCGTCGCTGAACGCGCTCAAGCTCTCGCTGATCACCGCCGGACTGTCCACTGTGGCCTGTGTGCTGCTCGGGGTCCCGCTCGCCGTGGTGCTCGCGCGCTCGGGGGCGCGCGGTGTCCGCGTGCTGCGCGCGGTGGTGCTGCTGCCGCTGGTGCTGCCGCCGGTGGTCGGCGGCCTGGCGTTGTTGTACCTGTTGGGCCGCAAGGGTTTCCTCGGGATCCTGGTGACCACCCTGACCGGTGAGCAGGTGCCGTTCACCACGGCGGCCGTGGTCATCGCGCAGACGTTCGTCGCGATGCCGTTCCTGGTGGTCAGCCTCGAAGGAGCTCTCCGGGGCGCCGGCGACCGGTACGAAAGGGTCGCATCCACACTGGGCGCCGAACCGTGGACGGTGTTCCGCCGGGTCACGCTGCCGCTGCTGCTGCCCGCGCTCGGTTCGGGCATCGTGCTGAGCTTCGCGCGGGCGCTGGGCGAGTTCGGCGCGACGATCACCTTCGCCGGCAGCCTGGAAGGGGTGACCCGGACCCTGCCGCTGGAGGTCTACACCCAGGCCGAGGTCGACGTCGACAGCGCGGTGGCGCTCGCGTTGCTGCTCATCCTGGTCGCCGTCGCGGTGATCGCGCTCGCCCGGCCGCGCGCGCTCGAAGGAGTCCGGTCGTGACCCTTTCGGCCGAGCTCGCCCTGCGGCGTGGCGAGTTCACCTTGGACGTCGGCTTCGAAGTTCCCGACGGCGGGGTGCTCGCGCTGCTCGGCCCGAACGGGTCGGGGAAGTCCAGTGTGCTCGGCTGCCTCGCCGGGCTGCTCCGGCCCGGCCGGGCGCGGATCACCCTCGACGGCCGCGACCTGGCGGGCCTGCCGCCGCACGCGCGCGGTATCGGCCTGCTCTCCCAGGACGCACTGCTGTTCCCGCATCTGTCCGCTTTGGACAACGTCGCCTTCGCGCCGCGCTCGACCGGTGCCGGCCGCGCCGAGGCGAAGAAGCGTGCGCGGGAGTGGCTGACCGAAGTGGACGCTCTCGAACTGGCCGCACGGCGGCCCGCGCAGCTCTCCGGCGGGCAGGCGCAGCGGGTCGCGATCGCGCGGGCGCTGGCCGCCGAGCCGGGACTCCTGCTGCTCGACGAGCCCTTCGCCGCCCTGGACGTCGACGCGGCGCCCGCCATCCGGGGGCTGCTCCGGCGGGTCCTGCGTTCCGGGCCGCCGACCGTGCTGGTCACCCACGACCCCCTCGACGCGCTGGCGCTGGCCGATCACGTCGCCGTCCTCGACGGCGGCCGGATCGTCGAACGCGGCGAGACCCGCAAGGTCCTCTCCGCGCCGCGCACGGCGTTCACCGCGCGGATCGCCGGGCTGAACCTGGTGCCCGGTATCGCCGTCGAGGGCGGTTTGCGCACGTCAGGCGGGCAGCTGGCCGGAATTCCGGCCGAGGACGTCGTCGAGGGCGAAGCGGCCGTCGCCGTCTTCGCACCCAGTGCCGTGGCGGTGTACCTGCGGGACGGCGAGCACCGGGGCAGCCCGCGCAACACCGTCGAGGGAATCGTCGACGCGCTCGAACCCCACGGACCGGTGATCCGCGTCCGGGCCCGCGGCGACGACTGGGCGGCGGGTCTCGCCGCGGACCTCACCCCGGCCGCGGTCGCCGAGCTGGCGCTCGAACCCGGCACACCGGTCAATCTTTCGGTCAAGGCGGCGTCCGTGGCTGTTCACGCCGTCTCGGATCATTAGGGTGGGCGGTATGAACGAGCGCCGTTGGACATACCTCAGCGACATGGATGGCGTGCTGGTCCAGGAGGAGCATCTCGTACCCGGCGCGGACGAGTTCCTCAAGGAGCTGCGCGCCAACGACATCGGCTTCCTGGTGCTGACCAACAACTCGATCTACACCCCGCGCGACCTGCGGGCGAGGCTCGAGCGGACCGGTCTCGACATCCCCGAGGAGGCCATCTGGACCTCCGCGCTGGCGACCGCGAAGTTCCTCGCGTCGCAGCGGCCGAACGGCTCGGCGTTCGTGATCGGCGAAGCCGGGCTCACCACGGCCCTGCACGAGGTCGGCTACGTGCTGACCGAACGCGACCCGGACTACGTGGTACTCGGCGAGACCCGCACGTACAGCTTCAGCGCAATAACCCGCGCGATCAGGCTCATCGAGGGCGGCGCCAAGTTCATCGCGACCAACCCGGACGCCACCGGCCCGAGCATGGAGGGCTCGATGCCCGCCACCGGTTCGGTCGCGGCGCTGATCGAGAAGGCGACCGGCCGCTCGCCGTACTACGTCGGCAAGCCGAACCCGCTGATGATGCGCTCCGCGCTGCGGCGGCTCGGCGCGCATTCGGAGTCGACGCTGATGATCGGCGACCGGATGGACACCGACGTCCACTCGGGAATCGAGGCCGGATTGCAGACGATCCTGGTGCTCACCGGCATCTCCACGCGGGAGAGCGCCGAGCACTACCCGTACCGGCCGACCAAGATCATCGACTCCATCGCCGATCTGGTCGGGCGCACCGGCGACCCCTTCGGCGAAGGCTGAGTCCGTGGTGAACCCGCGTCCGAGATCGACGTCGGCAGGGCGCGGCGCCGTCACCTCTCACTTCTCCACGGGTGGGACCGGCCAGGTGCTGTCCGTACGCGGCGTGTCGCGAAAGCCACAACCTCGGTGTGGAGAGGCGAGCGACCGAGCCCCGTAGCGGGGCCTTCGGCCGGTTTCGCGGGCCGTCATCAGCTCCGCCAACAGGCTGAGCGACACAGCCGCATGCGGAGGGCTTATCGTCAGACGATGCACGACGATCAGCCCGCGTCCTCGACCTACGTGGTCGGTGACGTGCACGGACACCGGGACGAGCTGGCCGAAGCGCTCCGGGCGAAGGGGCTGATCGACTCCGACGACGACTGGTCCGGTGGGGAGACGACCCTCTGGTTCCTCGGTGACTTCGTCGACCGGGGGCCCGACGGCGTCGGCGTCATCGACCTGGTGATGCGGCTGGAACGGCAGGCCGCGACGGCGGGCGGCCACTGCGGGACGCTGCTGGGCAACCACGAGATCCTGCTGCTCGGGATGTACCACTTCGGCGACACCGAGGTGCCGTCCGACTTCGGTCCGCGCAGCTTCGCCCGCAGCTGGGAGATCAACGGCGGGCTGCTCGAAGACCAGGACAGGCTCACCCCGCAACATATCGAATGGCTGACTTCCCGTCCGATGCTGACGCTGGCCGCGGACCATCTGCTGATGCATTCGGACACGCTCGAGTACCTCGACTGGGGCGAGGACATCGACGGCATCAACGCGCGCGGCCGCGAAATCCTCGAAGGCAGCGACATCCAGGCCTGGTGGGACGTCTGGCGGCGGATGACCACGCGCTACGCCTTCCGCGGCCCGGACGGCGCGGACGTCGCGCAGCAGGTCATGGACCGGCTCGGCGGCGAGCGGATCGTGCACGGGCACAGCGTCATCGCCGACCAGCTCGGGATCCACCCCGCGCAGATCGAGGGACCGTACCTCTACGCGGGCGGGAAGGCGCTGGGGATCGACGGCGGGTTGTTCGTCGGCGGCCCGTGCCTCATCGTGCCGCTGCCCTGGGAACCCGAGGACTGATCGTCAGGGGAGCTCCACGATCTCCTTGCCCAGCGGCATCAGCGAGACCGGGATCATCTTGAAGTTCGCCACGCCGAGCGGGATCCCGATGATCGTGACGCAGAGCGCCACCCCGGTCAGCACGTGCCCGATCGCGAGCCAAAGCCCGGCGAAGAGGAACCAGATGACATTGCCGATCGTCGACGCGGCCCCGGCGTCGCGCCGGTCCACCACGGTGCGGCCGAACGGCCAGAGCGCGTAGGCCGCGATCCGGAACGACGCCAGCCCGAACGGGATGGTGACGATCAGGATGCAGCAGATGACGCCGGCGACGACGTAGCCGAGCGCCATCCACAGGCCGCACAGCACGAGCCAGATGACGTTCAGGATCAGGCGCATCAGACGTGCAACTCCCCGCTGGCCACGGTGACCGCCTGCCCAGAAAGCAGGACGCGGTCGCCTTCGAGACTCATCCGGACGATGCCGCCGCGGGACGAGGCCTGTTCGCCGACGAGCTTCTCCCGGCCGAGGCGAGCGGCCCAGTACGGCGCGAGGACGCAATGCGCGGAGCCGGTGACCGGGTCTTCGTCGATGCCGACGCCCGGCGCGAAGAACCGGGTGACGAAGTCGATCCCGTCCACGTCACCCGGTGCGGTGACCATCAGCCGCCCGTTCCAGTGCGCGCGCAGCGCGGCGAGGTCCGGGGCGAGCGAGCGCACCACGGAAGCGTCGTCCACCACCGCGAACAGGTTGTGCTTACTGCGCCCGACGTACTCGAAGGAGACACCCGGCAGGATCGACGACAGATCGTCGTCCGACTCGCGGGGCGGGTCCGACGGGAAGTCCATCGACACCCAGCCGTCTTCGGCGCGGCAGCGCAACTCGCCGCTTTTCGTCGTGAAGGTCTGTTCGCCGCCGAGGACGTGCGTGGTCGCCAGCGTCGCGTGCCCGCACAGGTCGACCTCGGTCTCCGGCGTGAACCAGCGAAGCGACTTCGGGCCTTCGCCACCGACCTCGACGAAGGCCGTCTCGGCGTGCCTCAACTCGGCGGCGACGGACTGCATCCAGCCCGCGTCACCCGGCGAGTCCAGCAGCACGACGCCGGCGGAGTTACCGGCGAAGGCCTCGGAGGTGAAGGCGTCGACGATGTAGAGGCGCATGTCTCCGACGATATCCGCCACGGCCGGACCCGGCCTCCGGGTTTCCCCTGAGGTGGTCTCCACTTGCAGGTGGCCGCCGTCACGCCGCGTTCCTAGACTCGACGCGTCGATGCCGCCGAACGCAGGAGTCTCCATGCCCGACGCCCCCGCCTTGCCGAGCTACGCATCGGGAATCTCGGACACCCCGCTGCTGGGGGACACCATCGGGGACGACTTCGACCGCACCGTCGCCGCCTTCGGCGACCGGGACGCGCTCGTCGACCGCGCCGCCGGGAAACGCTGGACCTACACCGAACTCGCCGCCGAGGTGGACGCGCTCGCACTGGGCCTGCTGGACCTCGGGATCGCCAAGGGCGACCGCGTCGGCATCTGGTCGCCGAACCGGTGGGAGTGGACCTGTGTCCAGTACGGATGCGCGAAGATCGGCGCGATCCTGGTCAACATCAACCCGGCGTACCGCTCGCACGAACTCGAGTACGTGCTGAACCAGGCCGGGATCAAGCTCATCGTGGCCGCGGCGTCGTTCAAGACGTCGGACTACGCGGGCATGATCGCCGAAGCGGGCCCGAAATGCCCGGCGCTGGAACACGTCGTGCTGCTCGAAAGCGAGGAGTGGACGTCGCTGCTGGAGAACGGACGCGGCGCGGATCCGTCGAGGCTCGCCAAGCGCCAAGGCGAACTGTCCGCGGACGACCCGATCAACATCCAGTACACGTCCGGCACCACGGGGTTCCCCAAGGGCGCCACGCTGAGCCACCACAACATCCTCAACAACGGCTACTTCGTCGGCGAACTCTGCAACTACACCGAAGCCGACAAGATCTGCATCCCCGTGCCCTTCTACCACTGTTTCGGCATGGTGATGGGCAATCTCGCGGCGACGACCCACGGCGCGTGCATGGTCATCCCGGCGCCCGCGTTCGAGCCGAAGGCCACCCTCGAAGCCGTCGCGGCCGAGAAATGCACTTCCCTGTACGGCGTCCCGACGATGTTCATCGCCGAACTGGCCGACCCGGACTTCGCTTCCCACGACCTGTCCTCGCTGCGCACCGGGATCATGGCGGGCTCGCCGTGCCCGGTCGAGGTGATGAAACAGGTCATCGACCGGATGGGCATGGCGGAGGTGTCGATCTGCTACGGCATGACCGAGACGTCGCCGGTGTCCACGCAGACCCGCGCGGATGATTCGGTGGAACGGCGGGTGTCGACAGTCGGGCGGGTCGGGCCGCATCTGGAGGTCAAGGTCGTCGATCCGGAGACCGGGCTGACCGTGCCGCGCGGCGAACCGGGCGAACTCTGCACCCGCGGCTACTCGGTGATGCTCGGCTATTGGGAGCAGGCCGACAAGACGGCCGAGGCGATCGACGCGGCGCGGTGGATGCACACCGGCGACCTCGCGATCATGGACGCCGACGGGTACGTCAACATCACCGGCCGGATCAAGGACATGGTCATCCGCGGCGGTGAGAACCTGTACCCGCGCGAGATCGAGGAGTTCCTCTACACCCATCCGGACATCCTCGACGCGCAGGTCATCGGCGTCCCGGACGAGAAGTACGGCGAGGAACTGATGGCGTGGGTCCGCATGCGCGAGGGCGCGGAGCCGCTGACGGCCGAAGCCGTGCGGGAGTTCTGCGAGGGGAAGCTGGCGCGCTACAAGATCCCGCGGTACGTCCATGTCGTCGAGGAGTTCCCGATGACGGTGACCGGCAAGGTGCGCAAGGTCGAGATGCGGGCGGAGTCGATCAGCATCCTCGGACTCGAAAAGGCGGCGGCTACCAAACACGCCTGACACTTCGGGGGCAACCTGTCACAGTTTTGCCGCGTGTTCCCTTCGCGGTGGATCCGAACCGCCGCGAGGGGAGAAGAATGAAACTCGAGCGAAGCAGAAGAGTTCTCGCCCTGACCGTCTCGGCGATCGTCCTGCCGCTGCCGCTGCCGCTGTCGCTGTCGCTGTCGCTGCCCGGCGCGGCGGCCGCGGCTCCCGCGACCGCCCCCATCGATCTGGGAACCCTGCCGGGAGACCAGTACAGCCAGGTCAACGCGGTCAACGACGACGGCGTCATGGTCGGCTCGTCGACGCCGCCGGACGGCCAGATCAAGTACCACGCGGCGAAATGGGACCCGCGGGGCCGCATTTCCGCGCTGCCGGGCCTCGGCGGTGAACAGAGCAAGGCGACGGACATCAACCGCGGCGGGGTCGCGGTCGGCTGGGCCCACAAGGACGCGGCCTGGAACCAGGCGGCGGTCAAATGGGCGCCGGACGGCACGGTCACCGCGTTGCCCTACCTGGCGGGCGGGGATTACGCGATCGCGAACGCGATCACCGACCGTGGCGTGATCGTCGGCGCGGCGCGGGCCGCGGACGGGAAGATCCACGCCGTGCGGTGGAATCCGGACGGGAAGGTGGTGGACCTCGGCGGCCTGCCGGGCGGGGCTTACGCCAACGCGGAATGGATCACCCCGGACGGCAGGACCGTCGCCGGGACGGCGTCCGACGCCGCCGGGAACAACCACGTCGTGCGCTGGAACCTCGCCGGCGCGATCACCGATCTTTCCCCCGGCAATCCGCGCGGCACCCCGGAGGACATGAACGATTTCGGCGTGATCGTGGGAAGTGCCGACGACGTGAACGGCAATCCGAAACCCGTGCGATGGGAGCGTGACGGGCGGATGACCTGGCTGGAGTACCCGGAGATGTGGCCGGGCTGGGCGATGGCGGTCAACAACGCCGGTGCCGCCGCCGGCGGCGGTTACCTGGTGTTCGGAACGGAGAGCCCGGTCAAGTGGAACCGGGCGGGAACCCGTACGACGCTTTCGACCGAACGCGGACTGGGTCACGACATCGACCGGGCGGGGACGGTCGTCGGCCTGGAGAACAACATCGCGACGAAGTGGGCCGCCGACGGCACCCGGACGGTGCTCGGCGCTTTGCCGGGCGGTACCTACAGCGTCGCCGACCACATCACGGCGAACGGGACGATCATCGGCCTGTCCGACAACGAGAACGGCCGCACGCACGCCGTCTACTGGCCCGCCGGGTAAGTCCGTGAAGGCCTCCTTCCCTACCCTCAGAGTAGGGAAGGAGGCCTTCACGGCACATCAGGCCGCGGTGTTGGCGGCGGCCGCGGCGATCGCCTTCGCGTCTTCTTCGCCGAAGGTCTCTTCGAGGTTCTCCGGCGAGTAGTCGAGGTCGATCTGCTCCACCGGCATCCCGCGCGCGGACTCGATCGCGCCGAGGCGCCGCCGCGCCCGGTCCGCCGCGTACTGGGTGATCTCGTCCTGGTCGAAGTCGAAGGGAGGCTCCTCGAACTGGCTCTGCACCCACTGGATCATGTCGAGCGCGTGGGGTAGCAGTTCGCCCATCCGCTGCTGCACCGCGTCCCACAGTGAGTCGTCCGCGGCGACGTGACGGCGGCAGGTGAAGGTGCCCCACGCCATGTGGCGGCGTTCGTCGTCGCCGATACGGCGTACCACCTCCTGCACACCCGGCAGGATGTTGTGCTGCGTGCAGATCAGCTGCCACGAGTAGTACCCGGTCAGCGCGAGACTGCCTTCGATGACGTGGTTGTAGGTGACGCTCGCGCGGATCTGGTTGAGCGGACTGGGATCGTCCTCCAGCGCACGCAAGGACTGCGGCAGCTCCTCGTAGAAAAGCTTGCGGTAGTGCGGATTCTCCGCGACATACGGATGCAGGTCCTCGGTGAGACCGACGGCGTCCATCCAGCGGCGGAACACCTCGGTGTGCTTGGCTTCTTCGAAGCAGAACTGCGTCAGGTACATCTCGTCGCCGAAGCGCCCGGTCGCGGACATCGCCCGCATGAACGGCTGGATGTCTTCGGTGACAGCCTCTTCACCCGCGATGAACTGCGACACCAGGTACGTCGCCGACCGCTGCTGCTCCGGGTTGAGCGTCTCCCAGCCCTCGCGCTCCCGGGAGAAGTCGATGTCGGCAGGATTCCAGAACTTCATGTTCCCCTTGACGAACAGCCGCAAGGGGAACGAGTCCCAATTCAGCCCGCCTTCGCGCAGTGAGGAAAAACCGGTCCGCAGTTCGGAGACCGTATCGGTCATGACGTACCCTTCATGTCACTCCATTGTGGACTAATCAGTGGTCAGCGCCCGGATGGCGGGCGCCAGCACGGCGACGACCGAAGCCGCCGCCTCGTCGGCCGAATGCGTCGGCATGACGAGATGGGAGAGGGAAAGCCGCACGACGGTCTCCGCCAGCAGCGCGGCGGATTCCGGGGACAGCGACGGCTCGAACTCGCGGTACTGCCCGGCCGCGACCTCGGTGGCCGCGGCCAGGATCGGTTCGCCTTTGGTGGTCAGCAGGGGAAGGAGATCCTCGCCCGCTTCGGTGCCGAGTGTCGTGGCGACGAGCCGGTTCTCGCGGGCGTGCTCGATCGTGTGGACGACCGCCACCCGGATCCCGTCGCGCAGGTTCCGCGCGTCCTGGACGCGCAGGCGGATGCCTTCCAGGAACTCCGACGTCGTCCGGAGGATCACGGCCTCGGCGAGCGTGCCCTTGTTGCCGAACTCGTTGTAGACGGTCTGCCTGCTCACTCCGGCGCGGGCGGCGACGTCCGCCATCCGCAGGGCCGTGTAGCCGCGTTCGGTGAGCAGGTCGGTCGCCGCGTCGAGCAGAGCCTCCCGCAGAGAGGCCTTGGTTCGATCGGAGAAGCTCGTGATGTCGCCCACATTTCCAGCTTGACACAGATCGCGTCCATGTCAAAGAAGTTGACGGGCACCCATTCGGTGTAAATCAGTCGGTGGTGGCGGCTACCGTGGCCGGGTGGGCATCACTGTGGGGTTCGACCTCGACATGACATTGATCGATCCGCGGCCGGGCATGGTCGCGGTGATGAACGCGCTCGGCGTGGAATCCGGCCTGCCGCTGGACGGCGAGTTCTTCGCGGCCAACCTCGGCCCGCCCCTCGACGCCAGCCTGCGGGGCTTCGGCGCTCCGGAGGAGCGCATCCCGGAGCTGGTGACGCGCTTCCGCGCGATGTACCCGGAGACGGTCGTGCCGGTGACGGTCGCGATGCCCGGCGCGGCCGAGGCACTGCACGCGGTCCACGAGGCGGGTGGGCGCACCGTCGTCGTCACCGGGAAGTACGCGCCCAACGCGAAACTCCACCTGGACGCGCTCGGTCTCGAGGTCGACGTCCTGGTGGGGGAGCTGTGGTCGACGGAGAAGGCCGCCGCGCTCACCGAGCACGGCGCCCGTGTCTACGTCGGGGACCACCTCGGCGACATCCGCGGCGCACTGGCGGCCGGTGCGGTCCCCATCGGGGTCACGACCGGCCCGTGCACCAAGGAGGAGCTGCTCGCGGAGGGGGCCGACGTGGTGTTCGACTCGCTGACCGAGTTCCCCGGCTGGCTCAGCTCTTTCGGCGAGCCTCGCGGATCAGGGCGATCAGGCCGAGGGCCAGCCCCAGCGGAGTGATCACACCCGCCGCGGCGGACAGCCACACCGGCAGGTTCTCCAGTCCGGCGGCGAACAGCACGAACACCGCTGTGACGGCGATCATGCCGAGCGCGAACAGGCCGATGCCGACGCGCATGAGGATCGGTTTGCCGGGCTTCTCGGGGACGGCCACAGCGGCCTCCTTTACTGCGGTCTCCATGAAGCAGAGGGTATCCGCCGGTATCCGCTTCTCCACAGGGCGTGTGGCGAGATACGCTTATGGGACGCGCGCCCTGGGTACGCCCCGGGCGCGTTCGTTGTGAGCAGGACAGCAAAGGACTGGTGAGGGAAGTGCCGACCGGCAAGGTCAAGTGGTACGACGCGGAGAAGGGTTTCGGTTTCGTCACCCAGGATGGGGGCGCCGACGTCTACATCCGCAAAGCCGCGCTGCCGCAGGGCGTCGAAGGGCTCAAGGCGGGCCAGCGCCTCGAGTTCGGTGTCGCCGACGGCCGCCGCGGCCCGCAAGCGCTCTCCGTCCGGCTGCTGGACCCGCCGCCGTCGGTCGCCGAGGCGCGCCGCCGTCCCGCCGAGGAGCTGCACGGGCTCATCGAGGACATGATCAAGCTGCTCGAGCTCAAGGTGCAGCCGGACCTGCGGCGCAATCGCTACCCGGACCGGAAGAACACGAAGCAGATCGCCGAGATCATGCGCGCCGTCGCCCGGGACCTCGATCCCTGATCGGCGCCCCTGCGGGTGGCTCGGGGGCCTGCAGCTGGTCCGTGAAGGCCTCCTTGCCTACCTTCAGGGTAGGCAAGGAGGCCTTCACGGACCGATGGGCCGCGCGTGGTAGCAAAGGTCCCTTGCTCCCCTCAGGCGGCCGGCGGCTCGACCTGCAGCGACCAGATCGCCGTGGTGACCGCCTCCGCGTCCTCCGGACGCCCGGTCTGGCTGATCACCGAAGCCTGCGCGACCTCGACGACGAGGATCTGGTCGTCGGGCCGGGGCGTCGTCACGGTGTAGGCGAACCGGTCCAGCGACGTGATGATGTCCTGCTTGAGCTCCTGCGGCTCGCCCTTGCCGTTCACGTACTGCACCGTGACCTTCCACGGTGTCTCCGCGATCGCGCTCGGCACCGAGATCTGCACCGGCTTCCCCGGCCGGATACGCAGCTTGCCGGCGGCGTCGGGCTTGGTGGTGCACTGCGCGCTCTTGATGTCGCAGGACGCCAGCGGGGCGACGTTCACCGTCTTGCCGTCGGCGAAGAAGGTCACCTCTTCGGGGCCGGGGGCCGCACAACCGGCCACCACGAAACCACCCGCCGCGAGTAGGGCCAAAATACGAAGTCGCCGCATACGGTGAAGATTACGAGCCCGGCCGCCACCGGGAGTCACCGGGCTGCGAGGGGATCGGCGATTCGCTCGTCGGCTCCGGGCGCAGCGGCCGGTCGCCGCCGAGCCCCGGGATCAGCGAAGTGCCGCGCCGGACCATGAACGTCTGCGTGAACCCGACGGCCAGCAGGATCGACAGCACCAGGAAGCCGATCCAGTACGTCGGCGGCAGCAGCAGGCCGACGGCACCGCCGAAGCACCAGGACATCTGCAGCACGGTCTCCGACCGCCCGAACGCCGACGCGCGCGACTCTTCCGGCAGGTCTTCCTGGATGACTGCGTCGAGGCTGATCTTCGCCAGCGCGCTCGCGGTCGCGCCGACGAGCGCCACGATCGCCGCCGTCGCCAGTCCCGCCGCCACGGTGGCGATGATCGCGATGCCGAGACAGGCTCCGACACAGGCCAGGATCACCTGATCCGGTTTGCCGAAGTGCAGCCGCGAGCCCAGCGCGTTGCCGAGGAAACCGCCGACACCGGCCGCGGCGCCGATGATCCCGAGCAGCAGCAGCTGGTCGAACGGGCTCTGCCCGCTGCCTTCCGCCTGCGCCTTCACCGCGAACGCGGAGAACATCATCAGGAACCCGGTCAGCACGCGGACGGTGCCGTTGCCCCACAACGAGACGACGATCTGCCGCCCCATCGGCTGCCGCTGCTTCCTGACCCGCCGCTCGGGATGCGCGGACAGCGACGCCGGCACCTCGCCCTCGGTCTTCTCGACCCAGGACGGGATGCGCATCGACTGCACCGCGGCGGCGACACAGATCAGCATGGTGAACCACAGCGCGCCCTGAGAGCCCCAGATCGCGTTGACCCCGCTCGCCAGCGCGCCGAACGCGCCGGCGGCGACCAGGCCGAACACGGTCAGCCGCGCGTTGGTCTTGGACAGCGTGATCTCCGGTGGCAGCACCCGTGGGGTCACGGCGGCCTTGAGCACGGTGAACGACTTCGAGAGCACCATCATGCCCAGCGCCGCCGGGTACAGGAGCCAGTCGTCGAAGTGCAGCGCCATCACGATCGCCATCAGCGCCTGCCCCGCCGAGGACACGCACATCGCGAGCCTGCGGCCGCGCTGGATCTTGTCCAGCGCCGGGCCGATCACCGGCGCGACCAGCGCGAACGGGGCGATCGTGATGAGCAGGTAGAGCGCGACCTTGCCCTTGCTCTCCCCGCTGGTGGCGGCGAAGAACAAGGTGTTGGCCAGCGCGATCGCCATGGCGGCGTCGCTGGCGTAGTTCAGCATCACCGCGTACGTCAGCGAAGTCAGGCCCGATTTGTCGGCGCCGTCCGCCTTCGTCGCGCGCTGGAAGGCTCCGACGGCCTGCCCGGTGAGCTGACGGCTGCGCATCGCCGCGACCCGGGTGACCGTGATCTTCTTCGGCATCTTCGGCAGGGAGCCCGCGCGTGGCGGGACCGCGGTCGTCGGATGCTCGTGCGGCTGCTCTTGGGCGACACGCGGCTCACCCGCGTAGCCACCGGTGTCGTAGTGCTCGTACTCGCCGCTGCCCGGCGGGTGCTCGTCGTAGAACCCGCCCGGACGACGCCGGACGGGTTCGGTCTGCCGCTGCGAAGGATCCGGATACGGCCGCGCGCCGCGGGGAGGGGTCCTCGGCGGGGGCGGCTGGTGGTGCCCCATCGGGATCGCGCTGGTGCGTGCCTCGTCGGCGGTCGGCCCGGCCGGATGCGGCTGGTAGTGGGGCTGGTGCTGCGGACGGGCCGCGGGCGGCACCGGCTGCTGGTCGACGCGGGTGGGCGGTGGCGCGGACCAGTTGCGCGCCTGGGCGGCTCCCGGCTCCGGCGTCCACTTCCGCTTGCTCTTGCGGCCACGCTCCTTGCCCGGCCTGCCGGAAGGCGTGCCGTCGGGTCCAGAGTTCGAGCCGAAGATTCCCACGCTTCAATCCTGCCTTACGCGGGTCTCGCTTCGCGCGTTCACCACTGCTTTCTAGGTGGTCGCGACGAATTTCACGCGGAACATCCTGGGCCAGAGCTTGCCGGTGATCAGGAATTCGTCGGTCCCCGGCACCGCCGCGATGCCGTTGAGGACGTCGGCGGAGCTCCGCTCCTCGGGAGTGAGGAGCCCGGACGCGTCGATCTCGCCGGTCACCCGCCCGGTCGCGGCGTCGATCCGCAGGATCCGGTCGGTCTGCCAGACGTTCGCGTACACGGAGCCCCCGACGCATTCCAGCTCGTTCAGCTGGTCACGGCCGACATCGACACCGCCTGTCGGCGCGAAGGTCACGGGGTCACGGAAGGTCAGCTTCGACGACCCATCGCTCATCACCAGCTGCCCGTCGCGGTGACACAGCCCCCAGCCCTCGCCGGTGTAGTTCACGCGCCTCAGCTCGGCCAGCGTCTTGGCGTCGCGTTCGATCGCGACGCCGTCCTGCCAGGTGATCTGCCAGGCCGTCGGCCCCAGCACGGTGATGCCCTCGCCGAACAGGCCGGGCAGGTCCTGCCGGACCGACGGCGCCGCGCCCGGGGGCCCGGCCCGCATCGACGACTTCCCGACCAGGCCGGTCCCCTCGTACAGCGTCTCGCCGGAGAACTCGAGGCCCTGGGTGAAGGCGGCCGGGTCGTGGGGCAGGGTCGAGAGCACCCGCACCTTGAATTTCTCGGGCGCGGGCGGGGCGGCGTCGCTCACCGGCGCGGCGGCGCAGCCACCGAGGACGGCGGCCAGCAGGAGTGACATGGTCATCAGCGTGCGCACGCGGACAGCCTGACACGGACCGCGATATCGCGTGCGGCAGAATGGGGGCATGACCCTGCTGTTGACCCTGGACGACGGCTCCATCCAGCGCAAACTCGCCGAGGCGGTCGATCTCGCCCGTGCGGCGGTGCTGGAGGACGCCGGTGCCGAACAGGTCGGCGCGCACGTCGGCGTCGACCGGGAGGACGCGGTCTCCGCGAGCCACCTGTTCGAGGCGACCGTGTCGGGTTATCGAGGCTGGCGCTGGTCGGTCACGGTCGCGCTCGCCGGCGAGGAAGAGCCGATCACGGTCAGCGAGGTCGTGCTGATCCCCGGTCCGGAAGCGCGCGTCGCCCCGGCGTGGGTGCCGTGGGACCGCCGTGTCCAGGCGGGCGATCTCGGCGTCGGCGACATCTTCCCGGTGGAGAAGGACGACCCGCGGCTCGTCCCGGCGTACTTGGAGTCCGACGACCCCGCGGTCGAAGCGGTCGCCAAGGAGACCGGCCTCGGCCGGGTCCACGTGCTGTCCCGGTACGGCAGGCTCGACGCCGCCGCCCGCTGGCACGGCGGCGAGTTCGGCCCGCGGTCGGACATGGCGCGCAGCGCGCCGGACGTCTGCGGGAGCTGCGGCTTCTTCGTGCCGCTCGCCGGGTCGCTCAGCGCGGCCTTCGGCGCGTGCACCAACGACATCTCCCCGGCGGACGGCCACGTCGTCGACGTCGAGTACGGCTGCGGCGCGCACTCCGAGATCGAGGTCGAGGTGACCTCGTCGGTGCCGGTGGCGGAGCTGGTCTACGACGACTCGCTGATCGACTTCGAGCCCGCACCGGAGACCTCCGCCGAGGTCCAGCCGGAGGTCGAGCCGGAGACCGTCTCCCCGGCCGAGGAGACCGCCGACGAAGCTCAGGTCGAGGCCGAAAGCGCCAGTGAGCACTGACCCGTTCGGCACCGAGCGGCTCCGCGCCGCCGTCCTGCGGGCGTGGGCCGATTCGCCGACGCGGTTCACCGAGGACACGAACACCGAGAACGACCTGCGGGTCGGCGGCTACCGTGACCGGCTGTTCGTCGAGCTGGCGCAGAACGCCGCCGACGCCGCCCTGGCCGCCGGTGAACGCGGCAGGCTCCGGGTGTCCGTCGTGGACGGTGAGCTGAGATTCGCCAACACCGGTGCGCCCTTGGACGCCCGCGGGGTCGAATCCCTTGCCTCCCTTCGCGCTTCCGGCAAGGGGGAGGAGACCGTCGGCCGCTTCGGCGTCGGGTTCGCCGCCGTGCTCACGGTTTCCGCCGAGCCGAGGATCGTTTCGGTGACCGGTGGGGTCGCCTTCTCCGCGGAACGCACGCGCGCCGAAGCCGGCCGCGCCGGCGACGTTCCCGTGCTCCGGCTTCCGTGGCCGGTCGCCGAAGCCGAACCTCCCGTGCCCGAAGGCTTCACCACCGAGGTCCGGCTTCCGCTGATTGAGGGCGTCGACAGCCAGGCCCTGCTGGAGAACCTGAAGAACGACATCGGCGATCTCCTGCTCACCCTGTCCTGGCTCGAAAGCATCGAGATCGAGGGCGGTGTCTGGCGCCGGTCCGATCTCGGTGACGGCGTCGTCGAGCTCGCGTCACCGGCGGGTGCCGAGCACTGGCAGGTCCATCGCGGCGACGTCGTCTGGGCCGTCCCGCTGGACGGGGCCGGTTCGCCCCGGCCGCTCGGTGACGACGTCCTGCACGCGCCGACCCCCACCGACGACGAGCTTTCCCTGCCTGCCAGGCTGATCGCGACGTTGCCGATCGAGCCGTCCCGCCGCCGCGCGCTGCCGGGTCCGGAGCTGACGTCGGCACTGAAGAACGCCGCGCGGGAGTACGTCGAACTCGTCCGTTCCTTGCCCGGCAAGGAACGTCTGGCGCTCGTGCCCGGCGCGGACTTCCCGCGTTCCACTGTGGACGGAACGCTGCGGGAGGCCATCCTCGAAAATCTCGCCGACTCGGCCTGGCTTCCCGCGCAATCAGGTGACGACTTGCCGGGGCGTCAGGCGCGTGTCCTGCCGGTGGACGTGCCGGGGCTGGCGCCGCTGCTGGCGGACCTCGTGCCTGGGCTCATTTCACTGTCCGGTGTGGACCTTCGCGCCGTCGGTGCGCAGTCGCTCTCACCCGCCGAGGCCATCGAGCTGCTGACCGGGGCGCAGCGCGAGCCCTCGTGGTGGCGTTCGCTCTACGACGTGCTGCTGCCGGCACTCGAAGCGCACGACCTCACCAAGGACGACCTCGGCGCGTTGCCGGTACCGATGTCGGACGGTCGTACCTTGCCAGGCGTACGCGACGCATTGCTCGTCGGCGGCTCGGCGGAACTGCTCGAACTTCTGTCCGATGTGGACATCATCGGCCTGCGGCTCGTGCATCCGGCCGCCGCGCATCCGTTGCTGGAACGCTTGGGAGCCAAGCGCGCCGAGGCGAGCGACCTGCTCGAAGCCGACGCGCTGAGCGCCGCCGTCGAACGCAGCGTCGAAGACGTCCGGTCCGGTTTGGACGGTATGGCCCTCGCGGGTGCGGTGCTCCGCCTGATCGCCGAGGTCGGTGACGAGGCCCCCGATTGGGCGGGCGCCTTGGCCTTGCCGAGTGAGGACGGCTGGCGTCGTGCGGACGAACTCGTCCTGCCCACGTCGCCACTGGGCGACATCTTCGATCCCGAGGTGTTCGAAGAAGACGGCGCTTTGTCCGTGCTGGACGAGGAATTCGCCGAGGACTGGCCGGCGGCCACGCTCGTCGCGGTCGGCGTGCTGGATTCCTTCGCGATCATCACCGACGACGAACCGCTGGAACCCGAGCACGGCCTGCCCGACGAGCACGACTGGTGGGATTCGCTGGAGCGCCCGCCGTCACGGGTGCTCGCCGTGCGCGATCTCGATCTCGTCGGTGATGACGCCTGGCCGGAGGCGCTGCGGTTGCTCGCGTCCCGTCCCGAAACCTGGCGTGCCCTCACCGAACCCGGCGGGCATACCGGCTGGTGGCTCGCGCGGTACGCGCTCCTGGACGGGCACGCGCCGCTCGATTGGCGGATGCCGGAAGCGTCCGCGCTGGCCGGGCTCTACGACGTCGTCCCGGATTCGGGGTTGAGCAAGGAGATCCTGCTCGCCATCGGGGTAAGGACAGAGCTGGGTTCCGACGCCGAAGACGTCGAAGATCTCTTGGAGCGGCTGGGCGACCCCGAGCGCAAGGTGAGCTCCGGACTCGCTTCCCTGGCACACGCGGCACTCGCCGAGTACACAGTGGACGTCGCGCCGCCGGATCGCGTCCGCGCCGCAGATGGTTCGGCCGTCGATGCCCAGAACGCCGTCGTGCTCGACGTGCCGTGGTTCGCCGCCGTGCTGGCGCCGGAGCGCATGGTCGTCGCGGCGAGCGGCGCCGCCGCGCTGGCGGAACTGCTGGACCTGCCGGTGGCGAGCGGTCTCGACGCCAAGGTCATCGAAGACGGCGAATACGTGCCGTGGACGGAGCTGCCCGCGCTTCGGCTGGCCGCCGATCAGCTGGGCGTCGAACCGCCCGAGGGCGGGGTGCTGCTGCACGAGGCGCTGACGGTGACCTTCGAGGACGCGGAGCATGACGTCGCCTGGTGGTCCGACGGCAGGCTGCACGCCGCCGACACCCCCGAAGGGCTCGGCCGGGCCTTCGCCTGGGCGACGGACCGCTGGGCCGACCGGCACGTCCTCACGGCCCTGCTCGAAGACCCCTCGCCTTCGGCCCTCCTGAACTGACGCATTTCGTCCTCTGAATGCGGTAGTTGCACACGCAAGGACCGCATTCAGAGGACGAAATGCGCGGCTAGAAGCGTTGGGCGCTCTTCGAGCCCCGGCGGGCGGCGGCGCGCTGCCAGGCGATGATCGCGAGACCGATGAAGCCGAGCACGAGGCCGGAGAACGCCGTCTGCACCCAGATGCCGTCGGTCACAAAGAACAGGACCACGGTCGCGACCGCCCAGAGCGAGGTACCTACGATCACGACCGGCGTCAGGTCGGTCAGCCGCTTCGGCAGCTCCGGCGTTGGCCGCAATGAACCGTTTACTTCCCCGGAATTGATCGATTCGCCCACGTGGGGAAGGGTACCCGGCAACGGGCGAAGGGTGGTACGCGATGGCGGAGCAGCGCACCCGGTCCACACTGGACCGGTTCTTCAAGATCAGCGAGCGCGGCTCGACACCGGGGCGTGAGATCCGCGGCGGGGTCGTCACCTTCTTCACGATGGCCTACATCGTGGTCCTGAACCCGCTGATCCTCGGCAGTTTCTCCGCCGACGACGCGGGCGCGCACAAGGACGTCCTCGGCGACATCCTCCCCGTGCCGCAGGTCGCCGCGGTGACCGCGCTGGTCGCCGGGGTGCTGACGATCATCATGGGCCTGGTCGCGAACTACCCGTTCGCCATCGCCACCGGTCTCGGCATCAACAGCCTGATCGCGGTCACCTTCGCCTCCCAGATGACCTGGCCGGAGGCGATGGGCCTGGTGGTGATCGAGGGTCTGGTCATCGTCCTGCTGGTGTTCGCCGGTATCCGGACGGCGGTGTTCAATGCCGTGCCGCCGCCGCTGAAATCCGCGATCGCGGTCGGCATCGGCCTGTTCATCTGCCTCATCGGCCTGGTCGACGCCGGATTCGTGCGCCGCGTCCCGGACGACGCGAAGACGACTGTGCCGGTCGGGCTCGGCATCAACGGTTCGATCGCGTCGTGGCCGACGCTGGTGTTCGTCGTCGGCCTGCTGGTGACCGGAATCCTGGTGGCGAAGCGGGTCAAGGGCGCGATCCTGATCGGTGTCCTCGCCTCGACCGTGCTGGCGATCGTCATCGAGGCGATCACCAAGGTCGGCCCGTCGAAGGGCGTCAACCCGCAGGGCTGGAACCTCGGCTACCCGGCGCTGCCCGATCAGGTCCTTGGCGTGCCGGACCTCTCGCTGGTCGGCGACATCTCCTTCGGCGCCTGGACGCGGCTGCCGATCATCACCGTCGTGCTGCTGGTGTTCACCCTGGTGCTGGCGGACTTCTTCGACACCATGGGCTCGATGACCGGCCTGGCGAAGGAGGGCGGTCTCCTCCCGCCGGACGGCAAACTCCCGAACGTCGGCAAGGCCCTGTTCGTCGACGGTCTCGCCGGCGCCGCGGGCGGGTTCGCGTCTTCGAGTTCGAACACCGTGTACGTCGAATCCGCGTCCGGCATCGCCGAGGGCGCCAGGACCGGGCTCGCGAACGTCGTCACCGGGGTGCTCTTCATCGCGGCCATGTTCCTGACCCCGCTCTATCAGGTCGTCCCGGTCGAAGCCGCCGCTCCGGCGCTGGTCGTCGTCGGCGCGCTGATGATGAGCCAGGTCAAGGAGATCGACTTCGCCGACTTCACCGTCGCGCTGCCCGCGTTCCTGACGATCGTGGTCATGCCGTTCACCTACTCGATCGCCAACGGTATCGGCGCCGGCTTCGTCAGCTACGTCGTCATCCGCGCGGTCACCGGCAAGGCCAAGGGTGTGCATCCGCTCATGTGGGGTATCGCGGTGATGTTCGTGGCCTACTTCGCGGTCGGTCCCATCCAAGCCGCGTTCAACTGACCAGCGGTTATGTCATCCGTGGGCGATCTCACGGGCCGATGATCCGATCGTGAGGTATGCTAACTATATGTCCGGAGACACGCACGAGCGCTCACTGGCGAGCCGCCTGCGTCTCGCGGTGGTGCGGCTGAATCGACGGCTGCGGGCCCAGCGCGCCGGTGACGGCATCTCGCTGACCCAGGTGTCCGCGTTGTCGACGCTGCACAAATGCGGTGCGCTGACTCCCGGTCAGCTCGCCGCGAAGGAAGGCGTCCAGCCGCCCTCGATGACGAGGGTGATCGCCGCGCTCGAGGAGATGGGTTACGTCGAGCGCAGGCCGCATCCGACGGACGGCCGCCAGGCGATCGTCGAGTTGTCCGACCGCGGCCGGGCCTACGTGATCGAGCAGATCACCGCGCGGGAGATCTGGCTGGACAAGCAATTGGCGGAGTTGAGCGCCGAGGAACGTGAAGTGCTCTCTCGCGCCTCCGAGATCATCGACAGGATGGCGGGGAACTAACAGCGGTGACGACCACGGGTAACGAAACACAGTGTCCTTCCAAGACCACCGTTACCCGGGAACCCACTCCACCGCCACCGCCCGCGCCCGAGAAGTCGCGCGGGAGCATGTTCTCCTCGCTGAAGGTCCGTAACTACCGGCTCTTCTTCACCGGCCAGGTCATCTCGAACATCGGCACCTGGATGCAGCGCATCGCGCAGGACTGGCTGGTGTTCACCCTCAGCGGCAACGACCCGATCGCGCTCGGCATCGCGGTCGCGCTGCAGTTCGCGCCGACGCTGTTCCTCTCGTTGTGGGCCGGGGTGCTGGCCGACCGCGTCGACAAGCGGCGGCTGCTGATCGGCATCCAGATCGCCGTGCTGGCGCAGGCGGTCGTCCTCGGCGCGCTCGATCTGAGCGGGATCGCGGCGCTCTGGCACGTGTACCTCCTCTGCTTCACCCTCGGCGTGACGGCCTCGCTGGAGGTGCCCGCGCGGCAGTCGTTCGTAGCCGAGATGGTGGGCAGGGACAAGGTCACCAACGCAGTCGCGCTCAACTCCTCGATCTTCAACATGGCCCGTATCGTCGGCCCGGCCATCGCGGGTTTCGCGATCACCTGGGTCGGCACCGGCTGGCTGTTCATGGCGAACGCGGTGAGCACGGGCGCCGTCATCGCCGCGCTGGTGATGATGAACCCGGACAAGCTCTTCCGCGGCCCGGCCATCCCGCGCGAGAAGGGGCAGCTCGTCGAGGGGCTGCGATACGTGCGGCGGCGCAGCGACCTGATGACCGTGATGGTGCTGGTGTTCTTCGTGAGCACGTTCGGCATCACGTACTTCACGTCGCTGCCGATCGTCGCCGCGAACGTCTTCCACACCAACGCCGACGGCTACGGCCTGCTGTCGACATTGGTCGCCGTCGGCACCTTCACCGGCGCACTGATGTCGGCCCGCCGCAACACCCGCGGCGGTCCGCGCGTGCGGCTGCTGCTGATCTCGGCGTTCCTGCTCGGCGCGTTCGAGGTGATCACCGCGTTCATGCCGACCTACCTGACCTTCGGCCTCGCGCTGATCCCGCTCGGCTTCGCCACGATCACCTTCCTGAACACGGCGAACGCGCTGGTGCAGACCGCGGTCAGCCCGGAGATGCGCGGCCGCGTGATGGGCCTGTACGTGCTGGTGCTGATCGGCGGCAACCCCATCGGCGGCCCGATGACCGGTTGGATGGCCGACGCTTTCGGCGGCCGCTCGCCGTTCTACATCGGTGGCGCGGTCTCGGCGCTCGCCGCGATAGCCTGCGCTGTCGTGCTGATCCGGCGCGGCGGGGTGAGCCTGCCGGTGCGGCGGTTCGGGAACGGTCTGCGGGTGCTGAAGCGGGAGCGGGTGTGAACGAACTCGGCGTCGAACCGTCGGTGACCGGCGAGTCCCGGTTCCTCGACTGGACGATCGACGGCGTCGCGCTGCGCACGCTGGTTCCCGCTCAGCAGCAGACGCCGTTGTCCCTGGACGACGAAGGATGGCGTGATTCGGCGGTCGAGACGCTTTCGCGGTTGCTCGGCCGCTTGCCCGGCGATTTTGACGACGGCCGGGTCGCGCTGCTGGTGTGCCCCTTGTGCGGTGATCTCGGCTGCGGCGGGTACAGCGTCGAGATTGTCTTCGGCGACCACGCGGTCGAGTGGCGGGCCTTCGGCTGGCAAACCGACTACGAGCCGTTCGACGACCCGGAGGAGTACCGGTTCACCGGTGCCCGTTTCGACCGGAAGGCGTACGAGACGCTGCTCGGCGATCTTCTGGCGGACTACCGGGCTTAACGGCCGAGCAGCGGCGGCACCATCTTTTCGGCGAGCGCCTGGAGGTCGCCGGTGCCTTTGAACTTCAGCGTCTGCCCGGCCGGATCGTCGGTGAGCTGCACGACGACACCTCGTCCGTCGATCTGGGCGGGCAACCCGGCGATCGTCGTGGTCGGGGTGACGGCGGTGGACAGTTCGCTGTAGTCGGCGGTCACGCCGTTCAGTTCGCACGCGGCGAAGAAGGTCGGCTTCGCGTTGTCGACGGGCACGCCGAGGGCGCGGCCGAGTTCTCCGCACAGCAGCCACGAGATCACCGGGAGCGGCCTGTCCTTGATCGGGCCGGGTTCGATCTTCTCCACGGCGATCTCACCGTCCTTGCCGATTTTCGGCAACTTCGGCCCTGGTGGTGTCACGCCTGCGATCAACGCTTCGGCGAGTGCCCTCGCCGTCTTTTCGGTTTCGGGGCTCTTGACGATCCTGCCGCGGAGCGAGACATGCAGCACCGGCGAGGCGCCGTTGTGCGGCGCGACCTCGACGAGTTCGACGCTCAGGCTGGTGCCGTCCTTGTCGGTGGCGATGACCGCGAGCTTGCCGGCGACCGAGGTCTTCGTGGGCATGCCCCGGCTCGTGTCCTCGGGCAGCGCGGGAATCATCTGCACGCTGACGTCGAGTTTCGCGGTGATCGCGTGACAGGAGCTTCCTGCCTCCCGCAGCGTGCGGTCGCCGAGGATCTCCTCCCAGCGCTGCTCCGGGATCGCCTGGCACAGCACCTGCGCGCCGGTTTCGTCCGTCAGCGCGGCCACCATCTCGCCCGTCGGCATCGTGACCGGGCGGAGCGCCTGCGCCCGTTCGGACGGCCAGACTTCGGGGAGCTCGGCGCCGGTATCTGTGTCGTCCCGGCTCAGCAGCGTGATCGCGACGGCGATACCCGCGCCGAACAGCAGCAGGACACTGACCAGCGCGCAGCCCGCCCAGATCCACATCGGACGGTCGGTCTTGCGTGCGATGGCGCGGTAGTCGTTCGGGGTGGCCACGGGGTGAAGCTAGCCCGTCGGGCGTCCGCTGTCCGGCGAAACGCCAACCCGATGGATGGATCCGCACGGTGGATCTTCGAGGAGAGTTGCGTAGACCTGGACCAGCGCTGGTCAGTAAACCGGCGAAGTGGACCCGGCTGCCTTCCGGACGGTGGGTGGGATTCTGATCTTTTCCGCCATTTCTCTCACTCGGCTCTTTTAGTGACCGCCGCGCTGCCAGCACCAGGCGAGGGCGTCCGGGACAGCGAGCAGCGGTTCTTCGAAAGCACGTAGACCATCACCGTCGGCCCGAGCTCGGAGATGGTGTCCAGGATTCCGTTTCCGGCGTCCATCGTTCTCGTGGGTGAAATGCAGACGACGTTGCCCCGGAAGCACCAGGCTTCTTGCGGCACGTCAGGCGGACGTGAGGTCGCCTGAAAACAGCGCGGCGCTGTCACCAAGTAACCAGATCAACGGCCGAGAAAGGCGCTCACCTCTCGTGGGGCGGAACAACGCCCGTATCGTGATGCTCAAGACATGAACAGCACAGCGTTCCGGTTGGCGCGGAAGACTTCGAACGTTCAGCACCCGGATCGTTCGTTGATCTCGGGACCCGGGACGACCACCGCCCCCGTGGTCCCGAGGTCAGCGGCAGGTAGGCGAAGACCGGGTCTCACCTCCACCTGGCCGAGGGAGGCGGCTCCAGCGCCTCCCGTTCGAGGACGGGGTCCTTGGTCACGGTCTGCCTAAGGACGCACAGGATGTCGCCGTGGTGACGACCACGGCCTTGCCGCTCAGAAGACTCATGGGGACCAGTGTGCTGTCACCCGGAAGGGTGAGATCGGCATCTTTCGGCGGAACCCCTTGTCGGGGTAGATGAGGTTAGGCTAACCTCATACATGTCCGCTTCGTGGTGGGAGCGGCAGTCAGTTCGGGAACGGACGAAGTCCCGCAACCGGGTCACCCCCGGAGGCGGGGCTTCGTTCATTCCGGAGGGTTCATGGTCGATGACCATGCCGATTCGGTCAAGGCACCCGGTCGAGTTCGATCCCGAACTCCTTCCGGTAGACGTCCAGGATCTCCCGATCACCCGAAAGCCTGGTCTCCTCGTGGACGCCATGGGTGGTGACGATCAGCCTGTCACCCGCGAGCGTGACCCGCCCGTGCCTGGTCGGCAGCGAGCAGGTCGGCCCCTGCGTGAAATGCGAGTCCGGCGACGTCGACTGCCAGAACGCCGTCGGGACGAACTCGTCCAGATCCCGCGGCCGCCGCTCGATCCGGTACTGGGGATCGCCGTCCCGCAGGACGTCGATGTCCCCGTGGGGCGCGTCGAGGACCAGGAACTCACCCTCCGGGTCGGCCTGCGCCTCGGTGGCGGACAGCCGCAGCGGGAACCGGCTGAACCGGCCGAAGCCGACGTCGGCCAGCCAGGGTTCGTCCAGGTCGACGTGGACGACCGCGTGGTCGAACGGCGGCCCGAGGGTGCCGTCCGGCCGGAACACCTTCGCCGGCCTGAGCTCGGCGTCGAACCCCAGTTCCCGTAGCAAGGCGGCGAAGAGCCCGTTCAGTTCGTAGCAGAAGCCGCCGCGCCGCCGTCGCACGATCTTGTCGAACAGCGCCTCGATGTCCAGGACGATCGGCTCACCGAGGTGGCTGCTCAGATTCTCGAACGGGACCACCGCGAGGTGGCGTTCCTGCAGCGTCCGCAGCGCGGCGACGTCCGCGGTGGCGGGACGGTCGAGCCCGAGGCGGTCGAGGTATGCGGCGACGTCCATGCGTCCACCTTCACACCTCGACTCCACTGGAGGTCAAGGCGGAAACAAAGAACGGGGCCCTCCCGGAAGGAGAGCCCCGCTTCGTGGCGAGAGGTCAGCCGAGCAGCAGGCCGTTGCCACCGGCGACGGCGTTGTCGAACCGCTTGGAGATCTCGGCCCAGTTGAAGATGTTCCAGAGCG
The DNA here is from genome assembly GCF_056435645.1 of Amycolatopsis sp. NPDC043889. Lineage (NCBI taxonomy): Bacteria > Bacillati > Actinomycetota > Actinomycetes > Pseudonocardiales > Pseudonocardiaceae > Amycolatopsis > Amycolatopsis sp. NPDC043889. The sequence continues at coordinate 59,735 of NZ_JBWKEC010000004.1, forward strand.
CCTTGACGTAGTCCGGCTTCACGTTCTTGTAGTCCAGGTAGAACGCGTGCTCCCACACGTCGACCAGCAGGATCGGCGTGGTCGGCAGGACCAGGTTGTTGTGGTGGTCCCGCAGCTGCTGGGTGATCAGCGTCTTGCCGATCGGGTCCCAGGAGAGTGCGGCCCAGCCGTTGCCCTGGATCGTGGTGGCGACCGCGGTGAACTGCGCCTTGAACTTGTCGAAGGAGCCGAACGCCTCGTCGATCGCGGAGGCCAGCTCGCCGGTCGGCTTGTCGCCGCCTTCCGGGGAGAGGATCTTCCACCACACGACGTGGTTGGCGTGCCCGGCGAGGTGGAACGCCAGCGTGGTCTGCAGGCCGACGATGTCGCCGAAGTTGCCGGCCTCGCGGGCCTCGGCGAGCTTGTCGAGCGTGTCGTTCGCGCCCTTGACGTAGGTCGCGTGGTGCTTGCTGTGGTGCAGCTCGTTGATCTCGCCCGAGATGTGCGGCGCCAGAGCGCTGTAGTCATAGTCGAGATCGGGGAGCACGTAGCGGGCCATCGGCCCTCCTTCTGTCTTCGACACAAGTTTCCAAGGACGAACTTAGTCGTCTTCACCCGTTTGCGGCGACCGGGGGCGCCGCGTTTCTCCCCAGGTGGAACGACCCGTTCGTAGCGGCTGTACCCCGTGGGGCCACCGCTTGAAACCCACCCTGCTAGCTCCAGTTAGCTGGAGGTCAAGGCGATGTGACGGCGGTCATCAAGCCAGGTAGGGCAGCCCGACCAGGTGATAGGAGGCGATCACTCCGAGGAAGGCCACCAGTGCCACGGAAATCACCGTGTAGGTGATCCTGGCGGGGGTGTTCCACCAGCGGCGGAGCCACGCGAGCGCCGTGCAGGCGACGGCCGCGCCGGCCAGGAGCAGGACGACGTTCGGCAGGAGCAGGGTGATGCTCAGCAAGGGGGAGTGCCCAGAGGTCAGCGCGACGGCGGTGGCACTCAGATCGCTCATGAGGAGCGCGAAACCACCCGTGAACAGCAGGACCGCGAGGGCAGCGGACCAGGCGGCGACGGTCGCGAACCGGGCACCCGGCGGGTTCCGCTCACGGCCTCGCCGGACGAACGCGCGGATCGGCCACCACACCAGCGCGCCCAGCAGGAGCAGCAGCGCGATACCGAGGATCAGCAGATGCGTGGAGGGCGAACCGAGCCACGACGTGCGTTCGTGGGAGGAGTTCGGGTCGTCGCCCGCGAAGAGCAGCATCTGCCCGCCGGATTCGCGGAACGCGAGCCGCTCGCCCGCCGCGTCGGTGAACAGACCGGGCTCGGTCTGTGTCCATCGCCGGGTCCCTTCGCCGAGACCGGACGTCGTCAGCGCGCCGTCGCCGTCGGCGGTCACCGTGACGCCGCCCGCGAGCGCGCGGACCTTCGTGAAGCTGTCGTAGTCCAACCGGGTGTTGTTGTAATCGCCTTCGAACCGTGAGACGTCCCCCGTCAGTGGCACGGGAGCGGGAATGGGAGCGGCGGGCTGGAGCCGGTCGAGAAAGGCTTTGAGCACCTCGGCGGTCACCGCGGCGGCGTCACCGGAGAACGCGCCGCCGTTGAACGCCAGGTACACGCCGGTGTTCTTCTCGGGGATCAGTTCCAGCACGCTGAAGAACCCCGGTGAGTCGCCGCTCTTCTCCACCATGCGCAGGCCGTTCAGGTACCGCTCGGAGAAGCCGAACCCCATCGCGGGCAGTCGCGGATCGTTGCGGTACCGCGCGCCATGCAACTGGTCGAGCAAGGAGCGGCTGAACACGCCAGGGACGAGGTTCGCGGACAGATAGCGGCCCATGTCGGCCGGAGTGGCGACGTTCCCGTCACCGGCGGGTGGTTCGGGGCCGAAGTTGGCGGGCGGGACGACCTGCGCGGACCCGTCCCAGCGGTAGCCGGTGGCGAGTGGGACGTCCGGGGTGGGCTGGGCGACGCTGCTGTCCTTCATCCCCGCCGGTTCGAAGATGTGCTGCCGCACGTAGTCCGCATAGGACTGTCCGGACGCGAGTTCCACGAGATGCCCGGCCAGCGCGAAGCCGTAGTTCGAGTAAATGGCGACCTCGCCGGGCGGGCGGACGCGGGTGGGTATCTCGTTCGCGAGGTGCTCGGCGAGCGTCGGCAGCTTTTCGTCCCGGGGCGTGAACATCCGGTACACGCGGTCCTCGAAACCCGCGGTGTGGGTCAGGAGGGAGAACAGGGTGACCGGCCGGCCGGGGAAGGTTTCGGGGATCTTGAACGACTTCAGGTACGTGTTGACGTCGGCGTGCAGCGCCAGTTCGCCCTTCTCGACGAGCTGCATCGCGGCGGTCGCGGCGATCGACTTGCCGACGGAGTTGATCAGGAACCCGGTGTGCGCGGGGTCCACCTTGGCTTGAGTGTCCACTGAGGACACTCCGTAGCCCGCCGAGAACACGGTCTTGCCGCCTTCGACGACCACCACGGCGGCGCCGGGAATGTGATGCTCCGCAAGGCTTCGCGGGAGGATTTCATCGAAGACGCCGGCGGCGGAGCCGGGTGTCGCCGCTTGGGCGGCGGGGGCACTCAGGACCGTCGCGACGGTCAGCAGGGCGGCGGTGGCCGCGATCCGGAACATACCCCGAAAGTTAGGGATTTCCCCGGGGAGAAGGGATCCGGCGGGCCGCCGATCGGGGGGTGGGGCCTGCCCTACCCCGCGACCGGTCCGCCATCAGGAGAAGGAGAAAGGTCCGGGAGGCGCTCGACGAGGCGACCGTCAGCCTGGGTGCTTCTTGCGTGAGCCTGCCCGGCGGCTCGGTGTCCGGTGCGGCTCCGGGGTCTCGGCGCTCGCGTCCACCGGCGTCGACGGCGGCTGGCAGTCAGGCGCAGGAGGTCAGGCGGCCCGGTACGCGTCCAGCTCGCTCGCCAGCTCGTCGAACACCGCGATGTTGCACTCGAAGGCCACGATGGCCTCCTCGATCAGCCGCGCGCGCTCGTCCTCGGTCCACGGCGCCGAGTTCAGCCGCTCGCGGTAGTCGTCCCGGAACTTGGGCGCGCTGCCCAGCTGGTCGAAGTGGTAGAACAGCGAACCCGCTTCGGTGAGCTCGTACTTGCGTTCCAACAGCCGCCGGATGACCTGGCCGCCGGCGATGTCGCCGAGGTAACGCGTGTAGTGGTGGGCGACGAACCCGCCGGACCAGTCCGACGCCTCGGCGACGCGCCGCGCGTAACGCTCCGTCGAGGGCAGGGGCCGGATGGTCTCGCGCCAGTCCGGGCCGACGAGGTGTTCGAGGTCGCGTTCGAGGCTCGGCAGCCGCCGCAGCTCCTCGAAGACGAACTCGCCCGCCACCGGGTCCTTCGCCAGCTTGTCGGCGGCCTGCTCGATGGCCTGGTAGATGAAGTAGTACTGGATCGCCAGCCGGGTGTACCCGTCGCGAGTGAGCTCGCCGCCGAGCAGCGCGTTCATGTACTCGGAGTGGTTGGCCCGCTCGTGGGCGGGCAAGGTGGAGGCGCGCAGGGTCGCGGAGAACGGCCCGGATTCGACGTCGGTGGTCACCGGCATGGACAGAGCCTCCAAGCATCGATCTGACATGCTGTCAGAAAGAGCGTAAGGCACAACTGCGGGTTAGGCTACCCTAATTTTCTGGTTTCCCGATCATCCCGACCGCTCTGAGCACGAAACGGACGGCTCCCTCGATCGCGTCGTCCAGCCGTTCGGGTGGTACGTCGACGACCTGACGGCTGCCCAGCGCGGCGGTGATCATCGGGATCAGTACGTCGGGGTCCTCGTCCGGCGTCCCCTCGGCGAGGATCTCGCGCAACTGGCCGGTGATGGGGTCGGCGTGCGCGCTGATCCGCCGGTACGCGGCGGGTGCCAGCGCGGACGCGAGCGCCGTCCCCGGCGGCAGGTGGTACTCGGCCAGTACCCGCAGCTGGAGCCGGACGAACGTCGCGAGCTTCTCGACCGGGGTGTCCGCGGTCGCGACGGCCACCGTCAGCCGTTCGACGTACCGGGTCGCCTCGTCCTCGACGAAGGCGACCAGCAGGCTCTCCTTGTCGGGGAAGTGGTTGTACATCGCCGTGCGGCCGAGGCCCGCTTCGGCGGCGACACCCGCGAGCGTGATCGCGTCGAATCCGCGTTCGTACAGCTGCCCGCGCAGGACGTCGAACACCCTGCTGCGGACCTCGCGCCGGTGCTCCTCCAGCGACCGGCCGATGATCTTGGGCACGAGCCACCTCCCTGGAGGGAGACTCTAAGCCTCCAGCGACCAGGTGTGCACCGGCGTCTCGGTGGCCGACAGCTCTAGATACCGGCCCAGCATCCGGTGCAGCGCGGTCTCCCGCTCGGCGCCGCGCTCCTCCGCGCGCAGGACGTACTCCCGCTGCCATGCCGCGCCGGTCCGCCTGGTGAGGCACCGCTGCTCGATGATGCCCAGATAGCGCTCTCTCGCCTCGTCCGAAACGTCCGACCGGCGTAGTCCCTCGTGCGCCAGCGGCAGCAGGACCCGCAGCACCAGCTCGTCCGGCGGGATCCAGCCGATCCCCGGCCAGTACAGCTGCGCGTCGAAACCCCGTCGCGCCCCCGCGTACATGTTCTCCTCGGCGGCCTGGAACGACATCTGTGTCCACACTGGACGGTCAGCCTCGGCGAGGGCCCGCTGCGCGCCGTAGAAGAAGGCGGCGTTCGCGACCATGTCGACGACGGTCGGGCCCGCGGGCAGCACGCGGTTCTCCACCCGCAGATGCGGCAGGCCGTCGACGACGTCGTAGACCGGCCTGTTCCAGCGCCAGACGGTGCCGTTGTGCATCCGCAGTTCGGTGAGCTTCGGGGCCTGCCCGGAGTCGAGCGCCTCGATCGGATCCTCGCGGTCGGTCTCGGGAAGCAGCCCGGGGAAGTACCGGACGTTCTCCTCGAACAGGTCGAAGATCGACGTGATCCACCGCTCGCCGAACCACACCCTCGGCCGCACGCCCTGGTTCTTCAGCTCTTCGGGCCGGGTGTCCGTGGCCTGCAGGAACAGCGGGATCCGCGTCTCGTGCCAGAGCGCCTTGCCGAGCAGGAACGGCGAATTCGCGCCGACGGCGACCTGGACGCCCGCCAGCGCCTGCGCCGCGTTCCAGTGCGCCGCGAACTCCTCCGGCGCGACCTGCAGATGCAGCTGGACGGAGGTGCAGGCGGCCTCGGGCAGGATGGATTCGGAGTAGCTGCGCAGCCGCTCGGGCTGACGGCAGGGAAGCGGCGCGCCTTCCATCGAAAGCACGGTGCGCTCGCCGCGCGCGGCGAAGATCCGGTCGTTGAGCAACGAATACCGCGCGTTGTTGGTCAGCCACTTCTGGTCGAAGTGCTCGTGCCGCAGCGTCGGGAGGATGCCGATCATCGCCAGGGAGGCGCCGGATTCCTCGGCCTTGCGGGAGGCGGCGCCCAGATACGCGTGGAGATCATCCTCCAGTTGCAGCGCGGACTCGCCTGCCAGCGGCCGCGGCGGCACGTTGAGCTCCAGGTTGTGCTGGCCGAGTTCGGTGGTGAACGACGGATCGTTCAGCGCTTCGAGCACCGTCGTGTTCGTCATCGACGGGCGCAGCTGGCCGTCGACGAGGTTGAGCTCGACCTCGAGGCCGATGTTCTTGCGCGGGAAGGAAAAACTTCCGTCGGTGAGCATGCGGGCCAAGGTGTCGAGGCAGCGCTGGACCTTCCGGCGATAGCGGCCGCGATCCTGCGGCTCGGAGGGGTCCGCCGAAAGATTCTTACCCATGTTCGTCGAGCTCCTCATTGGCCACGCTCCGCGGGATCCAGGCGGGACTGCCAGGCGGCCCAACGGTTTCACGCCTCGCTGTCGCCCGGCTAGCGGCCAAACTGGTGCTCTCTGTCACGAGTGGTTAACTGACAGCAAAATACCTCCATTCGTACCATTTACCCGCAGGCGATCGGACGCAAACGGCGCGCAGCGGGCGGATGACACACTCTCCTGGTGGCAGAACTGATCACCATCGACGACCGCGACGACCCGCGGCTTGACGATTTCCGCGACTTGTCCACAGCCGATCGGCGTCCCGATAGGCCGGGTGGGCGTGGCTTTGTGATCGCCGAAGGCACCGTCGTGGTCGAGCGGCTGCTCAAGTCCCGCTATCCGGTCCGTTCCCTGCTCGGAGTGGAACGGCGGTTCCACGAACTGGGCGGCGACCTGGACGGCGTCGATGTCCCCGGTTATGTGACTTCGGCCGAGACGATGGCCGAGGTGGTCGGATTCCACCTGAATCGCGGCATCCTGGCCGTCGCGGACCGGCCGTCTCCGCCGCCGGCGGTGGAAGAGGTCATCGACGGTGCGCGGGTGCTCGCGGTGCTCGAAGGCGTCGGTGACCACGAGAATCTCGGTTCGCTGTTCCGCAACGCGGCCGCGCTCGGCGTCGACGGGGTCCTGCTCGGCGCCGGCTGCTCGGACCCGCTGTACCGGCGCAGCGTCCGCGTCTCGATGGGGCACGTCCTGCGCGTGCCGTTCGCGACAATCGGCTCCTGGCCCGGTGACCTGGAACTGCTGCGGGAACGCGGTTTCCGTATCGCGGCCCTCACTCCTCGTGCGGATTCCGTTTCGCTGCGCCAGTTACGCGACCAGACACCGGAGAAGGTCGCGCTGATGCTGGGCGCGGAAGGCCCCGGCCTGACCGAGGAGGCCATCGCCGCCGCCGACGTCGCGGTCCGGATCCCGATGCCGGAAGGCGTCGATTCGCTGAATGTCGCCACGGCGGGCGCGATCGCGTTCTACGAGACGCGTCCACCGCTATCGTGAGCACCCGAGCGATCACGAGGAGAACCCATGGAATTGCGGATCCGTGAGGGACGCGCGGTGCTGGCCGGTCCTGGCGGCGAAAGCGCGCGCGAGGTGGACCCGCATTCACTCGCGATCGGTTCGGATCTCGCTCAGGCGTTGCACGAATGGGCCAGGGTCGCTTCCGCCGTCGGCGGCTCCGGCACCGAGGCGGCTTCCGTGGTCTCCCAGCGAGGCCGCCAGCTCGCCCAGCGGGTCGCCGCCACGATGGGCACGTCGGTGCGGTTCGTCGATCCTGTCTCCGGCGACGGCGTCCTCATCGACCCGCCCGCCCCGGCACCCCGCAACGAACTCGCGCGGCGGCTCTTCGGCACGCCGGACCCCGCCGGGGAACCGACACCCTGGCTGACCGGGCTGACCGTCTCCGCGTTCGCCGCGGCCGTGGTCGTCGTGGCGATGCTGGCACTGGCGAACACCCTCGCGCGTGAGACCAACGGCTGGCTCGCGCTGCTCGCGTCCGCCGTCGTGTCCGCCGGGATCACGCCGTCGCTGTGGCTCGCGCGGAGGGTGCCGATCGTGCGCTGGGCCTCCTTCGGTGCGGCCGCGGGGATCGTGATCGCGTGGATCGGCGTGCTGATCGTCGTCTTCTAAAGATCGAAAACGGTGTCGATCGGCTCGTCGTGCTCGTCCTCGGCGGGTGCCGGACGGTTCGGCCGCGGCGCGGGCTCCCCGGTCAGCGCACGCCGGATGGTCGCCGTGATGACGTCACCGAGCGCGCTCGCGCTCGACGCCATCGCCTTGTCGGCGAGCCGGACCTCGCCGATCGCGCCGCCGGGTCCGACGGTCACCGTCACCGTGCCGTCGGGGGAAGTCACCTCGGTCACGTCACCCGCCGCGGCGAGCGCCTTGGCGTTCTCGGCCTTGCGCGCCTCGATCTCGCGCAGCTGCCAGCGCATTTCCTCGATCAGCTGGGGATTGCTGAGTTCCGCCATGGTCATTCCTCCGTGGTGCCCGGGCGAAGGCTGTGCGCAACGCGGGACGCGGCTTCCGCGACCGCGGGCCACGCCTCCATAGAATCCGCGGTCACCGCGAGGATCACGACGCCCTCGCCAGTGGGCAGTGGAACCTGAAACTCCGCCTTGATCCGGGGTTGGACCAGGTCTTCCGCCTGCCCGGTGAGTTCGGGCGGAAGCCGGAATTCACCGACCTCGATCGCCGCCAGTGCGGGGCCGAGTGGTAGCCGGACCGCACGAACATCCGCCAGCGGATGATTTCGCCGATGGACGTCCAGCAACACACTCGTCATCACCTCGCCGTCCGGTTCAGCCGGCCCTGTGCGGACAGACGGCAAGCGGACGGTTCCCAGCGTCAGTGTGGCCACGTGCTCCGGACCCTCGCCGACGGCGAATCTGCCGAACAGGCGGACGCCGTTGGCCTTGAAATAAGGGGCCAACGCCCTCAGATGAGCGCTGAACTGTTCGGCATCCGTCCCGGTGACCTCGGCCACCTTCTGGCCGAGGGCCTTCGTGATCTCCGCGTTCGTTTCGTCGTCGCCCGTCACCGGCATGCCGATGAAGCCGGGCGGCAGATCCAGGAGTAGGCCGGTCTCGATCGAGTTCATGGATCAGCTCCAGGCCTTGTCTTCCGCGCGTTCGCGTCGCCGCTCTTGGGTGTTGTCCGCGGCGACCCCCGCCTCGGTGGCGTTGCCCACCGCGACGGCTCCCCACAGAACGGGCAACCCGTTGAAGATCGACGCCGCCGCCATGGCGGCTTGTCCGGCGTCCTTGGGCCACCAGTAGTTCTTGAAGTCGTCGATCGGGCCTTCGAAGCTCATCCCGGCCACTTCGGTACCCGCATCGGTCTGGAACTGCGCGCCCACCAAGCCCAGACCCACTGGCTTGATCCACGGACTGTTCGGGAAGAGAGCGCCGAGGGCGGAAGTGGTCACCCCTGCCAGGTCGAACGCGATCGTCTCCGGCGAGACGTCGGCCCCGGCAAAGGCGGCCGTGGCGTGACCCGCGGTCGCGACGACCCCGAAGCCGGTGCCGATGGCAGAGACGACCTCGCCCGCGGGCGGCGGAATGAACTCCCCGGCGAGACCGAGGACGTTCCCCGCGTCACCCACGACGTCCGAAACCTTCGAAAGAGCCTCGGCGTTGTCTTGAACGGCGTCCCAGACCGCGTCCACCACGTCGGCGGTCAGGTTGACCAGATCCTTGACGACACCGGTGACCGCGTCGACTACATCGTCCAGGAGGTCGGGCTCGTCGGGAGCGAGTTCCTTCGCCCTCCGGAGCGACTCCGCAGCGCGAGCGGCGAGCGAGGTGTGCTGTGCGAGCAGGTTCTTCGCGGCTTCCTGAATCTCCGAGCAGCCGTCGATGGCCGCCTGGAGCTGTTGTCCGGCGTTGTCGAGAAGAGCCTGCGCGATCCGCAAGGACTGCTGGTCGGTGAACGTCTGGTTCGCCAGCGCGAAGTCCGGATTGGCGCGAGCCTGCTCGGCGGCCTGGGCGGCCGCTTGGGCCTGACGCTCCAGGTCCGCTGCTTGACGCTGCATCTCCCCGAGGTCACGAGCCCAGCCTTCGAGTGCGTACGCGGCTTGCGCCATCGAACGCGCGGCGCCGTCCAAATAGTCGGGGAGTGGGCCGAGACGACGAGCGAACGCTTCACTCGCTTCGCCGGTCCAGATTCCCTGCTTCGTGACGATCTGGCGCAGCATGGTGTCAGCCTCTTCGAGGTCGCGGCTGACCGTGCGGTACTTCTCGGCCAGATCGCCGACGCCCACGACGTCACCGGGAGCCGGGTCGAAGCCGAGCGCGGGGTACTGGTTCCCGGTCACCTGCCGCCTCCGAGGATGTCGGTGATGCCGCCGGTGTAGCCGCCGCCGACCGGGCCGCCGTCGTCACCGAGCGGGAACCGCGGCGAGGGATCGGGGCCACCGGCGCCACTGGGTTTCGGCGGAGCGTCGGCAGGCTCGGGAATGAGGTCACCGAGCTTGTCGAGGCCTTCGCCGAACTCTTCTTCCATCTTCCGGTACTTCTCCTGAGCGGCCTTCAGCCTTTCGGTGACGCCTTCCGCAGCTTCACCGAGCCTTCCGATGCCGAATTCCCAGGCTTCCTCGAAATCCATGCCGGATTTCGCGAGATCCGGGTTGCCGAGCGCGCCCCATACGCCTCCGCCGGCGAGTTTCTTGTTCGCGTCCGCCATCCGGTCGGCGCCGGTTTCGAGATCGCCGATGAGCTTTCCCAGCTCGGCGATCTTCACCGCGTACCCGGCCATGCCGTCCTCCCCTGTGAATCGGTGTCGAAGAGCTCAGGGCCGTTCGGCCGTTCCGGAATCTGACGATCGTTCGTTCACCCGCGTTCCCCGGACGAAGACGATTTCGTTCTGCCATTCGTATTTGCCCCGGCGCCAGGCGGTGTAGAAGTAGCCGAAACCGGCGGCCATCTGCGCCGCGAGCTCGGGATCGAGCCCGCTGACGATCGTGTTGACGTGGACTGCCGGGTCTCCGGCGGTGAACCGGTTCGCGAGCCACCCGACGCGAGTGGAACGAGGCACCAGGTAGATCCAGAGCGCACCCGCCGCGATCCCGGGGAGCAACAGCGCAGCGCCGAGGTAGAACAGCCATTCTTGCGAGGTCAGCTTGCCCACGAGCATGAGGACGCCGCACAGCAGAGCCGCGATCACGCCGGTGAACAGGGGAAACTGTGGGGAGCCCGGGTGGAACCCGCTTCGGTGCCGGGGCGGTGCGGCCGGGTCGCGCTGCAGCAGTAGAAGCCTGTCGGCACTGGTCGCGAGTTCCCGGGTGATGATCATCCCGTTCTGATGGGCGAGCTCGGCGACGTACCGGCGGGCCAGCTTCACGTGCCGAAGACTGAGCCAAGCCTCGTTTTCGCCGCGGATCCGCCGGAGCAGACCGCGTTGCCCGGCGGGGTCCGGTTTCGGCTGCCAATGGTCATAGAGCCGTCCCGGAAAGCTGTCCGGTGCGTACTGGAAACTCAGGATGTTCGGATCGGAAGGCGGGATTTCGACATACCGCCGATCGGCGGCCATTTGCCGAATCACCTGCGGATCCATTGCCCATATCGAGGGCGAGACATGGACAATGGGACGGCCGTCGAAGTGCAGGTACCGCAGTGAGGCCAGTCGGCATGCCCAGTCGACGCCCAGAGAGACCGGCTGGATGCCTTGTTGCGACAGGTACACCGATGATCACCCTCCCCGGCGCCGAGGGTAACCGAGTCACGCGCGTTTGTAGAACTTGAGACTCGGGCCGCCCGCCTGTGTCGCAGACTGCCCGTAAAGCTCATAACCGTGATACGCCGCGATCTGCACGACCAGGTCGGCGGGGATCTGATAGGCGCGCATGGCGAATTCCACGTGGGGGCTGCCGTCGAATTCCCGGGCCAACCAGCCGACGCGGGTGGTGCGCGGGAACAGGCTGGTGGTGAAAGCGGCCGGGATGGCGCCGGCGAAGGCCGCCATGAACAGGAGGCTGACGACCGGGGCTTCGTGGCCTGACGGCATTCCGACGATCACCGCCGCCGCGCCGAGGAGGACGAAGACGGTGACGGGTGCGATGTTGTTCAGCCAGGCGTAGCGGAACCGGAGGCCCGTGGGTGCGGGCAGGGGAAGCCTCGGCGGTGACGGATCCCGGCTGAGCAGGAGGACCCGGTCGCTCGGATCCGCGAATTCGGCCGCGACACGCAGGCCCTCCGTCTCGGCGACTTCCGCGACACGCCGGGCGGAGAGGTTCGCGTGCTTGAGGCTGATCCAAACCCGGCCGGAGCCGCTGAGATGGTTCAGCAGCCAGCGTTCGCGGTCTTTGTCCGGTCTGTCCGGCCCGTCGAAGACGGGGACCGGCGGGACGTGCTGCGGCGCGAACTGGAAGCTCAGGCAGCCCTGGAACATCGGCGCGATCTCCAGGTAGCCGCGGCTTCGGGCGATACCGCGGAGAGCGTCGGGATCGATCCGCCATTCCATCGGTGAGACATGCGTGTACGGCGTCCCGGTGAAAACCTGGAAACGCAATCGGACGGCGCGTGCGTACCAATCCTGCATGAAATCCCCCCGGCCCGAGGATACTGAGATCCATGGCCGGTGATCCGCTCGACTCACTCAGACGGCTGTGTCTCGCGCTGCCGGAGACCTCCGAGCGGCTCAGTCACGGCGAGCCGACGTGGTTCGTCCGCGGCAAGAAGACGTTCGTCATGTACGCCGACCGTCATCACGACGACAAGGTCGCCTTTTGGTGCCCGGCGCCGCCGGGGGCGCAGGAGGAACTGGTGGGCGCCGAACCCGAGCGGTTCTTCCGTCCGCCGTATGTCGGGCGTCGGGGGTGGCTCGGGGTACGGCTGGACGTGGACGTCGACTGGACCGAAATCGAGCGGATCGTCGTCGACGCGTATTGCCTCGTGGCGCCGAAATCCCTGATCGCGCAGGTCCCCGGACGCACGTAATGGCCCCTCCACCGGAAGGGGCCACTACGTGCGGATTCAACCTCGTTGTGATCGGACGCCCAGAAGGACGTCTTCCCAGGATGGAACGATGGGGTGGTTCTTCTTCCCCTTCGCCCGTGGAGCGGGTTCGGCCACTTCCTCCGGCTCGTCAGCCGGAAGTGGTGGCTCGGCCTCTTCTTCGGGCTCCGCGATCGGCGCGTCGATCACCTTCGCGACCGGCTCTTCGGGGGCCGAATCGAGGGTGGGCTGGACGACCGCTTCCTTGCCGGGGTCCAGCGCCCGAACCGTGCGCGGGGCGCGGTAGGCGTTGGGGTTGAGCAGGACTTCGGCGTTCTCGTCGAGGGCTTGCACGGTGCCGCCGTGCGCGCCGGGCGCGAACGACCAGTGCGCGCGGTTGTCCGAGCGGCCGGCCTTCCAGCTCAGCACGACGACCCACTTGCCGTCGTCGCCTCGCCAGGAGTCCCAGGTCGCCTGGCTGTAGTCGTGGCCGCGCTGCCCGAAGGAGTGCGCCACGACCTCGCCGAGCGTCTGGACGTCGGGGCCGTCCTCGCGGACCGGATGGGCTCGCTGGGCCAGTTCGGCGGTGCGGGAACGTTCGAGCAGGACGGGGTACGCGAACCGCTCGACGCGCTGCACGGTGACGCCGGCGCTGCTCGCGACCTGCTCCACGGACTCACCGGCCCGGATTCGTGCCTGGATCTCGCGTGGCCGCATTTGGCTCTCCAACTCGATTTCGATCTGGCCGAGGCGGGTGATGTCACCCCTCGCCGCCGCTCGCAGCCTCTCATCCGCGGGGAGCAGGAAGCGCGTGCGGCTCGCCGGGTCTTCGCACACGATGGACTTACCGTCCTCGTGCAGCCCGACCACCCGTAGCGCTCGCATTCTCGCCTCCCCGATTCTTCACCATTGTGGGTGTCCACGTTAAAACGGCGCGTCGCCTTGACGTGTGAGGCGCGCCGATGTCATGTGTCCTGCTCACTATTTTGTTCATGACGGCAAGGGGAATTCTGCGGGAGTGGCGGGCGGCTCGTGGCGTGACGCGCCGGACACGCACAGTCACGATCGGGGGAATCTACGGCAGCCGCACCTGGACGACCAGTCCACCGCCTCGGCCGCCCGGTTCCGCGCCCGCGGTCCCACCGTGCGCCTTGGCGATGGACCGGACGATCGACAGGCCGAGCCCGGCGTTGCGGGAGTCGCCGGTGCGGTCGCCCGAAAGCCGGCGGAACGGCTCGAACAGGGCGGGTACGGCGTCCAGCGGCACCTGCGGGCCCGTGTTGCGCACCACCAGCGCCGGATCCCCGCCGATGTCGACGTGGATCCAGCCGCCCTTGCGGTTGTAGGTGATGGCGTTGTGCACGAGGTTCGTGACCAGCCGTTCCAGCAGCACGGGATCGCCGGACACCGTCCGCGGCCGCAGCCGCGACTCCACCGTGACACCCGCTTCCTCGGCCATGGCCGACGCCGACCGGATCACCGTCGCCGCGACCTCGTCCAGCCGGACGGGGCCGCGCGCGGCCAGGCCGCGGTCACTGCGGGCGAGCACGAGCAGGCCTTCGATCATCCGTTCGCTGCGTTCGTTGGTGTAGATCAGATGCTCGCCGAGTTTCCGGACCTCGGGGCTCACGTCGGGATCGGCCATCGCCACCTCGACCAGCGTGCGCTGCACCGCGAGCGGGGTCCGCAGTTCGTGGGAAGCGTTGGCGACGAAGCGTTTCTGGCTGTCGAACGACACGGCGAGCCGGTCGAGCATGCCGTCGAAGGTGTCGGCGAGTTCCTTGAGTTCGTCGTCGGGGCCGTCGAGGCCGATGCGCCGGTCGAGGTTTTCGACCTCGAGTTTCCGTGCGGTGGAAGTGATCGCGTGCAACGGCCGCAGCACTCGGCTGGCCATCAGCCAGCCGAGCAGCACCGCGAGCGCGCCGGCGATCGCCAGTGCCACCAGTGATTGCCACAGCAGGGTCGAAAGCACGTCCGAGCGGTATTCGGTGATCGACGTCGCGACCAGTTCCGTGGCTTGAGCGCGCCCTGCGGGCAGGAAGGACGTCGTGTCCATGGGGTACGCGCGCTGGACCGCGATACCCGCGGCGTCGGTGGCGAACGCCGCCGTATCCGGCAGGGACGAGCTCACCAGCAGATAGTTGACGATCAGCAACGCGAGCCCGACGATCAGGAACGCGCAGCCGTAGAGCGCCGTCAGCCTGGTGCGGACGGAGAGCCGGAGCGGTTTCACGACCCGAACCGGTAACCGGCGCCGGGCACGGTCTCGATCAGCGGCGGTTCACCGAGTTTGCGCCGCAACGTCATCATCGCCACCCGGACGGCGTTCGTGAACGGGTCGGCGTGTTCGTCCCACGCCTTCTCCAGCAGGTCTTCCGCGCTGACCACGGTCCCTTCGGCGCGCATGAGCACCTCCAGTACCGCGAACTCCTTGGGGGACAAAGGAAGGAACCGGCCGTCGCGCGACGCCTGGTGCCGGGGCGGGTCGAGGACCACGCCGCCGCGCTCCAGCACCGGCGGCAGCGCCGGCCGTGCGCGCCGCGACAGCGCCTGCACCCGCGCGACGAGTTCGGCGAACGCGAACGGTTTCGTCAGGTAGTCGTCGGCGCCGAGGCCAAGCCCGGCGACCCGGTCGTTGACGTCGGCCGCGGCCGTCAGCATGAGGACCCGCGCCTCGCCGCCGGCCCCGATCACCGCGGCGCAGACCTCGTCACCGTGCACGACGGGGAGATCCCGGTCGAGGACGACGACGTCGTAGCCGTGCACTCCGACCCGGTCCAGGGCCTGCGCGCCGTCGTAGCAGACGTCGACCGCCATGGAGAACCGTCGCAGGCCCTCGGCGATCGTGTCCGCCAGCAGCCGCTCGTCTTCCACCACCAGCACTCTCACCTGGCCAGTCTGCCCCGGGAGGGGGTAAGCGCGGGATAAGCGCCGGGTCGCGTGGGTCGTGAGTGGCGTTTCGGGTGAGAACCCGAAACGCCACTCACGACCACCTGTACCGAACGCTCAGCCTGCCGGGTGCAGTTGCCGCGCCGGAATCACCTGCTGAGGGGTGTTCGGGCTGGACCACAGCAGCTTCATCGACGCTTCCCCGCCGCGTTCGGTGTGTTCGAGCCGGATCGCGTACGACCGCCCGGCGACCAGGGCGAGTGTCGCTTTGTCGACACTTGGGCCGTGCGGGATGGTGTTGTCGATCAGGAGTTTCCCGTCGACCCACAGCCGCACGGTGTCGTCCGAAACCGTGGTGAACGTGTACTTCCCGGTGTCCCGCGCGGTGACCCGGCCGGTCCAGCGCGACGAGAAGGTCTCCGCCGGGATCTTCGCGTCCGGCGAGCCGGTGAACTTCCAGTTGTGGTTCACGCCCGGCTCGACCCGGCGCACCGTCGGTGTCCCGGTGAAGTCCGCGTTCGGCCAGTACTCGGCGGTCAGCCCCGTCCCTCGGCCGGCGGGCGCCTGCGGCAGCGGATCGACGCTCAGCTCGATGACGGTCGCGACGTCGTTCGTCCGGCCGCCCGACGGCGTGAGCTTCACGCTTCCGGAGGTCTGCTCGACCCGTACGCGCTGACGGCTGCCGAGCACCCGCGCCTCGCGAGCCCGGAAAGGTGCCAACGCTTCGAGCGTCAGCGAGCCGCCCGAAGCGGGCCAGTCGAACACCGACGCGTAGAGCTTGTCGCCGCGACGGCTGACGACGCCCCAGCCCGGTTCGGCGACCAGTCCCGGCGCGCCCGCTCCGTAGACGGCGGCGGACTGGCCGTTCGTTCGCAGCCACTGGCCCATCTGCTTCAGCCGGTCGATGGATTCCTGCGGCACGCGGCCGTTGCGGTCGGGCCCGACGTTGAGCAAGAAATTGCCGCTGCGGCCGGCGATCGAGAGCAGCTTCCTGGTCAGATCCGCCGAGGACTTCCAGTTATGGTCCCAATCGGTGTATCCCCAGCTGCCGTTGAGGGTCATGCACGACTCCCACAGCTGCCCGTCGACCGGTTTGTCCGGGATCTCCTGTTCGGGCGTCCCCGTGTCGCCGTCGACCACCCGCCGTTTGCCGACGCGGTTGTTGACCACAATGGACGGATCGAGGCCGCGGACGTAGGCCTCCAGTTCCTCGCCGTCCCTTTCCGTCCACGGGTTGTTGGGCCGGTCGGTGCTCCATTCGCCGTCGAACCACAGCACCGCCGGGTGGTAGTTGTCGACGAGTTCCTTGAGCTGGGCGTACATCCGTTCCTTGTACTTCGGGAACGTCGCGGGATCGGGGAAGTCCGGGTCGTGCCAATCCCAGATCGAGTAGTAGAAGCCGAGTTTGACGTCGCGCGCGGCCGTCGCGCGTTTCAGTTCGGCGAGGATGTCGCGCTTCTTGTCGAACGCCGAATGGTCGCGGAGGTTGAACTTGTTGACCTTCGTCGGCCACATCGCGTAGCCCTCGTGGTGTTTCGACGTGATCACCACGTACTTCTGCCCGGCGTCCTTCGCCGACTGCGCGATGGCGTTCGCGTCGAACCCGGCGGGGTTGAACTTCGCGGCGATCTGCTCGTATTCGGCACGCGGGATCTGGCAGTTCCGCTGGATCCACTCCGCGTCCTGGCAGACGCTTCCGTCGGGACGGGTGTACTTCCCTTGCAGCTGGGAGTACGCGCCGAAGTGGATGAACTGGCCGAAGCGGTCGTCACGCCACCAGCGTGTCCGCTCGGCGGTGAACGGGTCGTCGTAGGCGTGGTCGGACGGGAGTGGTGCGGCTTCCGCGGAGGGCACGACGCCCAGTGCGGTGGTCGCGATGACGAGGGCCGCCAGGGCCCGGAGTGGCTTGCGGCGATTCATGCACTCCTCCTCGCTGAGGTGTGGACGTCGGGGACTCTAAGAAGCCAGAGGTCGGATGTGAACCCCTGGAAGTCTCACTAAGTGCCTAGTTCACCCGTAAAGACGGCAGATAGATCGGATCTCTGTTCCGCTGACTGGGACGGTAAGCGCGACATAAGCGACTTCGCTTACCGCGCCGGGATCGCCCGCTCCGTAGAAATCGGTGCGCCAAGACGACCGAAGGAGCAGCGATGCGGAAACGACCCATGGCGGTACTGATCGCCGGAGCGGTCCTCGCGCTGGTGGCCGGTTGCGGTGGTGGCGGGGACGGCGGCGACAAGGTCGCCTCGATCTCGTCCCCGCCCGCCGCCGGCGCCGGCGACGGGAAACAGGCCGACAACGTGTCCGACGAGGACAAGAGGCGCAACTTCGCGAAGTGCATGCGCGAGCACGGGGTCAACATGCCCGAGCCCAAGCGGGACGCCAACGGCCAGGACACGATCACCTTCGAAGCGACCGACATGCCCGACGAGAACAAGATGAAGGCCGCGGACGAGGCGTGCCGCAAGCTGCTGCCGAACGGTGGCGAGATCAAGCCGCCGACGCCGGAAGAGCTCGACAAGATGCGCAAGGAAGCGAAGTGCATGCGCGACCACGGCATCGACTTCCCGGACCCCGAGCCCGGGGGCAAGGGCGCCATCGCGCTGGGTGACGCGGGCGGCGACCCGAAGAAGTTCGAAGAAGCGGCGAAGGCCTGCGGTCTCGGCATGACCATGAGGGCGGCCCCGGCGAAATGAGCGAACACGAAGGACCCGGTCGCGCACGGCGTTCGCGCCGGACACGCTGGTTCATCATCGCGGCGGTCCTCGTCGTCGTGGTCGGGACGACGTCGGTGGTCGTGCTGACCAGGGTCACGTCGGAGGCCCAGCAGGTCGGGCAGGCGCCACCACCGGTGGAGACCGCGAAAGTCGAGAAGACCGACCTGCGGGAGGAGGAAGAGGCGAACGGGACTCTGGGCTACGGCGCGGAAAACGCCCTCGCCGGCCGGAAACAAGGCACCGTCACCGCCCTGCCGGACACGGGTGCGGTGTACACCCGGGGGAAGACCGTGTACGGCGTCGACGCCAAACCGGTGCCGTTGTTCTACGGCACGCTGCCGTTCTTCCGTGACCTGGCGGACGGGGCCGCGGACGGCCCGGACGTCAAGCAGCTGGAAGAGAACCTGAAGGCGCTCGGTTTCGGCGGTTTCGGCACCCCGGACAAGAAGTTCACCTCGGCCACCGCCGCCGCGCTCAAGAAGTGGCAGAAGTCGCTGGGCGTCGAACAGACCGGCACCTTCGGACAGGGCGACGTCGTCCTCGCGCCGGGTGAGATCCGGGTTTCGCAGGTCGCCGCGCAACTCGGCGGCCCCGGCGGTGGCGAACTCCTGAAGTACACCGGCACCGAGCGCCTCGTCGAGGTCAAGCTCGACGCCGCCAAACAGGCCATCGCGAAGGAGGGGGACAAGGTCGGGGTCGACATCACCGGCGGCAAGAACACGACCGGCGTGATCACCGAGGTCGGCAAGGTCGCGGAAACCGGCAAGGACGGCGCCGGACAGGACGACGGCAAGCCGAAGATCAAGGTGAAGATCAAGCTGGACGATCCGGCCGCGGCGGGGTCGCTCGATTCGACACCCGTCTCGGTGCGGTTCACCAAGGAAGTCCACAGTGGAGTGTTGGCGGTCCCCGTCGGCGCGCTGCTCGCGCTCGCCGAGGGTGGATACGCCGTCGAGGTCGACGAAGGCGGCAATCGGCGTCTCATCGCGGTGAAGACCGGCCTGTTCTCCGGCGGCCGCGTCGAGGTCACCGGCACCGGCCTCGCCGCCGGAATGCGGGTGGTGACGACCTCATGACCCCGGTGCTGGACGTGCGCGGCGCCTCGCGTACCTATCCCGGCGGGGTGCGGGCACTCCACGAGGTGTCACTGTCCATTGAGGACAGGGAGATGGTCGCCATCGTCGGCCCGTCCGGCTCCGGCAAGTCGACGCTGCTGCAGCTGATGGGCACGCTCGACCGGCCGACCAGCGGCGTCATCGAACTGCGCGGGCACGACGTGGCGAAACTGCCCGACCGCAAGCTTTCCGCGTTGCGATCGCGGTGGATCGGGTTCGTGTTCCAGCAGTTCTTCCTCAGCGAGGGAGTGAGCGCGGTCGACAACGTCGCGACGGGACTGCTGTACGCGGGCGTGCCGCGGCGGAAACGGCACGAGCGGGCGCTGGCCGCGCTCGACCGAGTCGGTCTCGCGCATCGGGCGGGGCATTTCCCGAACGAGCTCTCCGGCGGGGAACGGCAGCGGGTGGCGATCGCGCGGGCGGTCGTCAACTCGCCGTCGATCCTGCTGGCCGACGAGCCGACCGGGAACCTCGACACGGGCAACGGCGCGGCGATCCTCAACCTGCTCGCCACGCTGAGTTCGCAGGGGACGACGGTCGTGATCATCACGCATGACCGGGAGATCGCGGCGGGTATCCCGCGGCGGATCGAGTTGCGGGACGGCCGGATCCGGCTCGACACCGGGACGGGGGTGCTGGTGTGAGCGCACCCGTCGTCGACAAGACGCCGACGCCGAATCCGGCCAGGCTCGGCCCGCGTGACGTGCTGAACCTCGGCGCGCACGGGATGCGGACGCGGCCGATGCGGGCGGTGCTGTCCGCGCTCGGCATCGGGATCGGGATCGCCGCGATGGTGGCGGTGCTCGCGATCCCGGCGTCGGGCGCGAAGGCGTTGCAAGACCAGCTGGCCGCGCTCGGCACGAACCTGCTTTCGGCGGGGCCGGGCAAGACGATGTTCGGCGGCGACGCGACGCTGCCGGACAGCGCGGTGCCGATGGCGAAGCGGATCGCCCCGGTGACGGCGGCGTCCGCGACCGGCACCACCGACGGGACGGTCCGGCGTACGGACAAGATCGACAAGGACGAGACGTCCGGCCTCGGTGTCTACGCGGCGACCCCGGACCTTCTCGACGTCATCGGCGGCGCCGTCCGCACCGGGCGTTTCCTCCGTGACGCGACCCGCGACTACCCGGTCACCGTGCTGGGTTCGGTCGCGGCCGCGCGGCTCGGGATCGACCACATCGATCCGGCCAAGCCGCCCCAGGTGTTCATCGGCGGCCAATGGTTCACCGTGGGCGGCATTCTCGGGCCGACGCCGCTGGCGCCCGAGATCGAGCGGTCGGCGCTGGTCGGCTGGGACGTCGCCAAGCGGCTCCTCGGCTTCGAGGGGCATCCGACCACCGTGTACGTGCGGGCGAAGGATTCGCAGGTCGAGAACGTGCGTTCGGTGCTCGCGCAGACGATGAACCCGGAGGCGCCGAACGAGGTCGAGGTGCGCCGTCCGTCGGAGGCACTGGAGGCGCAGAAGCTGACGGAGAACACCTACAGCGCGCTGTTCCTCGGGCTGGGCGGGGTGGCGCTGCTGGTCGGCGGCGTGGGGGTGGCCAACACGATGGTGATCTCGGTGCTGGAGCGGCGCCGGGAGATCGGCCTCCGTCGCGCGCTCGGCGCGACGAAACGGCAGGTGAGAGGCCAGTTCCTGGCCGAGTCGGTGTTGTTGTCCGGGCTCGGCGGGATCGCCGGGGTCCTGGTCGGCGTGCTGGTGACGGCCGGGTACTCGCTGAGCCAGGGCTGGCCGGCGGTGCTCCCCGTCGGCGCCCTGCTCGGCGGGGTCGGCGTCTCGGCTCTGGTCGGTGCCGTCGCCGGTGCCTACCCGGCGATGCGCGCGGCACGCCTGCCCCCGACCCAGGCCCTCGCCTAGCTCGCGTTTCGTCCTCTGGATGCGGTAGTTCGTAGTGCCGACTACCGCATCCAGAGGACTGGATGCGGAGTAGCGGTGGGTAATCTCGCCAGGTGCTGGTGGGATTGTCGGGGCGGAAACTCGCGGGGGCGTTGATCGCGCTCGAAGTCGTCGTGGTCGGCGTGCTGTTCACCCTCAAGGTGTTCGACGGCCAGGACCTCGAGGTCTACATCGGCGGCGCGCGGTTGCTCCTCGACTCGGGTGACCCGTACGGCGCGTGGGTGCAGACGCACGGCGGCTGGCTGCCCTTCACGTACACGCCGTTCGCGGCGGCGGTGTTCCTGCCGGGCACGTTGCTGTCCGCCGCGCTGGCCACGAGGCTGGTCGGGCTCGCGTCGATCATCGCGGGCGGGATCGTGGTCTACCTCTTCGTCGCGACGCTCAACGGTTCGCTCGCCGACCGTGCGAACGTCCGGGGCCGTGCCATCGCCGTCCTGGCGGCGATCGGGGCCCAGGCCGTCGGCGGCGTCATGGAGCCGGTCCGCTCGACGCTCGGCTTCGGCCAGGTCAACACGCTGCTGATGCTGATCGTCGTCCTCGACGCGCTCCTGCCGGGCCGCGCCCGCACGAAGGGACTGCTGATCGGCGTCGCCGCGGCCATCAAGCTGACCCCGGCCTTCTTCATCCTGTTCTTCCTGTTCCGCAAGGACTTCCGCTCGTCCGCGCGGGTCGTGGCCGGGTTCCTCGGCGCGGGTGCGCTGATGTTCCTGGCCGCGCCGGGCGCGTCCGCGAAGTTCTGGACGAACATCCTCTTCGACACCGGCCGCATCGGCGATCGCGGCTATGTCGGCAACCAGTCGCTGCGCGGGATGCTCGCGCGCTTCGGGCTCGGCTCGGCGGAAGACATCGTCTGGGTGCTGGCTTCGATCGCCGTGGTCGCGCTGACCGCGTTCGTGATCGTGCGCGTCGCGGAACCGGTGCTCGCGCTGACCGCGTGCGCTGTCGGCGGGCTGCTGGTGTCGCCGGTGTCCTGGACGCACCACTGGATCTGGTGCGTGCCGATCCTCGCGCTGCTGATCTGGGCGCGCTCGGTCGTTTCGTTCGCGCTCGCGGCCGTGACGGTGGCGCTGTTCGTGATCGCGCCGATGTGGCTCGCGCCGCGGCCCGCCGGGAACTTCGGCTGGTGGCTGGCGACGGAGTCCTACGTGCTGTACGGCCTGGTCGTACTCGCTCTGGCCGGTAAGTCCGTGAAGGCCTCCTTCCCTACTCTCAGGGTAGGGAAGGAGGCCTTCACGGACCGCTAGCTCAGCCCAGGCGCTCGACGACGTACTCGATGCTCTGGGTCAGCTTCGTGATGTCGTCCGGGTCGATGGCCGGGAACAGGCCGACGCGCAGCTGGTTGCGGCCGAGCTTCCGGTACGGCTCGGTGTCGACGATCCCGTTGGCGCGCAGCACCTTCGCCACCGCCGCGGCGTCCACCTCGTCGGCGAAGTCGATGGTGCCGACGACCTGCGAGCGCAGCGAGGGGTCGCTGACGAACGGCGTCGTGTAGCCGGTCTTCTCGGCCCACTCGTACAGCCGGGTCGACGAGTCGCGGGTGCGCGACGTGGTCCACTCGAGCCCACCGTTCGAGTTCATCCACTCGATCTGGTCGGCCAGCAGGAACAGCGTCGACACCGCCGGGGTGTTGTACGTCTGGTCCTTGCGGGAGTTGTCGAGCGCCGTGGTCAGCGACAGGAACTCGGGGATCCAGCGGTCGCTCGCGCCGATCTCGCCGATGCGCTCGACCGCGGCCGGCGAGGCCAGCGCGATCCAGAGGCCACCGTCGGAGGCGAAGGACTTCTGGGGCGCGAAGTAGTAGACGTCGAAGTCCTCGGCCTTGACCGGCAGGCCGCCCGCGCCGGAGGTGGCGTCGATGGCGACGAGGGCGCCTTCACTGCCTTCGGGGCGGCGCACGGGCACCGCGACACCGGTCGAGGTCTCGTTGTGCGCCCAGCCGACCAGGTCGGCGCCTGCCTCGTAGGCGATCTGGGGCGCGCTGCCCGGGTCGGCCTTGACGACGATCGGGTCGGCGAGGAACGGGGCGCCCTTGGTCACCGTGGCGAACTTCGAGGAGAACTCGCCGTAGGTGAAGTGCTGCGCACGTTCCCGCACGAGCCCGAACGCGGCGGCGTCCCAGAATGCGGTCGTCCCGCCGTTGCCGAGGACCACTTCGTAGCCCTCGGGCAGGGAGAACAATTCGGACAGACCCGCACGCACGCGGCCGACGAGGGACTTCACCGGCTTCTGACGGTGCGAGGTGCCGAGGTAGGTGGCACCGGATTTCGCCAGGTTGGCGAGCTGCTCGTCACGGACCTTGGACGGTCCGCAGCCGAAGCGGCCATCGGCAGGCTTCAGGTCCGCGGGGAGGGTCAACTCAGGTGCGTCGGTCATGTGCTCAGTCTCTCAGGTCGGGACGACCCTGCTGATAGTCGGTGCCGCGTGTCCGGAATATGGGATCGGCGGACCGGCTCCCGTCGGAGCCGACCGCCGGGTAGCTTCTCGCCTCATGGCGACAGTGCACGAGCGGTTCCCCGTTCCCCCCGAGGCGTTGTGGCAGGCCCTCCCCAACGGGGTCGACGCGGTCAAGGGCCAAGTCCCCTATTACGACGCCGCGGCCGGATACGTCACCTTCTCGACCAAGCTCGGCTTCTTCAGCTATGGGCAGACGGTCACCGTGAAGGTGGAGCGGACGACGGAGGGCTCCGGGCTGGCGATCCAGACGAGCCTCAAGTTCGGCTTCGTCGACTGGGGTGAGGGCAAGCGCATCGCCCGCAAGTTCATCGCGGCCGTCGGCGCGGCGGTCGGGCACACCCCGGCCGCTTGATGTCCGATCCGTGGAGACCCAGGTGGGGTTTCCTGTTCCTGTACTTCCTCGGGCTCGGCGGGCACTGGATCTTCGCCGACTGGGACGACACGTCCACCATCGGCGCGCTCGTCGGTTTCGCGGCGACTCTCGTGCTCGTGTTCGTCCCCGGCTTGCCGAGCTGGATGCACGGAGACCTCCCGGGGGAGAGCACGATCCGCCGTCGTGAACGTGTCCTCGACGTAGTGCTCGGCCCCTGGGCGTTGGCCACCGCCACACTGGATCCCGCCGCCGGAACCGCGCGCGGGTGGGCCGTCCTCGACGGACGTCCGGCGAAGTTCGTCATCGAGCGATGCCCCAACGAACTCGCCGAGTCGCTGCGCGGCCCGCGCCGGATGTGGGTCGTCGGAGACGCCGACTACGGCGACGGCCTGGTGTGCGCCGACGGCGGCCGCGAATTCACGACCGCCGCCTTCCGCTTCCGTTAGCGCCAGCCCTCGGGGTCGACGCCGCCCGGGATGGGCGCGGCCGGATCGAACGGGGTCCGCGAGAAGATGAACGTCGCGAGGTCGAGATGGTTCGGCTTGCCCGCCGAGTCCCGCCCGACCCGTAGCGTTTCGCCCGCGTAATAGGCGTCGAGCCCGACCCAGGTGTCCTCGCCCACCGGCGCGAAGCGTGAAGCGCGGCCGGGGCCGTCGGCCGGCGCGAGGGAGAACAGGCCGCCCGGGAGCAGTCGCAGGTGGTACGGCGTCGGGCCCCAGTGCCACAACCCCGTCAGTTCCAGCAGCTTCGGGTCCACAGTGGACGGTTGCCATTCGGCGGGCATCGACGGCTCGTGCTGTTCGGTCAGCTTCATCAGGTCGAGGCAGAGCTGCGTGATGCCGACGCCCGCCGTCGAGTTCGTCAGCACGAGCGCGCCGATGCCGGCGTTCGCGTCGACCAGCGAGCAGGCGAGGAACCCCGGCATCGACCCGGTGTGCCCGGCCAGCCGCCTGCCCTCCGTGCGGATCAGCATGACGCCGAGGCCGAATCCGGTGGTCCAGGCGTCGCCGTCGTCCACGGTGACCATTTCGCGCATCTCCGCGACGGTCTGCTCGCTGAGCACTCCGCCGGTGTGGCCGCCGAGGAACGACGTCCAGCGGGCGAGGTCGGTGATCGTCGACCACAGCTGCCCGGCCGGGGCCATCGCACCCGCGTCCGGAGACGGTTCCGGCATGAGGAGATCGGCGAAGGGGTGCACGGCGAATCCGCTCGCGTGCGCGCCTTCGGGGTGCGGGGACGTCCTGGTCATGCCGAGCGGGCGGAGGATCTCGGCGCGGATGACGTCGAGCCAGGACTGCCCGCGGTGCCGGGCGACCAGCTCGCCGAGCACGCCGTAGCCGACGTTGCTGTAGTGGAACTTGCTGCCCGGGCGCAGCCGCGTCGCGCCGTCCTTGAGGCTCTCGACGAGCGCGTCCCAGTCGGCGCCGACCGTGCGCTCCCACCAGGAGCCGGGCGATTCCGCGGTCAGGCCGGAGGTGTGCGACAGCAGCTGCGCGATGGTGGCCGAGCCGAACGCGGTGCCCGGCAGGTGCTGCTCCAGCGGGTCGTTGAGGTCGAGCTTGCCTTCGTCGCGCAGCCGCATGACGGCCGTCGCGACGAGTGTCTTGGTGATCGAGCCGAGCCGGTACTGCGTGTCGGCGCCGGGTGTCTCGCCGTCGACACGTCCGCGCCCTCCGGACCAGGCGAGTTCGCCGTCACGGACGACGGCGGCGACGATGGACGGGGCGCGGCACGAGGATTGCTCGTGCGCGAGGCGGCGCAGCAGCGCCAATTCGGTCGAGGCAAGCATGGGACGCATTCTGCCTACCCGAGCAGGCCCAGCCGCATAGCGGTGGTCACCGCGGCCGTGCGGTCCGAAACGTCCAGTTTGCCGAACACGCGCAGCAGGTGGGTCTTGACCGTCGCCTCGCTGATGTGGAGCGCCCTGCCGATCTCGGCGTTCGTGCTTCCCCGCGCCACCAGCCGGAGTACTTCGATCTCGCGCGCCGACAGCGGTGACGCCGTCGGATTGCGTACCCGGTTCACCAGCTTCCCGGCCACCGAAGGCGCCAACACCGTCTCGCCGCGTGACGCCGCACGGATCGCACTGGCGAGCTCCGCGCGCGAAGCGTCCTTCAGCAGATACCCGGAGGCGCCCGCTTCGACAGCGCGCAGGATGTCCGCGTCCGTCTCGTAGGTGGTGAGCACGACGACCCGCTGGCCCGGCCGGTCGGCGAGGATCCTCCGCGTCGCGCCGACGCCGTCGAGACCGGGCATCCGCAGATCCATCAGGATCACGTCCGGCTGCTTGATCCGGCTCAGCGCGACGGCCTCGTCGCCGGAACCCGCTTCCCCGACGACGCTCAGATCCGGCTCGGCCTCCAGCATGCCGCGCAGGCCTTCCCGCACCACGGGGTGATCGTCGACCAGCATGATCGTGATCACGCAGGCACCTCCAGTTCCAGCGTCGTCCCCGCACCGGGTTCGCTCTCGAGTGTCACGATGCCACCGACCTGATCGGTGCGCGCCCGCATCCCCGCCAGGCCGAAGCCACCGGTGGGCGCGGCGGGATCGAATCCGGTGCCGTCGTCGGTCACGGTGAGCCGGACTTGTCCGTCCACAACGGACAGGCGTAGCGAGACCGCGGTGGCGTGTGAGTGCTTGCGGATGTTGCTCAGCGCCTCCTGCGCGCCTCGCAGCAGGACGACTTCGGTGGCCATCGGGAGCGCGGGCAGCGGGCCGTCGACGTCGATCGACGCCTCGATCCCGGTCTCCTCGGTCAGCCGTTCCACCTGACGGCGCAGCGCTTCCTCCAGTGAGGCGGCGGCGAGCGCCGATGGCCCCTGCGCCGCGACCATCGCCCGCGCCTCCGCCAGGTTCTCCCGCGCCGTCCGGGCGGCGAGCTCCAGGTGGCGGCGGGCCGCATTCGGATCGGTGTCCATTTCGGACTCGATCGCCTGGGTGAGCGTGACGATGCTGGTGAACCCCTGCGCGAGCGTGTCGTGGATTTCGCGGGCCATGCGCTCGCGTTCGGCGGCCGTCCCCGCCTCCCGCGAGAGCCTGGCGACCTCCGCCTGGCTGGCTTCCAGCTGGTCGATCAGTGCGGCCCGGCCTTTGCTCTGCTCGATGATCTGGGTGGTGTAGCGGCCGGCGAGGAGGCTGAAGATGATCAGGATCGCCGTCATCGGCAGCAGGACCGGCTGTTCGCCGAGCCCGCCCCGGGCGAGCAGGGACACCGGGCTCGACAGCACCGCCGCCGTGGTGAGGATCGACGCGGCCTTCGTCGGCATCGTCATGTACAGCACGGGGCAGACGAGGAAGAGGATGAAGCTCGAGGTGCCCGCGGCGAAAATGGCACCCGTCGTGAAGAGCATCATCACCCCGGCGAACAACCATGGTGTGTGGTCGTAGTCCGGGCCTTTGATGAGGCGGCGTCCCCGGATCAGGTAGGTCGCGCCGAGCCCTGTCAGGCACAGGAGCGCGACCGTTTTGCCCGTCGTCGCACCGTCTTCGAGGAGCACCAAGGCCGTCGTCGCGACGAAGGTGACCCCGAACAGGACCTCCCAGAGCCAGTAGAACCGCTCCCAGGCGTTCACTTGCCTTCGTTCGACCAGCGGAACGTCAGCTTCGCCAGCAGCAGCCCCGCGGCGCACCACGCCGTCAGCACCAGTGCCACCATCGGAAGTTCCCATGTCCCCGCCATTTCCTGGGTCGCGGCTTCGGACGGCAGGAACACCGAGCGGAAGCCCTGGCAGATCCACTTCACCGGAAAGAACGAAGCGATGTCGACCATAACCCTCGGCAGCGCGGTGATCGGCGTGACGAACACCCCGGAGATGAACTGCAGCGCGATGTAGATCAGGTTGGTCACCGCGACCGCGCCGCTGACCGTCCTGGTGACGGATCCGAGCGCGATCCCCAGCAACGTGCAGCTGGTGATGCCGAGGAGGAAGACCCACAGCGCGGTCAGCAGTTTCGCCGGGTCGCTCGGCAGTTCCAGGTCGAACAGCAGGCTGCCCACGATCGACATCAGCACCACCTGCGCGATGCTGGTGAAGCCGACGAGGATGATCTTGCCGACGAAGTAGGACGCGGCGGGCATCGGCGTGCCGCGCAACCGTTTCAGCGCGCCGAGCTCGCGATCGGACGCGAGGTTGATCCCGATGTTGGTGAAGGAAGTCGAGACGATGCCGGAACCGATCATGCCCGCGGCCAGCACCTGACCGGTGGTGATCACCATGCCGGGCATCGAGGAGTTCAGCATCGAGCCGAGCAGGATCATCAGCAGCGACGGGAACGCGAAGGTGAAGATCACCTGCTCCCGGATGCGGAAGAACTGTTTGATCTCCGCGGCGCCTCTGACGAGGCCGAGTGAGAAGGTGCCCGGGAGGGCCAGCGTGCTCATCGGGCTTCTCCGATCAGGTCGAGGTAGGTCTCTTCGAGGGTGGGGCGGTGGACGGTCAGCTCCGACGGCTCGCGGCCGTCGGCGGAGAGCTCGCGGATCAGCTTGGCCGGGAAGTGGGTGCGCTCCTGATGGCTGCCGCGCTCGTCGGCCCAGCGGACGGTGGCCTCCGCGGTCGCGCGGCCGCTGAGCGTCCGCGGCGTCCCCTCGGCGACGATCTCTCCGCGGGTGATGACCGCGACGCGGCCGGCCAGCGCCTCGGCCTCGTCCAGATAGTGGGTGGTGAGCAGGATCGTGGTGCCTTCGCGGGCGAGACTCCTGATCAGCTCCCAGAACCGGCGCCGGGCCGCCGGATCGAACCCCGTCGTGGGCTCGTCGAGGAACACCAGCTCGGGCCGCCCGATGATCCCGAGCGCGACATCCACACGACGCCTTTGCCCACCCGAAAGGCTCTTGACGCGGGCGCCCGCCTTCTCGGTCAGTCCGACCTGCTCGATCACTTCTTCGGTGTCACGGGGATCCGGGTAGTAGCGGGAGAAATGCCGGACCGTCTCGGCGACGGTGAGCTCGGCGGCGTCGTTGGCCGTCTGCAACACGATCCCCAGCCTCGCCCGCCAAGCCCGGCCCGCGGTGCCGGGATCCTCGCCGAGCACGTCGACCTCGCCCGACGTCCGCACGCGGTGCCCCTCCAGGATCTCGACCGTCGTCGTCTTGCCCGCCCCGTTGGGGCCGAGGAGCGCGAAGACTTCGCCCTGCTCGATGTCTAGGTCGATCCCTCCGACAGCCGTGTGGCCCGGGTACTCCTTGCGCAGACCGCGCACTCTCACTGCCGTTTTCATACCTCGATCGTGCTGTGCGGGACCGGGGTCCCGGGACATCCGCAGGACTGAACCTGGCTGTCAACCGATCGATGGACACCGGGGTCACCGCCCTCCCCGCATTTAGTCCTCTGGATGCGGTCCTTGCACACGCAACTACCGCGTTCAGAGGACTAAATGCGGGGAGTTAGGAGGGTGCGGACGGAGGTTTCGAGGGAAGGTAGGAGGGCTGCCGGGTCGGTGGACGTGAGCATCCGGTTCGCGAAGCCGTCGGAGAGGGCGAGGACGGCGTCGGCCAGGTCGGAGGCCGCGAGGTCGTCGCGGACATGGCCCGCCGACTGCGCTTTCGAGAGGTACTGGGCCGTGATTTCCGCGAGCTCGTCGTAGCCGGTGCGGATGAACTCGGCCCACGACGGCCGGACGGCGGCGCGGGCGGTGAAGGCGTTGATGACGATCACCTCCGCGCGGCGCTGCTCGTCGAGTGGCATCGCCTCGACCAGCAGTCGCAGCAGCAGGTCGAGCAGGTCGCCGGACTGATCGAGGGTTTCCCAGCGCTGCTCCAGGAACTCGCTGGTCATGTCGAGGGCGAAGCGGAACAGATCTTCCTTGGTGGAGAAGTACTTCTGCACCGCGCCCGCGGACACCCCGGCTTCCATGGCGACCGAGCGCACGCTCACGGCCTCGACGCCTTCACGCGCGACGATGCGCAGGAGGGCGCCCGCGATCTCTCGGCGGCGTTCGGCGTGGTCGACGATCTTCGGCACGACCGAATCCTCCCCTCTGCTCGCCGACTAGGTCAGGTGGGTCGTGGGGGGGGGTTTTGGGTTTCCCCCCAAACACCCCCCCCCACCCCCCCCCCCCCACCCCCCCCTCCCCCCCCCCCCCCTTTCGGACACAAC
>NZ_JBWKEC010000004.1:89474-398034 GCF_056435645.1 Amycolatopsis sp. NPDC043889
TGCCTTTTGACAAACCCAACCCCCTCCCCCTTGTTCGCGGGGGGGGGGGGGGGGGGGGGGGGGGGTTTTTGGGTCCCAACCAAAAACCCCCCCCCACGACCCACCTGGACCGGCCCGCCTTGCCTGGCCAACGCGTTTTAGAATACAGTCGTATCCGAACAGGGGGTACTGGGGTGGACGAAGTCGCACAGAAACGACGGTCGGAGGAGAATCAGCTCGCCGCCGCGCTGACCAAGGGGCCGGCGGAGGTTCTCGATTTCCTTCTGCCGTTGTGGGTGGGGAGTCAGCTCGGCGCGTCGGCCGCCGAGGTCGGGACGCTGACGGCGCTGGAGACACTGGTGTCGTTCGTGGTCCGGCCGATCGCGGGCGCGCTCGCGGACCGGTTCGACCGGGGCCGGATCGCGGCCGCCGGGGCGGTCCTCTATGGACTGTCCTTTGTGGTCTACGCGGTGGCGCCGGGCATCGGGGTCGCCTATCTGGCCGCGGTTCTCGGCGGCGCGGGCGGCGCGCTGTTCTGGGTCGCGTTGCGGGCCCGTGTGGGGGAGGGGCTCGCGAGGGACGACGGCGCGTTCAGCAAGTTGTTCGCGGCCGAGGGCGGTGGAACGTGGATCGCGTTCGTGGTCGCGCTGACGGCCATCGCCTGGATCGACTACCGGGGTGTGTTCTGGCTCGGCGCGGCGGCCTGCGCGGTGGCAGCGGTGGTCCTGCTGAACGCGAAGTCCGCGCCCGTGCGCGAAGAAGGCGCGCCGCGGCTGCTGCAACTGGGCAAGCGGATGCGGCCGATGCTCGCGCTCGTCGCGTTGACCGCGATGGCCGAGGCCGGGGTCGCCCTGTTGCTCCTGATGCATCTGCAACGCGGGCATCAGCTGCAGCTCGGCGAGATCGCCGCGGTGTTCATCCCCGGCTTCATCGTGTACAGCCTGCTGCCGGACTACCTGCACGGTTTCGTCCGCAAGGTCGGCCGGACGCGGGTGCTCGCGCTGGCGATGATGGCGAGCGCGGTCTTCGCCGCCGGGTTGTCCTTCGCGCCGAGCCCGGCGGTGCTCGCGATCATGTGGGTGCTGTCCGCGGCGGCGTTCGCGGCCGCCATCCCGGTGGAGCAGGCGGTGGTCGCCGAGGCGGCCGGGCTCAGTCTGGGCCGCGCGATGGGGATCTACGAGAGCGCGACGCTACTCGGAGCGACGATCGGCACCTTCGTGGCGGGTCAGCTCTACGGTTCAGACGCGGGATGGCGTGTCGCCTGCTTCGGCGCGGCGACGCTCCTGCTCTTCGGATCCTTCGTGGTTCGTGGTGCCGTACGGCGTGTCGGAGTTGCGGAGTTTCCCGTGGAACCACGAAAAACGGTGTCACAAAAGGAAAGTCCGGTCACCCGCACGGTCGAGGAGAGTCCGCAAGCGGCCGAATCGGTGACGGAGGAGCCGAACAAGCGCGCGAACCCGCTCCGGAACTGGGCGGTTCATGTCGGGGTCTACGTCGTCGCGCAGACGGCGCTGGCGTTCGCCGGCTACAGCTGGCCGGTCGAAGCCTTGTTCGGTGAAGCGCACGAAGCCGGCTGGTACTGGAACTCGAGTGGTCACTGGCTGTTGAACGTCGGCCGGATCTGGACCTTCGTCCTCGTGATCGACACCTTGTGGAGCGTCGGTCGCGAGGTACTGAGAAAGCGGCCTTATTGACAAGTTGTCTAACATGACATCATGTCTCATAAGTGGGTGACGGCCAGCGACGGTGTCCGCCTCTCGGTCCGGGTGACCGGCGTCGACGACGCGCCCACGGTGGTGCTCGTTCACGGCTACCCGGACAACGGCTCCATGTGGGACGGCATCGCCGCCCTGCTGGAACGCCGCTACCGGGTCGTCGTCTACGACGTCCGCGGCGCGGGCCGTTCGGACAAGCCTTCAGGACGCGGGTCCTACAAACTGGACCAGCTGTCCGATGACCTGGCCGCGGTCGTCGACGAGGTCCAGCCCGACGGCAAGGTCCACCTGCTCGCGCACGACTGGGGCTCCATCCAGACCTGGCATTCGGTCACCGGGGAACGGCTGCGCGGACGGCTGGCGTCCTTCACGTCGATCTCCGGCCCGAGCCTCGACCACGCGGGCGCGTGGTTCCGCGCGCAGCTGCGCCCGAACCCGAAACGGCTCAAGAACGCGCTCGTCCAGTGGGCGCATTCGACCTACATCCTCGGCTTCCAGATCCCGCTGATCCCGCAGGTGCTCTGGCGCACCGGCGCGATGGGCGCGCTCATCGGCCGGATGGACCCTGCGGCCGCGGCGCCGTCCACTTCGGACGGCCTGTACGGGCTCAACCTCTATCGCGCCAACATGTTCACCCGCCTTTCCCGGCCACGGCCGCGACCGGCCGAGATCCCGGTGCAGGTGCTCGCGCCCACCGGCGACAAGTTCGTCACCACGCCGTTGCAGACCGAGATCGAGCACTGGGCGCCGGACCTCCGGATCCGCCGGATCGCCGGCACGCACTGGGTGGTCCGTGAGAAGCCCCAGGTGATCGCCGACGCCACCGCCGAGCTGATCGACCACGTCGAAGGCGGCGAGGAGAGCCGTGCGCTCAAGCGTGCCCGGTCCGGCGGTTTCGCGCACAAGCTCGTCGTGGTCACCGGCGCCGGCAGCGGGATCGGCCGCGCGACCGCGCTCGCGTTCGCGGAGAAGGGCGCCGACCTGGTCATCACCGACATCAACGGCTCGGCCGCGGCGGATACCGCGAAACTCCTGCGGGACAAGGGCGCCACCGTTGGTGAATACACAGTGGACTCTTCCGACGCCGAGGCGGTCGAGAAGTTCGCCCAGCAGGTCAAGGAGGAGTTCGGGGTCCCGGACATCGTCGTCAACAACGCGGGGATCGGCCTGTCCGGCCCGTTCCTCGACACGACGGTCAAGGACTGGGAACGCCTCATCGACGTCAACCTGTGGGGCGTCATCCACGGCTGCCGCGTCTTCGCCGAGCAGATGCGCGAGCGGGCGGAAGGCGGACAGATCGTCAACGTCGCTTCGGCCGCCGCTTATCTGCCGTCGAAGATCCTGTCCGCCTACGCCACCACGAAATCCGCCGTGCTGACGTTGAGCGTCTGCCTGCGGGCCGAGCTCGCCGCCGAAAACATCGGCGTCACCGCGATCTGCCCCGGCATCGTGAACACGAACATCACCAGCACCACCCGTTTCGTCGGCGTCGACGAGATCGAGCAGAAGCGGCGCCAGAAGTCGAGCAGCAAGCTGTACGCGAAACGCGGTTTCGGCCCGGAGAAGGTCGCGCGCGACATCCTGCGCGCGGTCGATAAGGACAAGGCGATCCAGCCGTCGACGCCGGAGGCCAAGGCCGCGCTCGTCCTCTCCCGGCTCACCCCCGGACTGCTGCGGGCCGCGGCGAAACTGGACGTCACCCCGTGACCAGACGCCCTCGCCGGATGTCGCCGGAAGCGCGCCGCGAGGACCTGATCCGCGCCGCGCTGGACCTGTTCGGTTCGCGCGCGCCCGAACTCGTCACGGTCGACGACATCATCGCCCGCGCCGAGGTTTCGCGGCCGCTGTTCTACCGGTACTTCTCCAGCCTGCGGGAACTGCAGGTCGAGGCGTTGAAGACGGTCACCGAAGGTCTTATCGACGGCTTGGCCGGGCTTGAGGAAGGCCCGCCCGAAACCCGGCTGCGGGCCGCGGTGCGCGGGCTGATCGACGTCGCCGATCACTACCGAGCGGGTTATGTCGCGCTGTTGCGCAGTGGTTCGGTGATCGCGACCTCGGAGACGGACGCGGCGATCGACGAGGTCCGCAACCGCGCGGTCGAGCTCATCCTCGACGCGCTGGCCGTACCGGAACCCTCGCCGATGCTCCTGCTGACGTTGCGCTGCTGGACCGCGGTGGTGGAGGGCTCGCTGCTGAGCTGGCTGCAGGAGCGGGCCGTACCGCGCGAGGTGCTGGACGGCTGGCTGGTCGATCAGCTCACGGCCATGCTGTCGGCGACCGCGGCCCACGATTCTTCGGTCCCGCAGATGCCAGGAAAGGTCCTTTCCTGGCAAAATTTGCAAGGAAAGGACCTTTCATAGCGCGCGTCAGGACTGCTTGACCACCAGGTCCCAGCCTTCGACGTCCTCCGGCTTGCGCGGCTCCGGCCCGACGTACTTGGCCGACGGCCGCACCAGGCGCCCGGTCTTCTTCTGCTCCAGGATGTGCGCGGCCCAGCCGGCGGTGCGCGCCGAGCTGAACATCGCGGGCATCATATGCGGCGGTACCTGGGCGAAGTCCAGGATCACGGCCGCCCAGAACTCGACGTTGGTCTCGATCGGGTGGTCCGGACGCCGCTCACGCAGCTCCTTCAGCGCCACCTGCTCCAGCTCCGCGGCAGCCTCGTAGCGCGACGCGCCGAGTTCCTGGCAGGTCCGGCGCAGCACGCGCGCCCGCGGGTCCTCCGCGCGGTACACGCGGTGCCCGAAGCCCATCATCCGTTCCTTGCGGTCCAGGATGCCCTTGACCAGGCCGACCGCGTCACCGGTCTTCTCGACCTCTTCGATCATCGGCAGCACCCGCGCCGGCGCGCCACCGTGCAGCGGGCCGGACATGGCGCCGATCGCGCCGGACAGCGCCGCGGCGACGTCGGCGCCGGTCGAGGCGATGACCCTGGCCGTGAAGGTGGAGGCATTGAGGCCGTGTTCGGCGGCCGAGACCCAGTAGGCGTCGATGGCCTTGACGTGGGCCGGGTCGGGCTCGCCGCGCCAGCGGACCATGAACCGCTCGGTGATCGACTTCGCCTCGTCGACCCGGGTCTGCGGGACGGCGGGCTGCCCGATGCCGCGAGCGGACTGGGCGACGTACGAAAGCGCCATCACCGAGGCGCGGGCCAGCTGGTCACGCGCTTCGTCGTCGGTGATGTCGAGCAGCGGCCGGTAGCCCCAGATGGGGGCGAGCATGGCCAGCGCGGCCTGGACGTCGACGCGGACGTCGCCGGTGTGCACCGGCAGCGGGAACGGCTCGGCGGGCGGTAGCCCGTGGCCGAAGCGGCTGTCGACGAGAAGACCCCAGACGTCGCCGAAGGTCACCTTGCCGGCGAGATCCTCGATGTCGACACCTCGATAGCGCAGCGCGCCACCGTCACGGTCGGGCTCGGCGATTTCGGTCTTGAAGGCGACCACACCTTCGAGACCCGGTCGGAAACCGTCGTCGACCTGGTCGGACGGCTTGGTGCTGATCGTGGAGGTACTCACTGTGGTGAAACCTTTCGATGCGCATTCCCCGGCTTTGTGTTTCATGCGTGGACGGGATGCACGCAGCGAAGGCGCGCCTCATCGCACGGATGGACAAACTTTGCTCCACGTCGCGGCCCGGGGCAATCGAAAGATGTGGTGCTTTCGGTCACGATTACGAGAACGATTCAGTGAAATCGGGCCTCGTACGCGAAGAGTTACGGTGTCGTTCACTTTCCGTGTACCGGACGCCGACGTAAATCCTGTGTTTCGAGAACCGGCGGCGGGCGGTTTCCGGTGATAGACCTTTCCCATGCACCTGAGCCCCCAGGAGCGGGACAAACTGCTCATCCACGTCGCGGCGGACGTGGCTCGCAAACGCCTGGAACGCGGGATCCTGCTGAATTACCCCGAAGCGGTCGCGCTGATCACCGACCACGTCGTCGAAGGTGCCCGTGACGGCCGGACGGTGAGCGAACTCGTCGCGAGCGGCCGCTCGGTGCTCTCCAGGGCGCAGGTGCTGGACGGAGTACCGGAGATGGTCGTTTCCGTGCAGGTCGAAGCCACTTTCCCGGACGGCACGAAGCTCGTCACCGTGCACGACCCGATCGTTTAGGGAGGGCCGCGAGTGCGACCAGGGGAGATCATCACCGGCGAGGTGCCGGTCGAGCTGAACCCGGGCAGGCCGCGGGTCCGGCTGCTCGTGCGGAACCTCGGCGACCGGCCCGTCCAGGTCGGATCGCACTACCATTTCGCGGCGGTGAATCCGGGGCTCGAATTCGATCGCGAAGCCGCGCGAGGACATCGTCTCGACGTGCCCGCGGGGACATCGGTGCGGTTCGAGCCGGGCGTCGAACGCGAAGTCGACCTCGTCCCGCTGGCCGGGAACCGCGCGGTGCCCGGATTGCGGATGGAGTCCTGATGCCGTCGATCGATCGCGAGCGGTACGCCGAACTGTTCGGCCCGACGACCGGCGACCGGATCCGCCTCGCGGACACCGATCTGCTGATCGAAGTCACCGAAGACCGCAGTATGGGTCCGTCCGGCAGCGGCGACGAAGTGCTGTTCGGCGGCGGCAAGGTCATCCGCGAATCCATGGGCCAGGGGATGGCGACCCGGGCCGAAGGCGCGCCGGATCTGATCATCACCGGCGCCGTGATCCTGGACCACTGGGGGATCGTCAAGGCCGACGTCGGCGTCCGCGACGGCCGGATCGTCGGGATCGGCAAAGCGGGCAACCCGGACACCATGGACGGTGTGGACCCGGCGCTGGTCGTCGGCCCGTCCACGGAGGTGCTGTCCGGCAACGGGAAGATCCTCACCGCGGGCGGGATCGACTGCCACGTCCACTTCATCTGCCCGCAGCTGACCGAGACCGCGCTGGCGTCCGGCCTCACCACCCTCGTGGGCGGCGGGACCGGTCCGGTCGAGGGCAGCAAGGCCACCACCGTCACGCCCGGCGCGTGGAACCTCGGCCGGATGCTGCAGGCGATGGACGGCCAGCCGGTCAACGTCCTGTTGCTGGGCAAGGGGAACACCGTCCGGCACGAGGCGCTGCGGGAACAGCTCGCCGCCGGCGCGGGCGGGTTCAAACTGCACGAGGACTGGGGCAGCACCCCGGCCGCGATCGACGCCTGCCTGACCGTGGCCGACGAATCCGGGGTCCAGGTGGCGATCCACACCGACACCCTGAACGAAGCGGGCTTCCTGGAGTCCACAGTGGACGCCGTCCGCGACCGCTCGATCAACGCGTACCACACCGAAGGCGCGGGCGGCGGGCACGCGCCGGACATCATCCAGGTCGCCGGGCTGCCCAATATCCTGCCGTCGTCGACGAACCCGACCCGGCCGCACACCGCGAACACCCTCGACGAGCACCTGGACATGCTCGTCGTCTGCCACCACCTGAACCCGTCGGTACCCGAGGACCTGGCGTTCGCCGAAAGCCGGATCCGGCCGACGACCATCGCGGCCGAGGACGTCCTGCACGATCTCGGCGCGATCTCCATGATGAGCTCGGATTCGCAGGCGATGGGCCGCATCGGCGAGGTGATCATCCGGACCTGGCAGACCGCGCACGTGATGAAACGGCGGCGCGGCGCCCTGCCCGGCGACGGCGCGGCCGACAACCTGCGGGCTCGTCGCTATGTCGCCAAATACACGATCAATCCCGCGATCGCGCACGGCATGGACCACGAGATCGGCTCGGTGGAGGTCGGGAAACTCGCGGATCTCGTGCTGTGGGAGCCGAAGTTCTTCGGTGTCCGGCCGCAGGTGGTGCTCAAGGGCGGATTCCCGGCGTGGGCGGCGATGGGCGACGCGAACGCGTCCATCCCGACACCGCAGCCGGTGTTGGCGCGGCCGATGTTCGGCGCGGCCCCGGTGGTCGCCGCCGCGAGCAGCTTCCATTTCGTGGCGCCGGAAGCGCTGGAAA
Source organism: Amycolatopsis sp. NPDC043889 (assembly GCF_056435645.1). Classification (NCBI taxonomy): domain Bacteria; kingdom Bacillati; phylum Actinomycetota; class Actinomycetes; order Pseudonocardiales; family Pseudonocardiaceae; genus Amycolatopsis; species Amycolatopsis sp. NPDC043889. The sequence goes on from NZ_JBWKEC010000004.1 coordinate 97,097, forward strand.
GCGGGGTGGCGGAACGGTTCGGCATCGCGCGGAAGCTCGTGCCGATTTCGGACACGCGCTCGCGGGGCAAGGCCGACATGGTGCTCAACGACGCGACGCCGGACATCCGGGTGGAGCCGGACAGCTTCGCCGTGCACGTCGACGGCGAGCTGATCGAGCCCCGGCCGGTGACCGAACTGCCCATGGCGCAACGATACTTCTTGTTCTGATGGATCTTTCAGCGATCATTTTGGCCGACTCCCGGTTCCCCGGGGGCGGGCACGTCCATTCCGGCGGGCTCGAAGAGGCCGTCACCCGGAAACTGATCACGCACGAGCGCGACCTGCCGGGGTTCCTCTCCGGGCGCTTGCGCACGGCCGGTTCGCTGGCCGCGGTGTTCGCCGCCGCGGCGGCGCACGCGGCGGCGCGGAACGTCCGGAGTGGACACTGGCGGCGGCTCGACATCGAGCTCGACGCCAGGACGCCTTCGCTCGCGCAGCGGGAGGCGTCGCGCGCGCAAGGCCGCGGGACGGCCAGGGCGGGCAAGGTGGCGTGGCCGTCGCCGATGCTTTCGCGGCTGTTGAAGGAAACCCCGCGACCGCATCACCCGGTGGTGGCCGGTGCGCTGATCGGGGTGCCCTTCGACGCCGCGATGGCGGTGGCGTACCTCGCGATCAGCGGACCCGCGAGCGCGGCCGTGCGGCTGCTCGGTCTCGACCCGTTCGCCGTCAACGCGGTCGTGGCCGGTCTCGCGAAGGAGGTCCGGGACGTTTCCCTGCGCGCGGCCGAGGTCGCGGGCGACGATCCGGCCGATCTCCCGGCGCCGGGTTCACCGGCGCTCGATCTGTTCGCCGAGGCACACGCCCGGCACCACAAGGAAGAGGTGCGTCTCTTTGCCAGCTGAGCATGGTCACGGTCACGGACATGTGCATCCGGTCAACTTCGACCCGACCGCCGCGGAACCCGACCACTACGAGCAGGCGCCGACCGCGGGGCGCGCGTACCGGATCGGGATCGGCGGGCCGGTGGGGAGCGGGAAGACCGCGCTCACCGCGGCGTTGTGCCGGGCGCTCGGCGACGAGGTGAACCTCGCCGTCGTCACGAACGACATCTACACCACCGAAGACGCCGACTTCCTGCGCAAGGCCGGGGTGCTCGACCCGGAGCGGATCGAGGCCGTGCAGACAGGCGCGTGCCCGCACACCGCGATCCGTGACGACATCACCGCGAACCTCGACGCGGTCGAACGGCTGGAGGAGCGGTTCCCCGGGCTGGACCTGGTGATCATCGAAAGCGGCGGGGACAACCTCACCGCGGTGTTCAGCCGGGGACTCGCCGACAGCCAGGTGTTCGTGGTCGACGTCGCCGGTGGCGACAAGGTGCCGCGCAAGGGCGGGCCGGGCGTGACGACGGCGGATCTGCTGGTGATCAACAAGATCGACATCGCGCATCTGGTCGGCGCGGACATGGACGTGATGACCTCGGACGCGCACCGGATGCGGGGCGAGCTGCCGGTGATCACGCAGTCCCTTGTGGACACCCCGAACGCGCCGGCGGTGGCGGACTGGGTCCGCTCGCTGCTCCCGGTCCGCGCGGGGTGAAGGCGCACGCGCGGCTGACCGCCCGCTTCGAGGGCGGCCGGACCGTACTGCGTGAGCTGCGCTCGATGGCGCCGCTCACGCTGCTTCCCAAACGGGGCACCGGTGCGACGGCGGTGGTGCACCTGGTCAATTCGGCGACTTCGCCCTTGGGTGGCGACGAGCTGAAGCTGACGATCCGCGTCGGTGCCGGGGCTTCGCTGCGGCTTTCCGGTGTCGCGGCGACCATCGCGTTGCCGGGACCGCACGGTGAGGCGAGTTCGTCCCTTGTGGACGTTGCCGTGGACGACGGTGGGTCTTTGGAGTACTTGCCGGAGCCGACCGTGGTGACCGCTCGCGCGCGGCACACCGCCGTGTTCCTGGCCTCGTTGGCGTCGGAGGCCTACCTGCACACGCGCGAGGTGCTGGTGCTCGGGCGGGCGGGTGAACGGCCGGGTTCTTTGGTGACCACGCAGCACGTGACGCGAGGTGAAATACCAGTGCTGCGGCAGACGCTGGAGATTGGCGATTCCACTTTGGACTCCAGCCTGGCGCACCTGGCCGGGCGCCGGGTACTGGCGACCGATCTGGTCGTGGGCGGACCGGTGCTGCGTGCCGCCTCGGGGGAGTGGTGGTCGCGAACGCCTTTGGCCGCGGGTGGAACGCTCACGACATCGCTGGCGCCGGACGCCGTGACCGCGCTCCGGGGGTTCGAATGTCCGTGAAGGCCTCCTTCCCTACCCTGAAAGTAGTGAAGGAGGCCTTCACGGACCGACTCCCCGTCAGAACTTCGTGCCCAGCCAGGTCATCGCGACCGGACCGCCCGCCGCGACGCCACCGATGTGTTCCAGCAGCGGGAACTCCTGCCAGGTGACGTCGGCGCCGAGGGCGCGGTAGCGGTCGAGCAGGCCCTTGCCGACCGAAAGCGGGATCAGTTCGTCCAGCGACGCGTGGTACAGGAAGACCGGCGCGCCGGGTTTGGTCTTGCCCGCCAGGTTCTCGCCGAGCCGGGCCTGCCAGCGCGGGTCCGACGACACGTTCGGCACGGTCGTGAAGTCGTTGAGCCGCGCGAAAGGCGCCGCCGCGCCGAGTTCGACGGTGCACGCTTCCTTGACCTTCGCGACGGCCCTCTCGCCCTTCGCGTTGAGCACCTCGGTGAACGGCAGTTCCGGATACGCGGTCGCGTAGCCGACGGCGGCACCGAGCACCAGGCCGAACGCCGGCCCGCCGTCGTTGAACTTCAGGACCGCGTTCAGATCCGCCGGGACACCGCCTTCCGCGACGCCGACCAGGTTGACGTCGGGCGCGTAGGACGGCTGGAGTTCACCGGCGAAAGCCGCGGCCTGACCGCCTTGTGAGTAACCGAAAACGCCGACCGGACCGGTTTTGGAGAGGCCCGCTTCAGGGACACGGGAGGCGGCGCGGGCGGCGTCGAGGACGGCCCGGCCTTCGGACTGGCCGACGGCGTAGGTGTGCGTGCCCGGGGTGCCGAGGCCCTCGTAGTCGGTCACGACGACCGCCCAGCCGCGCGAAAGCGCTTGGCTCATCAGGAGGACTTCGTTCTCGGACCCGTTCGTCAGCCGGGTCGACGGCGCGCAGCGGTCGCCGAGGCCGTGGGTGCCGACGGCGTAGCTGACCAGAGGGCGGGCGCCTTTCGTCCACGGCGTGTGCGGGACCAGCAGGATGCCCGACACGGTGTTCGGCTGCCCCGTCGCCGAGGTGGAGCGGTAGTGGAGTTTCCAGGCCTTCGCCGGGGCGGTGGCGATGACCTGCTTGTAGTCGACCAAGTCCCCGGGAGCGCTCGGCGCGGCTTGCGCGGCGGGCGCGCCGATCAGGGTGGCTGCGAGGGCTGAGACCAGAACTGTCCGAAGCACCGTTGCCTCCAGTTTGGTAATTGAGATTTTCGCAATGTAGGCGGTGTTGCTAGCATCTGGCAATCCCTGTTACCGAATCGGGGGAGGTCGAGTGGCCCGCACCTACGGCGGGGTCGCGCCCGAGCAACGGCGCGCCGAGCGGCGTGAACGCCTGCTCTCGGCTGCCCTGGACCTGTTCACCTCGACGGGTTACCGGCAGGCGAAGATCACCGAGTTGTGCACCCGCGCCGGCGTCTCGACGCGGAACTTCTACGAGGAGTTCGAGGGCAAGGAGCAGGTGCTGCTCACCCTGCACGAGCGCATCAACGCGCTCGCGCTGGAGCACGTCACCGGCACCCTGGAACGGCTGGAGGGCGCCGACGCGGTCACCCGGATCGGGACGCTGCTGGACGTCTTCGTCAGCACGGTGACGTCGGATCCCCGGATGCCGAGGCTGAACTACGTCGAGGCCGTCGGCGTGAGTGCCGCTTTGGAGGCGCAGCACCAGGAATGGGTCGACCGGTGGGCCGCGTTCATCGAAACCGAGGCCCGGCACGCCGCCGCGCACGGGGTGGCGCCGGATCGCGATTACCGCCTGACGGCGATCGCGCTCGTCGGCGCGGCGACCGGTCTGCTGCGCGAGTGGCAGGCGCACACCCCGCCGCTGCCGGTCGCCGACGTCGCCGCCGAACTCCGGGCCCTGATGCTCGCCGCGATCACCCGGCCCGGCTGACCCCGCGTTCAGTCCTCTGAATGCGGTCCTTGCACACGCAAGTACCGCATTCAGAGGACTAAATGCATCAGGAGGCGGCGGACGCCCGCCGGAAGGTGTTGTGCAGGACGGCCAGCAGTGCGTCGCGGACCGAAAGCCGAGCTCGTGCGTCGAAGGTGATCAGCGGGACGTCCTCGCCCACCGCGAGGGCCCAGCGCACGTCTTCGAGGTCGTGCTTGAGCGAGCCGTCGAAGACGTTCACCCCGACCACGAACGGCAATCCCGCCTTCTCGAAGTAGTCGACGGCCGGATAGCAGTCGTCGAGCCGCCGGGTGTCGACGATGACGAGCGCGCCGAGCGCGCCCAGCACCAGGTCGTGCCACATGAACCCGAACCGGTCCTGTCCCGGCGTGCCGAAGAGGTACAGCTTCACCTCTTCGTCGATGGTGATGCAGCCGAAGTCCAGCGCCACCGTGGTGGTGGTCTTCGACGGCACCTCCCCGCCGGAGCCGTCGACGGCCGCGCCCGCCGAGGTCATGGCGGCCTCGGTGGTCAGCGGTTTGATCTCGGAGATCGCGCCGACGGTGGTCGTCTTGCCGACCCCGAACCCGCCCGCGATGACGATCTTGACCGGTGTCGGCGGCTTGGCGGGCGCCGGTTCAGCGAATTGCTTCGAGTCCACGAATGACCCTTTCGATCATGCCGAGGTCCTGGGTGAAGGCTCCGGCGGGGCGACGGAGCACGACGTAGCCGAGTGCGGCGAGATCCGCCACGAGCACCCTGGCCACGCCGATGTGCAGGCCGAGCATCGCCGCCACTTCGGCGACGGATTTCGTTTCCCGGCAAAGGGAAACGATCTCCCGTCGTTCGAAGGTCAGCCTCGCGTGCGAAGCCGCGCCGAGCCTGCTCGTGAGCACTTGAGCCTCGATTTCGAGCGTGCCGTCCACCGGCTGCGCGCGGCCGGCGGTGAGCAGATACGGGCGTAGCGGCGAGATGCCCTGTTCGGCGCCCCGCGGCTGAGGTACCTGGTCGTCGCTCATTCCCTTGTCCCCTCGTCAGTTCAGCTGCCGACGCTCTTCTTGAGTTCCTCGATCAGCGCGGGGGTGAGCACCTCGGTCGCGCGGTTGGCGAACATCGCCATCTCGTAGGCGATCGTGCCGAGGCTGGCCTGCTTGGTGGCGAGCACGCCGAGCGAGCACCCGATGCTGATCGTGCAGACCAGCAGGTAGCCCTGCTCCAGCTCGATGATGATCTTGTCGGGTGAGCCGAGCGGGTGGCTCTCGGAGACGCCGTGCGCGAGGCCGAGCATCGCCGAGCAGATCGCGGCCAGCCGGTCGGCGTTGGCCCGCTCCAGCTCGGACGACATCGCGATCAGCAGGCCGTCGGCCGAGACGGCGATCGCGCCCATCGCGCTCGCCGTGTTCTGCGCGAAGCGCGTCACCAACCAGTTGAAGTTCCGGGCTTCGACGCTGACTCCGGTCGTCATCTCTTGCTCTTCTCTCTCTGTTGCATCTCCGGGTTGACGGCTTTCTCCAACCCGTCACTGAAGGCGTCGAACGCGGCACGCTCGGCCTCGGGGTCACGCATGCCCTTGGGCTTGGTGGTGTTCAGCGCCGCCCGCGCGGTCTGGTGCCGCGCGGCCGGACCTTTCGCGAGCCCCGGCGCCAGTTGCGCGCCGGGGACCCTTCTGGTGAGACCGCCGCGCGAGGCGGCGGGCACCGGTGTCGGGGTCGGCATCGGCGCCGGGGCGGCCGCCGGCGGCGCGGTGGCCTTCGCGAGCCCGGCCTCGAAGCCGTCGAAGGCCGCCTTGGCCGCTTCTGGATCATGCCTGGACTTCTGCCGCGAAGGCGCTTCGGGGGCTCCGGGGAGCTGCGCGCCCTTGACCCGCCGCCGCAGCCCGCCGCGAGTCTCGCCGGGATCGGCCGCGGTGAGCGTCGGCGCGGGCGCCTGGTACACGGGCGCAGGTTCGGTCACCGGCACCGGAGCCGGCGCGGGTTCGGCGATCTCCCCGTCGGTCTTGCGGAACCACCGGAAGTCCCTGGGCCGCTGACCGTCGCGCGGGATCATCCCGGCGATCGCCAGCGTCGGCGGCTCGCTCGGAGCCGCCTTCTGCCGCGGCTCGGGCTCTTCACTCGGTTCCGCCGTCGGCCACACCGGCGGCGTGGGGACGGACTTCGGTGTGGGTGGCCGGTAGGTCAGCAGGTTCGGCGGGACGGTGAGCCGCGCGGTGATCCCCGCTCCCGGCTCGGTCTCGGTCAGCTCGACCTTGAGCCCGTGCCGCCGCGCGAGCCGTCCGACCACGAACAGCCCGAGCACACTGGTCGGCGCCAGTTCGAGCCGTTCGCGTTCGACCAGCCGCCGGTTCTCCTCGGCGAGCCGTTCCGCGGTCATGCCGATGCCCTGATCCACGATCACGATCAGGCAGGAGCCGTCGGGCAGGATCTTCGTTCCGACATCCACAAAGGACTCCGGTGGCGAGAACGACGTGGCGTTCTCCAGCAGCTCGGCGAAGATCAGCACCAGATCGGAGCCGAAGGGCGACGACAACAGGACGTCGCCCATCGAACCGAGCCGCACGCGCTGGTAGTCCTCGATCTCCGCGAGCGCCGAACGCAGCGCCGTCGACAGCTCGATCGGACCGGAAATCCTTGCCTCGTCACGGTTCCCCGACACGACGAGGAGGTTGTCCGCGTTCCGGCGCAGCCGGGTGGAGAGATGGTCGAGCCGGTAGAGGCTGGCCAGCAGGGCGACGTCTTGCTCGTTGCGCTCCAGTTCGTCGACCAGCGCGAGCTGCCTGCCCACCAGGTTCTGCGTGCGCTTCGCGACGTTGGCGAACATGAGGCCGACGTTGCGCCGCGTGACGGCCTGCCGTTCCACCAGTTCGGCCGCGGTGGCCTGAACCCGGTTGAACGCCTCGGCCAGTTTGCCGAGTTCGTCCTGTGAGGACACGTCGATGGTGGCGAGCCGCGGCGCGAGTTCTTCGGCCTGCTCGGTGTCGGTGACGCGGACCAGTTCGGTGCTCGCGAGGTCCGCGACCGACGTCGCCGCCGTGGTCAGCTTCCGCAGCGGATCCGCGATCGACCGGCTGACCGCGATCGCGAGACCACCGACCAGCAGGAACAGCACCCCGGCGCCGATACCGATCGTCCACGCCAGGTTCTGCGCCGCGTCGGCTCGCGCGGTCGCCGCGTCGGTGATGCCGGTGGTGACCGCGTCCTGGGCGAGGCGCCGCTGGTTCGACTGGGCGTCGACGGCGCCGAGGATGTCCGGCAGCAGGCTCTGCACGGCCTGCGGGCCGCGGGCCTCCGGGAGCCTGGCTTCCAGCGCGTCGACCCGGCGGCCCGTCTCGCCCTGCTCCACCGCGACGACCTGCGTGGCCTGGGCGACGTCGGCCTGCTGCACGAACCGTTCGAGGAACAGCGACGACTGCTGTTTCGCGTCGGCCAGCACCGGCGTGCCCGATTGGGGGGTGACCAGCACGATGATCAAGGCCATACCGCGCAACGAGTTCTCCTCGTTCGCGCGCAGCAGCGCGTCGAGCGCGGTCAGCTGCCGGGTGCCTTCCGCGTCACTGGTCTGCTGCGGAACCAGGCGGAGCGAGTTGATGACCGCGTCGATCACCGCGTGATACGTCCGCGCCACGCTGTCGAGTGAGGCGCCGCGCCGGAGCGCGTTCTCCCGGATCTCGTTCAGCGATCCGATGCGCACCAGCGCCGCCGCGAGTTCTTCCGGCGCGTCGGCGCTCAGCTGCGAACGCACCTGGTTCACCGTGTCCGCGACGACGGTCTGCTGCTTCAGCATCGCCGAACTGCTCGCCGACGAAGACGCGATGTAGTGCGCCGTCAGCAGCCGTTCCCGCTGCAGTTCCCAGGCGAGCGTGCCGAGCGCGCGGGCCTGCGACGCGACGTCGGCGGTGATGCGGGCGGACCGGGCGTCGTCGATCTCCCCGGCGACGTAAGGCACCGACACCAGGACCACGGCGGTCAGCGGCAGCATCAGGAGCAGGTTGAGCTTGCCCCGGATGCCGAGCCTGCCGAGCAATCCGGACCGCGACCCGCGTTCGGGCCGGGTCTTCTCGTGCCTCATGGTCACCTTTCTCCCCGGCTCCGCCCGAGGTGTCCGCGGTGCTGTTCCCGGACGAGGTCTTCGATGGACGCGCGCAGCGCGACGAACTCCGGCGCGCGTTTGACCGCGAGGTCGCGTTCGGCGGGCAGGTCGACCACGATGTCGGCGGCCACCCGGCCCGGATCCGAGGCCAGCACCACGACGCGGCGGCCGAGGAACACGGCCTCTTCGACGTCGTGGGTCACCATCAGCACGGTGGTGTGCGTGTCGGTCCAGATCCGGCGGATCAGGACCTGCATGTCCTCTTTGGTCTGGACGTCCAGCGCGCCGAAAGGCTCGTCCAGCAGCAGCACGTCGGGTTCGCACGCCAGCGCCCGCGCGATCGCGACCCGCTGCTTCTGCCCGCCGGAAAGCTGTTTGGGCAACGACTTCCGCAGGTGATCGAGCCCGGTCTCGTCGAGATACCAGTCGACGCGGCGTGCGCGTTCGGCCTTGTCGAGGCTCAGCAGTTCGAGCCCGAACGCGACATTGCCCTCCACGGTGCGCCACGGGTACAGCGCGCCGTGCTGGAACACCAGCCCGCGTTCCGGGCCGGGCCCGGTCACCGCGTCACCGTCGAGGGTGATCAGGCCGTCGGTCGGTTCGGTCAGTCCCGCGATCAGCGACAGCAGGGTCGATTTGCCGGACCCGCTCGCGCCGACGACGCAGACGAAGTCGCCGCGAGCGACGTCGAGGTCGATCCCGTCGAGCGCCCGGGTGGTCTTGCCGCGGACCGTGTAGTCCTTGGCGACGGCCTTCAGCTGAAGCGTCATGCCGCCCACTTCCCGACCCTGGCCCGCAGGAGCCGCAAGGCGATGTCGATGACCAGCCCGAGCAGGCCGATCACGATCAGCAGCGCGAAGATCCGGTCGGTCTGGGTGAACCGCTGCGCCCGCATGATCCGCAGGCCGAGCCCGGCGGTGGCGTTGATCAGCTCGGCGACCACCACGAAGTTCCACGCGGCCGCGGCGTTGACGCGGGTCGCGTCGATCATGCCGGGCAGCGCGTGCGGGACGATCACCTTGCGCAGGACCTCGCCGCGCCGCGCGCCGAGCGTGTAGGACACGTCGATCAGGGAACGCGGTACCCCGCGGACGGCGTCGGCGGTCATCAGCGTGTTGAAGAAGACCGTGCCGAGGAACAGGACGGCGACCTTCGACGGTTCGCCGAGGCCGAGCCAGATCATCAGCAGCGGGATGAACGCGCTCGCCGGCAGGTAGCGCAGCATCGCGATGACCGGCTCGAACAGCGCCAGCCCCGCGTCGAACGTCCCCATCACGATGCCGAGCGGCACCGAGACGAGCACCGCGAGCCCGAACCCGAGCAGCACCCGCTGGGTGGTGGCCCAGAGGTCGCTGAACAGTTCGCCCGACTCGATCATCTTCAGCAGCGCGTCGAACACCGCGACCGGCGTCGGGAGGAACATCGGCTTGATCGTGCCCAGCGCGTTGAGCGTCACCCAGACCAGCAGCGGGATCACGAACGAGGCCACCGCCAGCGCCCACCGCCAGCGCGCGGGGATCGGCGTCCGGAGCGAGAGCAGCGGCGAGGCGTTCGGCTTGAGGCCTGCCCGGCGGGGCAGCGGCGACCAGTCCGGTCGCGTGCCGCGCCGCTCCTCCTGCGCCTCGGCGAGCCGCTGTTCGTCGTCGAGGCGGCGCGCTTCGGCCTCGTCCGCGGCGTCCGTCCGCTGAGCGGCCCGCCCCGACGCGTCCGTGGCGCTCACTTCACCGCCTTCACGTACTGGTCGTCGAACAGCCCGTCGAAGTTCGGCCTGCTCTGGGCGAGGCCGTTGGAGACGATGAATTCGGCGATCTTGCCCGCCTGGAAGTTGAGGTGGGCGGGGGTGACGCCGGGGGTGAACGCGTCGAGGTTCTGCTGCTTGGTGAAGATCGTGGTGCCCGCGTCGTAGGTCTTGTACTCCTCGATCGACACCGCGCCGCGTTTGGCCATGATCCGCACGGCCTCGTCCCGGTTCTGCTTGATCCACTCGATGGTCTCGAACCAGGTGTTCACCAGCGCCTGGACCTCCTTCTTGCGCTCCTTCGACATCTGCTCGGAGACGACCAGGTGGTCGGGGATGGCGCCGGGGAACTCGGCGGACGTCGCGATCGCGCGGCTGCCCGGGCGCTCGAGTGCCTTCGTGGTGAAGGGCGCGAAGGCGGCGACGGCGTCGACCTGCTCGCCGACGAACGCGGCCGCGGCGGCGTCGGTCAGCAGCGGGACCAGCTCGATGTCCTTCTCGGTCAGCTTCGCCTCCTGCAGCGCGAGCAGCAGCAGGTAGTGGTCGACCGTGCCCTGCTCGACGGCGACCTTCTTGCCCTTGAGGTCGGCGACGCTGGTGATCCCCTGGCGGGCGATGACCTTGTCGTTGCCGGTCGAGTTGTCGTTGACCAGCACGACCGACAGCTTCGCGCCACCGCTGACCGACGCGAGCGTGTCGTTCAGGGTCTGGCTGTTCGCGTCGATCGCGCCGGAGGAGAGGGCGTTGATGCTCTCGGTGTAGCTGTCGAACCACTTCAGGTCGACGTTCACGCCGTTCTTCTCGAAGAGGCCCTTCTCCTGGGCCACCGCCCACGGGAACCAGCCCGGCCAGGCGCTGTAACCGATCGTGACCTTGGTGCCGGAAGCGGCCGTGCTGTCGGAACAAGCCGAAAGGGCGGTCACGCCTGCCAGCGAAAGGACGCACAACAACGCCGTCACGAGACGGCGGGAACGGGAAATCACAACGCACTCCTGGGGAAGGGGAGTAACTCGGGCGTGGAAAGTTCCGGCTGTTCGAGCGCAGGACTGATCGACCGGTGTCGAACTCCCTCACGGAAGCCCGGCCGGCAATAGCGGATGATGCGGCCGCACACCCTGCCGCCCCCACCAAAACCTCTGAACACTCTGGACAGAGGTGATCACCCCGTTGCTCTCGGCGGCGATCCTATCGAGTGGCGCAAGGTCTACCTAGTGTGATCGTCGGCTCTTGCACGATTCGCTGTCACATTCTGCTAAATCCGGCCGTTCGCCCCAAAGGGCGGACTCTCGCATGGTGGGCAACGCCGTGCCGGACGCCGTACGTCCATCAGGTGGCGGATGAAAATTCCGAAGGGAGCAGAGGATGAAACTTCGTGCGGCCGCGTCGTGCGTCGCGGGGGCGGCGATCTTGTCCACCTTGGCCGGCGCGGGGCAGGCGAACGCGACCAGGCCGTCCAGTCTGGTTCTGAGCCCGAACGCCGTCGTCGCAGGTGACCCTCGTCGCGGACGGACTCGCCGCGCCGATTCCCTTGCGGGTGGTGGGAGACGGCGGCACCGGCGGCATCGGTGTCGCGTTGCGCGGCGACGGTCCGGTGGGGACGGTGCCGGGGCGGTACACGGCGTCGTACGACTGCCGGGGCTGGATCGTCCGCGCCGAGTTCACTGTCACGAACTGACAGCGCGACAGAAGACGCGAAGGCCGGTTTCGGGACGCGAATTGGCGTCCGGAGCCGGCCTTCGCTGACACATCTCACGGAGATGTTCCGGACAGTAATTTCTGTCAATCGACAGAATTGGCTCGGGCGGGCGCGGGTCCCGCCGTGAAAACCGGAAGAATTGTTCGCGGAGTACCGAAACATCGACGAAACAAAAGCGGGAAATGGTGACGGTAATTCCTTGCCGACCCGGTCTGTCCAGGCGGTTTCCGGCTTTTGTGAGGGCGGGCGCGATTTCGCGGACGGGTGGAACGATTCGGGACAAGGCCCCGGATGGAGCGACGTTCGACCTTGATCGATCAGGTCCGCCGGGTAACGGGGAGGTGACGGCTTGCGGTCCAGCGGCTACACACAGATGATCGGGCAGGGGTGGCGGGTGTCACCGTTCAGTGGGTTTCGCCGCCGCCTTCTAGGCAATACCGTCGGCGGCGAAGCCGAAGTTGTAGCCCCGATCGGGTACGGAGGTTTGGCGGATGATGCCGGAGATCAAGGATGGCGCTGCTGGCGCTGTCGGCGCTGACGACGCCGTCGTTCGCCTGCCCGGAATGAGGGTGGCCTACGAAGGGGCCGCCTTCGACGAGTCCGCGCTGGCGGAGACGTGGACCGCCCAGCTGCAGGACTGGCTGAATCAGGCCGTCTCCGCCGGGATCCCCGAACCGAACGCGATGGTGCTCGCCACCGCCGACCCGGAAGGCAGGCCGTCCTCCCGGACCGTGCTGTGCAAGGGACTCGACGAGCGCGGTGTCGTGTTCTACACGAACTACACCTCGACCAAGAGCCACGACCTCACCGCGACGCGCTACGCGTCGGTCACCTTCCCGTGGTACGCCCTGCAGCGTCAGGTCCACGTGCGCGGCGAGGTGGAGAAGGTCAACGTCGCCGAGACCGCCGAGTACTGGGCGTCCCGCCCGCGGGGTTCGCAGCTCGGGGCCTGGGCGTCGCCGCAATCCCGCGTCGTCGACGGCCGCCGTGCCCTCGAGAACGCCCTCCACGGGATCGAGCGCCGGTTCGCCGACGTCGAGAACATCCCGTTCCCGCCGCACTGGGGCGGGTGGCGCGTCCGGCCCGACGTCGTCGAGTTCTGGCAGGGCCGCGAGGACCGCATGCACGACCGGCTCCGCTACGTCCGCACCGACGACGGCTGGCAGATCGAGCGCGTCGCGCCGTAATTTTTTGTCGCGCGACAGTGAAGTCCCTCGTCGCGCTGACGCGCTTCCGAGAGACCGTGGGGTCACCGAGGCCGCGGCCGGCCGAGGGAAAGGATGATCCCGGCGGCGACGGGTGAGCTAAATCGCGCGCGGATGGTTAGTTAGCGCGGCTAAGCTGTCTGGTTGTGGGTGACGACGTGGGGGTTGACCAGCGCAAAGGTGTCCGCAAGCTGTTCGGCTCGATCGTGGTCGACACCCGGCCGCTCAAGATCCCCGCGTTCCGCCGCCTCTGGCTGTCCACCGCGGTCACCGCCGTCGGCAGCCAGCTCACCGCCGTGGCGGTCCCCAAACAGGTCTTCGACCTCACCGGCTCGTCGGCGTATGTCGGCCTGACCGGCCTGGTCGCGCTGATCCCGCTGCTCGTCTTCGGGCTCTGGGGCGGCGCCATCGCGGACGCCGTCGACCGCCGCAAACTCCTGCTCGTCACCAACGTCGGGGTCACGCTCACCTCGGCCGTCCTGTGGCTCCAGGCGTTCCTGAACATCGGCTCCGTCTGGCTGGTCCTGGGCCTGCTCGCGGTCAACCAGGCGTTCTTCGCGATCAACATGCCGACCCGCGGCGCCGTCGTCGCCCGGCTGGTCCCGGACAACCTGATCGCTCCCGCGACCGCGCTCAGCAGCACGATGTCCACCTTCGGCGCGGTCTTCGGCCCGCTGCTCGCCGGTTCGCTGATCCCGATCCTCGGCCTCTCGACGCTCTACCTGATCGACGTCATCGCCCTGACCTTGACCCTCATCGCGGTCTACAAGCTGCCCCCGATCCCGCCGCTCGGCGAGATCGCGCGCCGCGCCGGGATCCGCGACATCGTCGACGGCTTCAAGTACCTGGCGACCCAGAAGATCCTGCTGGCCTCGTTCCTCGTCGACATCATCGCGATGGTCGCGGGTATGCCGCGCGCGCTGATCCCGGAGATGGCCGAGCGCACCTTCGGCGATCCGCCCGGCGGCGGCCCGGCGCTGGGCTGGCTGTACGCGGCGCTCCCCGCGGGCGCGATGCTGATCGGCCTCTTCTCCGGCTGGCTGACCAGGATCCGCAAACAGGGTGTCGGCGTGATCGTCTCGATCTGTGTGTGGGGCGCGGCCGTCGCCGGTTTCGGGCTCGCGAACTCGCTGTGGCTCGCGGTGTTCTTCATGGCGCTCGCCGGGGCCGCCGACATGGTCAGCGCGATCTACCGCATGTCGATCCTGCAGCTCGCCACCACCGACGAGATGCGCGGACGGCTGCAGGGCGTGTTCACCGTCGTCGTCGCGGGCGGCCCGCGGATCGCCGACCTCACCCACGGCTGGGCCGCCGCCGGCGTCGGCACGGCCGCCGCGGCCTCCGGCGGTGGAGTGCTGGTCATCGTGCTGGTCATCGGCGCGGCGCTGCTCATCCCGTCGTTCTGGCGGTACCGGGCCCCGGTGGACTGAGCCGTTCGGTCTATCGTCGGGCCCATGCGTATTTCACGGGCGATCGTCCTGTTCGCCGCTGTCATCGCGACCCTTTCCGCCTGTTCGTCCGGGGACGAGAAGACGGACAACGCGGCCAAGCCGTCGAGCCAGGCTCCGGCTCCTTCCGCCGCGCCGAGTTCCTCCGCCGCTCCCACCGGTGGCACCGGGTCGAAGGAGCCGTGCGCGCTGCTGCCCGCCGAGGCCGTGGGCAAGGCGGTCTCGATCCAGGGCGTGACGTCGGCGCCGGGTCCGGTGCAGGACAACGCCGCCAACGGTGGCAAGGCCAAGAGTTGCGTCTACTCGGCCGCCGGCAAGCAGATCGGCGCGCTCGCGGTGACCCGCTTCGAGGGCAACAAGATCAAGCCCGCCGAGATGGTCACCGCGCTGAAGAAGGCCAAGCCGAACGCGAAGGACGTCGCCGGTGTCGGCGAAGGCGCCATCTACTACACCGACGAGAACAAGACCGCGACGCTGGCGGCCGCCGAACTCGTGGACAACGTGCCGGTACTGGTCAACTACACCGGGCCGACCAAGATGACGCAGGAAATGATGCTCCCGCTGGTGAAGACCGCGGTCGACGCCAACTGAGCGAATTACCCAAAGGCGTGCTTCGTCAACCCGTGACGAAGAACTGACCAAACCGGACTGTCGGCACCAGACGTGATGCGGCACACTCTTGCCGCATGGCGGACACGACGACAACAGAACAGACCGGTCCGGCCGGTCAACCGAGCCTCAAGCGGGTGATGGGTTCCAAACTCCTGCTGTTCTTCGTGGTGGGGGACATCATCGGGACGGGCGTCTACGCGCTCACCGGGCAGGTGGCCGGCCGGGTGGGCGGCGCGCTTTGGCTGCCGTTCCTGATCGCGTTCGTGGTCGCGATCATGACCGCGTTCAGCTACCTGGAACTGGTCGGCAAGTACCCGCAGGCGGCAGGGGCCGCGCTCTACACGCACAAGGCGTTCAAGCTTCGCTTCCTCACCTTCATGGTGGCGTTCGCGGTGATGTGCTCGGGGATCACGTCGGCCTCGTCGGCGGCGAAGGCCTTTGGTGACACCTATCTCAAGGAATTCATCACCGCGCCCATGCCGCTGGTGGCGATCCTGTTCGTGATCGGCCTCGCGCTGATCAACTTCCGCGGGGTCTCCGAATCGGTGAAGACCAACGTGGTGCTGACCTGCATCGAGATCGGCGGTCTGCTGATCATCATCGGGGTCGGCGTGTGGGCGGTGCTCAACGGCAACGGGGACGCGTCGCGGCTGGTCGAGTTCGACACCGAGAACCAGACGATGCTGGTGGCGATCACGTCGGCGACGTCGCTGGCGTTCTTCGCGATGGTCGGTTTCGAGGACTCGGTGAACATGGCCGAGGAGTGCAAGGACCCGATCCGGATCTTCCCGAAGGCGATGCTGTGGGGCATGGTCATCGCCGCGACCATCTACATCCTGGTCTCCGTGACCTCTTCGCTGCTGGTGCCCGCCGACGAACTGGAGGCCGCCAAGAGCAGCGCGCTGCTGAAGGTGCTCGACGTCGGGGCTCCCGGTTTCCCGCGCGAGATCTTCTCCGCGATCGGTCTCTTCGCGGTCATCAACTCGGCGCTGATCAACATGCTGATGGCCAGCCGTCTGCTCTACGGCATGGCGAACCAGCGGATCATCCCGAAGCAGCTGGGCACCGTGCACCCGTTCCGCCGCAGCCCGTGGGTGGCGATCGTGTTCACCAGCCTGATCGCGATCGGCCTCGTGTCCTTTGTGGACATCAGTGTGCTCGGTGGTACGACGGCGTTGCTCCTGCTGGCGGTGTTCGCCATCGTCAATGTCGCGGTCCTGGTACTGCGCAAGGAGAAGGCGGCGCACCAGCATTTCCGCGCGCCGACGATCATCCCGGTGCTGGCCGCGATCTTCTGTCTCTACCTGGTGACGCCGCTGTCCGGACGACCCGCGCGCGATTACAAGGTCGCCGCGATCCTGCTCGGCGTCGGCATCGTGCTCTGGGGGATCAACTGGCTCGTCATGCGGGCCACGCACAAGGAAGAGGACCGGCAGCCCGTCGAGCCGCCGGTCGGCTAGCCGCGGCTGAGCGACTGGTACTCCACCGGGCTGTGGGCCGAGAACACGGTGACCTCGTCGGCGTGTTCTCGGCTCAGCTCCCGCAGCCGCTCGACGTTCTCCAGCCGCGGCTTGCGCAGCGTCTGCACCATGTTCTGGAAGGCGGTCATCCCCGGCGGGCAGTGCGGCTTCACGGGATCCATCTGGCCATGGAAGAAATACGCGTCGCCCGCGTGCAGCAGCCAGCCGTCGCCGGTGTCGACGGCCACCCCGGTGTGGCCCTTGGTGTGGCCCGCGAGCGGTACCAGCAGGATCTCCGGCGGCAGGCCCTTCAGCTCGCGGACGGCCTGGAAACCGAACCAGTCGTCCCCGGCCTCGTCGTACATGCTCCACAGTGGACGGTGGGCGAACTGGTTGGCGCGGAACCGCAGCTTCTCGCTCTGGTTGGCCGGTGACGTCGCCGCGTCGTGCTCCGCGGTGCGGACGTGCACGACGGCGTTCGGGAAATCCGCGAGCCCGCCCGCGTGATCGACGTCGAGGTGGGTGCAGATGATGTGCCGGACGTCTTCGAGCTTGTGGCCGAGCGCTTCGACGTGGTGCGCCGCGGTCTCCGTCTCGACCGGTTTCGCGCCGACCATGAGCGTGAACGGCGTGCCGAGCCACGCCCCGGGATTCTCGACGCCCTTGCGGCCGAAACCGGTGTCCACGAGTACGAGTCCGTCGCCGGTCTCGATGAGCAGGCAGTGCGCCACCAGCTCCGAGCGGCGCAGCAGGCCGGGCTGGCCGTCGAGCAGCCTGCCTCCCGGTGCCCGCATCGTGCCGCAGTTCAGGTGGTGCACCTTCATAGCCTGCTCCTCTGGCTGAGCCGTTCGAATGCGGTGGCGTCGTGCGCGGCGAACACCGTCACCTCGTCACCGTTGTTACTGACAAGTTCGCGCAGCCGGCGCTGGTTGTCCAGTCGTGCGGTCTTCTCCGTCTGCATGTACGACTCGAAGAAGCCCAAGCCCGGAGGGATGTGCGGCTTTCGCTCCAGCTCGCCGCCGTGGAAGACGGCGTCACCGGCGTTGAGGAGCCAGCCGTCGCCGGTGTCGACCGCGACGCCGGCGTGCCCGCGGGTGTGCCCGGCGAGGGGGATGATCAGGACGTCCGGGACCCCTTCGAGTTCGCGGACGGCGTCGAAACCGAACCACGGCTCGCCGTCGGCGCGGTACGACCTCCACAGTGGACCGTGGCTGAACTGGACCTTCCGGTAGCGGCTCGCCTCCTTGCGGTCGATCGGCTTCTCCAGCGCCTGAAGCTCGCGATCGTGGACGTGGACCCGCGCCTGAGGGAAGTCGACGAGCCCGCCCGCGTGGTCGAGGTCGAGGTGGGTGAGCACGATGTCGCGCACGTCGGCCGGGTCGAAGCCGAGCTTGCGGATCTGGGTCGTGGCGCTGAGGTCGTCGTCGCTGTCGGGGTGGACCAGCCGGACGAAACCGGCGCCGAGCCATTCGACCGGGCGGGTGACGGTCGGCGTTCCGACACCGGTCTCGACGAGCACGAGCCCGGTGTCGGTCTCCAGCAGAAGACAGTGACAGATCAGTTCGGCGCGGCGGAACAGACCGGGCCTGCCGTCGATGAGCTTGCCGCCGAGCGGCCGCATGGTTCCGCAGTTCAGGTGATGGACGCGCATCAGGACAGCTCCCGTTCGAGGGTGGCACGGAGGTGAGGGGCGATCGCGCGCAGCGGCGCGGTGTCGTGCAACGTCTTGGCCAGCAGCAGACCGCCCTCGATGGCGGCGAGGACGACGGTGGCCAGGTGATCCGCCTTGTCGGTGTCGAGCGCGCCGGCGATGACGGTGTGCCAGGACGTGTAGCCATCGGCACAGGCCTGACGGATCGCCTCGCTGTCACCCGACGCGTCCAGCGCGACCGTCGCGAGCGGACAGCCGCGCTGGAAATCCGACTCCTCCAGCGAGGTCGCCAGCGCTTCGACCACGTTCTCGATCCCGGTGACGACGTCGGGCGCGTTCGTGGCGATCATGCGCAACTGGTCGCACAGCCGGTCGGCGGACTGGCGGATGGCCTCGGCGGCCAGCTGCTCCTTGCCGCCGGGGAAGTGGAAGTAGAGCGATCCCTTGGGCGCGCCGACGGCGGCGACGAGCTGGTTGAGACCGGTGGCGTGGTAACCCTGCTGGTGGAAGAGCTCGGCGGCGGAATCGAGCATGCGCTGCCGGGTGTCGGTGCGGCGGACCATGCGACCGACTGTAGCTCAAACTATGACGACCGGTCTAGTAAGATTGGTTTACACAAACCCTCTTCATTCAGAATATTTGTGTAAACTGGTCGGTGAACCGATCGGTGCTCGAAGGGAGCGGACATGGTCGACTCGGCCCAGTTGCTCCCGGTCGCGCGGGCGGCGCATGTTCTGGACATTTCACGAGAGCGTGTCCGCGAACTCGTGCACGACGGCAGGCTGGACGCGATCCGGATCGGCCGTGAGCTGCTGGTCGACGCGCGGTCGGTCGAGCACCGGAAGAGTGTGGTGAAGCCCGCTGCCGGACGGCCGCTCTCCGCTCGGATGGCGTGGGGTTTCCTGTGGTCGTTGAGCGGCTATCGGCCGTCGTGGATCTCGCCGTCGGAACGCGTCCGGCTCAAGCGCTACGCGCGGGAACGCGAGCCTGTCCAATGGCCGCGCCTGCTTTCCGGCCGCGCGCGCGTCCATCGTGTGCGGATGCTGGCCGGGCCGCTCGCGCGACTCCGGGACGACCCGCACGCCGTCGTCAGCGGGCCTGTCGCCGCGGGGCGCCACGGCGCCGACCTGATGGCGGGCAGCGGCGATGAAGAGTTCTATGTGGACGCCGCCCGGTTCGACGAACTCGCGCGGTCACGCCGGCTCCGGCTGGACAGTGCGGAACCCAACGTCGTGATTCGTGTTCCTGCCCTGTCCGGTGTGCTGCGCCCGCCGGGGGCCGGAGACCTCGCGATCCCGGCGGCCGTCGCGGCGGATCTGCTCGACGCCGGGGATGAGCGTTCTGTCCTTGCGGCACAACAACTTCTCACTCGTTTGGGCGGGGTCGTGAGTGGCGATTCAGGTTAGAACCCGAATCGCCATTCACGATCACCGCGACCAGCTAGGCGGCGTCCTGTAAATCTACGCCTCCTCAAGTGTCCACAAAGGACGCTTTTGCTGGCCGAAATGTTCGCTTGATGCTCGTATGTACGGTTTTCAGGTGGAGTCGTGAGTGGCAAGGAGGGTTCTAACCCTCTTTATCACTCACGACCCCTTTGTGAAACCACTCAAATCGGCCTAATCGGGCATCTTCGCCTCGAAGAAAGGCCTTTGTGGACATCTGTGCCGCCGACGGCGTCCCGCAAGTGATCGTGCGGCCGGAGCACGTCGCGAAAGCCACGTTCGCGGCGCCTGATGTCCCGAAAGTGGCTTTCGCGACACCTGGGCGTGAAGACCGCGAACCAACCTGCAGGACAGCCCCTGGTCGCTAGACGCCGATCGCGGACGCTGACCCGCCGAACTGTTGCCGCAGCTCGCGTTTGAGCAGCTTCCCGGACGCGTTCTTCGGCAGTTCGCCGACGAAATGCACCGACTTCGGCACCTTGTGCGCCGCCAGCGAGTTCTTGGCGAACTCGATCAGTTCAGCTTCCTCGACGGGTTCCTTCGCCACGACGACCGCCGCGATCGCCTCGATCCAGCGTTCGTGCGGCAGACCGACGACGGCGACCTCGGCGACGGCGGGATGCGCGTACAGGGCGTCTTCCACCTCGCGCGACGCGACCAGGACGCCACCGGTGTTGACGACGTCCTTGATCCGGTCGACGACGAACAGGTAGCCCTCTTCGTCTTGCCGTACCAGGTCGCCAGAGTGGAACCAGCCGCCCGCGAACGCCTCCACCGACTCCTCGGGCTTGCCCCAGTAACCGGTGCACAGCTGGGGAGAGCGGTACACGACCTCGCCGAGTTCACCCGGCGGAAGGTCGTTCATCTCGGCGTCCACCACCCGCGTCTCGACGAAGAGGACCGGGCGGCCGACCGAATCCGGCCGGGCGTCGTGCTCTTCCGGCCGCAGGACCGTCGCGAGTGGACCGATCTCCGACTGCCCGAAGCAGTTGTAGAACCCGACTTCCGGCAGCCGTGCGCGGAGCGCGTTCAGCACCGGCACCGGCATGATCGACGCGCCGTAGTAGGCCTTGGTGAGGCAGCTCAGGTCCGCGTCCGCGAGACCGGGATGGTTCGCGAGTCCCACCCAGACGGTCGGCGGGAAGAACAGGGAAGTGATGCCCTGGCGGGGAATCCGCGCGAGGATGTCGCCGAGGTCGGGCGCCTCGACGAGGTGGTTCGTCGCGCCGACGGCCAGACCGGGCATGAGGAAGACGTGCATCTGAGCCGAGTGATACAGCGGCAGCGCGTGCAGCGGCACGTCACGGTCGCTCAAGTCGAGCGCCGCGATGCAGGACGAATACTCGTGCACCAGCGCGCGGTGGGTGAGCATCGCGCCCTTCGGCCGCGAGGTCGTCCCGGACGTGTAGAGCAACTGGACGAGGTCTTCGTCCGCGACCCCGGACTCCTCGTGCGGTTCGACGGTTTCGTCCAGCGCCCACTCCAGAACGTCCAGTGTGGACACATGATCGACGCCGACGTGCCCGGCCAGCGCGGGGTCGACGAAGGCCACGGCGGGTTCGGACTGCGTGAGCAGGTACTCGAGTTCTTCACCGCGCGCGTTGAAGTTCACCGGCACGTGCACCAGCCCGGCCCGCGCGCAACCGAGGTACAGCAACAGGTACGCGTCGGAGTTCTTGCCGAAGGCCGCGACGCGGTCACCGTGGACGAGCCCGCGCCCGAGCAGTTTCGCCGCGACCCGGCCCGCCGCACGGTCGAGCTCCGCGTAGGTCCACACGCGATCGGCGAACGTGAGGGCGACCCGGCCCGGGACGCGGCGCGCGCTCCGTTCCAGGACGCGGCCGACGGTGCTGGGGTAGCCGGGAACGGTCATCGCGGCGGTCTCCTTCGTCCGGGCGTGGCATTCCCAGACTACGTTCCCGGCGCCCGCCGGTAACCTCGTCCGCATGGCCAATCCCACCGGAGAGCAGTTCGAGATCACCCGCGGCAACGCGCGCGCCGTCGTCACCGAGATCGGTGCCGGGTTGCGCGCGTTCGAGGTCGGCGGAGTGCCCTACGTCGAGGCGTTCGCCGAGGACGAGAAGCCGCCGAAGGGCGCAGGGCAGGTGCTGCTGCCCTGGCCGAACCGCACCAAGGGTGGCCAGTGGGTGTACCAGGGTGAGAAGCAGCAGCTCCCGATCACCGAGGAGGCGCGCGGCAACGCGATCCACGGCCTGACCCGGCACGAGGAGTGGGAGCTTCTCGAGCACGCGGAGTCGTCGATCACGATGGCCATCGACGTCCCGGCGCAGGAGGGCTGGCCGGTGCCGCTGCGTGCGACGATCACGTACGAGATCTCGCCGCGCGAACTGGTCGTGACGCACGAGATCCGCAACGAGGGCGAGAGCCCGATCGGCGTCGGGCTCGGCACGCACCCCTACTTCCGCATCGGCGACGTGCCCACCGACGAGCTGACCCTGACACTGCCCGCGAGCCGGGTCCGCCCGTATCTCGGCGACGAGCAGATGCCGTACGCCGACGAGCAGGACGTCGAGGGGACCGAGTACGACTTCCGGTCCGGCAAGGTGCTCGAAGGCGTCGACCTCGACACGGCGTTCGGCGGGCTGAGCGTCGCCGAGGACGGGAACCACCACCACGTCCTCTCGCACGGGGAGCAGGAGCTGCTGGTCTGGGCCGGGCCCGACTTCCGCTGGGCGCAGGTGTTCACGCCGGACGACCTGGTCGGCCGCGGCCGGGCGGTGGCGATCGAGCCGATGACCTGCCCCGCGGACGCGCTCAACACCGGCACCGACCTGATCGACCTGGAGCCCGCCACTTCGTGGACCGGGAGCTGGGGAATCCGGGTGCGCTGATGACGGCTCTGCTCCGGCTGGGCCCCGTGGACGCGGGCGAAGTGCTCACGCTGCAGCGCGCGGCGTACGTCCCGGAGGCCAGGGAGCACGAGAACCTCGACCTCCCGCCGCTGCTGGAGACCTTCGAGCAGGCCAAGGATGCCCTGGGCGACCCCGCGTGTTTCGCCTGGGGCATCAGGGAATCCGGGCGGCTGGTGGCGAGTGTCCGGATCGTCGTGGACGGCGAGGCCGGTCTCGTCGGCAGGCTCATCGTGGCCCCGGACAGGCAGGGGCACGGCCTCGGCGGCTCGTTGCTGCTCGCCGCCGAGGCCGCCGCCCCGCCTTCGGTGACCGTGTTCCGCCTGTTCACCGGGGAGCGGAGCGCGGGCCCGCTGCGGATGTACCGGAAACTCGGCTACGTCGAGACGCACCGAACGCCCGAGAAGCACTACGAACTGGTCCACTTCGAAAAGCCCCGCGTGCGGACCGGTGGCCCAGTTCGTTAGCGTGTCAAAGTATGTCTGACAAAGTACTGGTCAAGGCCATCGTCGGTGGTTACGTCGTCCCGGTCGACGGTGATCCCATCGACGGCGGCACGGTCCTCATCGAGAACGGGAAGATCGCCGCGGTCGGCACGGACGCCGACGTCGACGTCCCCGACGACGCCGAACTGATCGACGCCGCGGGCAGCTGGGTGCTGCCCGGGTTCATCGACGCGCACGCCCACCTCGGCGTCCACGAAGACGGCGAAGGCTGGTCGGGGAACGACACGAACGAGATGACCGACCCCAACGGCGCGCGGTTCCGGGCGATCGACGGGATCGACCCGTACGAGCCCGGCTTCGACGACGCGCTCGCGGGCGGCGTCACCAGCGTCGTCATCAAGCCCGGCTCCGGGAACCCCATCGGCGGGCAGACGATCGGCGTCAAGACCTGGGGCCGGACCGTGCTCGACATGATCTTCGCCGAGGGCGTCAGCGTGAAGAGCGCGCTCGGCGAGAACCCGAAACGGGTCTACGGCGAGAAGAAGCAGACGCCGTCGACCAGGCTGGGTGTCGCGTCGACCATCCGCGACGCGTTCACCGCCGCGCGCAACTACGCCGCCCAGCGCGACCACGCGGCCGGCGAGGGCAAGCCATTCGACGTCGACCTGACCAAGGAGACGCTGGCCAAGGTCCTCGACGGCGAGCTGTACTGGGACCAGCACGTCCACCGCGCCGACGACATGGTGACCGCGATCCGGCTGGCCGACGAGTTCGGCTACAAACTGGTGATCAACCACGGCACCGAAGGGCACCTGATCGCGGACCTGCTGGCCGAGCGGGACGTGCCGGTGATCCTCGGCCCGCTGTTCACCACCAAGTCCAAAGTGGAGCTGCGCAACCGCACCCTGCGTGCGCCCGGCATCCTCGCCAGGGCGGGTGTGCGGATCGCGATCACCACGGACCACCCGGTCGTGCCGATCAACTTCCTGGTCTACCAGGCCGCGCTGTCGGTGAAGGACGGCCTCGACCCGGAGACCGCGCTGAAGGCGCTGACCGTCAACCCGGCCGCGATGCTGGACCTCGACGACCAGGTCGGCTCGCTGAAGCCGGGCCTCGACGCCGACGTGGTCATCTGGTCGGGTGACCCGCTGGACGTGATGAACCGGGCCATGCGCGTGTTCGTGCGGGGGCGCGAGGTCTACCACTTCGACGAGGAGACCGGCGTCGGCGTCACCGAGGAACGCCGGTACCGCGAGGGCTGAACCGGTCTTGTCAGAACGACCGGCCCGTGCTCTCATGTGTTACACACTGGGGAGGATGTGTAACACATGAAGCGCTGGGTCTTCGTTCTGGTCGTCGGTATCGGTTTCCTGGTCGTCACCTTGTTGTTCGCCCGTGAGGATCCGAATATCGTCAAATGCGGTGGCCGGATCATGGGCCCCGGCGACGTCTGCGAAAGCACCAAGGGTGGCCGCACCGTCGACGAGGACACCTACGACGAGATGAAGGCCGCCGCCGAATCCAGGGCCGAGACGTTCCGCGACCACGGGCTCTGGATGGCCGGGGTCGGGGTGGCGCTGACCGGCTTGGGGGCGACGATGCTGATCCGCGGGAAACGGCGCAAGGATCGCGCCGTCGCCGCGGCTCGGCAGGATGCGCGGTGGCAGGCACCGCCGGGTTTCCCGCAGCAGCAGGGTTTTCAGCAGGCGCATGGCGCCCGATTCCAGTCCCCGCCTCAGCCCGTGCCGGGGCAGCAGCCTTATCCGCCGCAGACCGGATGGCCGCAGCGGTCGCCGCAGGCCGGTCCGCCGCCACAGCGGTTCGGCCCGCCGGGGCACGGAGGGTCGTGAGTGGCGTTTCGGGTTCTAACCCGAAACGCCACTCACGACAGTGACCCGCGACCAGAGCCGAAGGCGCCCTTCGTCGCATCAGGCGCAGCGAAGGGAGCCTTCACCCCACCTGCCAACCTCACCCAAGATCAACTTAAGCTGCGTGGCATTGGGTTCCAACCGTCCTCACCACTCACGAGAGCAGTCGGTCGAGATCCAGCTTCACCGGAAACGGCTCGGCGGCGGCGAATTCGCCGGTCATGGCCGGAGCGTCCTGGTAGCCGAGTTCGCCCGCTTGGTGGCAGGCGACAAGCGAGACGGGCTCGCTGAGATCGACGATCCAGTAGTGTGGGATCCCCGCGTCGGCGTACTCGCCGTGTTTGGTCACGTAGTCGGTGCGCTTCGAGCCCGGTGACACGATCTCGACCACGACGACGACGTCGACCGCGTGGTACATCGTGTCTTCTTCGTCGATTCGCTCGCCTGCTTCACGGAGGGCGATGATCAGATCCGGTCGCCTGGCGAAACCCGGCTCGCCAGGCGGCACCAGTCCCAGATCGACGTCGATGTCCTGGATGAACTCGAGGTGTTCGGGCAGCTGGGATTCCAGTTGCCTCGCCAAGGCGTAGAGCGCCTTGTTGTGTCTCCTCTTGAGGCTTGGCGACATGACGAGGCGGCCTTCCACGAGCTCGGTGAATCCGGAATCGGGCTCACCGAGCGCCGCGTACTCCGCGACCGACAGCAGGTGATCCGGGATGGCCCACCCCGGTCCACCGTGTGACCCGGCCGTGGAGTCGGGAAGGGCTGGCACAGCATCTCCTCACGTCTTCCACGGTGTCTCACGATCACCACGTGACCACTGGTGAGCATATCGGCGCGGAGAGTCAGCCTTTTCGGAGTTCCCGCGCGATCACCATGCGCTGGATCTGGTTCGTGCCCTCGAAGATCTGCGGCACCTTCGCCTCCCGCATGTACCGCTCCGCCGGGAAGTCCTTCGTGTACCCGGCGCCGCCGAGGACCTGCACGGCGTCGGTGGTCACCTTCATCGCGCCGTCGGTCGCGACGAGCTTCGCGATCGACGCCTGCCGCTGGAACGGCAGCCCGCGGTCGCGGCGGCGGGCGGCGTCGAGGTACATCGCGCGCGACGTCTCGACGGTCGCGGCCATGTCGGCCAGCAGGAATTCCAGTCCCTGGAACTCGATGATCGGCCGCCCGAACTGCGTGCGGCCCTTCGCGTACTCGAGCGCCTCGTCCAGCGCGGCCTGCGCGAGCCCGACGGCGCAAGCGGCGATGCCCAGCCGTCCGGAGCTGAGCGACGACAGCGCGATCTTCAGTCCCTGGCCCTCCTCGCCGATCCGCCGGTCGGCGTCGACGGCGGCGCCCTCGAACATCAGCTGCGCCGTGGTCGACCCGGTGAGGCCCATCTTCCGCTCGGGCGGCGCGGCCGACAGGCCCGGCGTCGCCGCGTCGACGAGCAGGCAGGAGATGCCCTGGCCGCCGTCGTCGCTGGTGCGCACCATGGTCGTGTAGAAGTCGGCCTCACCCGCGTGGGTGATCCACGCCTTCGTGCCGTTCACGACGTACTGGTCGCCGTCGAGCCGCGCGCGGGTCGAGAGGGCGGCCGCGTCGGAGCCGGCGTGGGTCTCCGAGAGCGCGTACGCGCCCAGCAGGCCGCCTTCCAGCATCGAGGGCAGCCAGCGGTCTCGCTGCTCGTCGGTGCCGTGGTGCGCCAGCGCGAAGCAGGACATCGTGTGCACGGAGAGCCCGACGCCGACCGACATCCACGCGGCCGCGATTTCCTCCAGAACCTGCAGGTACACCTCGTACGGCAGCTCGCCGCCGCCCCAGCGTTCCGAGTACGGCAGGCCGAGCAGCCCGGCCTGCCCGAGCAGCCGGAACTGCTCGCGCGGGAAGTGCGCGGTCTCCTCGTACTTGCTCGCGATCGGGGCGAGTTCCTCGCGCGCGATCTCCTTGGCCAGGTCGACCAGATCCTGGGCCTCGGTGCTGGGCAGCAGACGGTCCGCCGG
The DNA here is from genome assembly GCF_056435645.1 of Amycolatopsis sp. NPDC043889. Classification (NCBI taxonomy): domain Bacteria; kingdom Bacillati; phylum Actinomycetota; class Actinomycetes; order Pseudonocardiales; family Pseudonocardiaceae; genus Amycolatopsis; species Amycolatopsis sp. NPDC043889. The sequence goes on from NZ_JBWKEC010000004.1 coordinate 123,749, forward strand.
CATGGCTCCTCCGAGCTGAGCTGTACTAAAAACAGTACTGTGGGCTGATTCAGCGTACAGTAGATGGCGCTGGGGGTACACCGTTCGCGTAGGGGATAGTGATCCGATGACCTCGCGCCGCCAGCCCACCGCGCGTCAGAGAGCGCTGCTCTCGGAACTTGAAGCGGTCTTCCTCGCCGAAGGGTTCTCCCAGTTCACGCTGGACGACCTGGCCGCCAGGCTCCGCTGCTCGAAGTCGACCCTCTACGCGCTCGCGCCCAGCAAGGAGCAGCTCGCGGTCAAGGTCGTCACCCACTTTTTCAAGGGCGCCGCCGAACTGCTGGAAGAGCGGATCGCCGGGATCGACGACGCTCGCAAGATCCTCGGGGAGTACCTCGCCGGGATCTCCGAGTACCTGAATCGCGCTTCGGCCGCTTTCATGACCGACATCGCCGAATTCGCGCCGGCGCGGGACGCGTATCAGCTCAACAGTCGCGCCGCGGCCCGCCGGATCCGGTCGTTCATCGATCGCGGCGTCACCGACGGTGTTTTCCGCGAGGTGCACGCGCGGCTGATCGCGGAAATGGCGGGACTGATCATCGAGGGAATCCAGACCGGTGTCGTCGGTCAGCGCACCGGGGTGACCGACGCCGAAGCGTTCACCGCGTTGTCGGAGCTTTTGCTTGGCGGGATCGCGACAAAAAATGTCCTGAACTGACAATTCTGGTGGTCTCACCGCCGCCTCGGCTAGCATCGCGCCCGTGATCGTCGTAGGTGGAGAGGCGCTGGTCGACCTCGTTCCCGGTGAACCGTTGGATTCCACTGTGGACGGTGGGTTGCGCGCGCTGCTGCCCCGGATGGGTGGTGGTCCCTACAACGTCGCGCTCGCCGCCGGGCGGCTCGGCGTCCCGACAGGCTTCCTGTCGCGCGTCTCGAACGACCGCTTCGGCGTCGCGCTGGTGGACCGGCTGCACGCCTCCGGCGTCGACACCGCCTTGCTGCAGCGGGGAAACGAGCCGACGACCCTCGCCGTGGTCGCGCTCGACGAGAAGGGTTCCGCCCAGTACACCTTCTACACCGAGGGCACCGCGGACCGGCTGGTCGCCGACCCCGGCCCGCTGCCGGAGGATGTGACGGCGCTCTCGCTCGGCACCCTCGGCATGGTCCTGGAGCCGGGCGCGAGCACGTACGAAACCGTGTTGCGCCGCGAATCCGACCGCGGCGTCCTGACCGTGCTCGATCCGAACATCCGTGCGGCGCTGATCGCCGACCCGGCGGCGTACCGGGCGAGGTTCGATTCCTGGCTGCCGCATATCCGCCTGCTCAAGATCTCCGACGACGACACGGAATGGCTCACCGAGGGCGCCGACCCGGTCGACGCGGCAAAGGTCTGGACCTCTTGCGGAGTCGATGCCGTCGTGCTCACCCGGGGCGCGCAAGGGCTGTCCGTCATCACACGAGCGGGCGAAATCGCCCAGGTCCCCTCACGCCGGGTCGACGTCGTCGACACGATCGGCGCCGGTGACACCGTGCAGGGCGCCCTGCTGGCGTGGCTGTACTCGAACGGCGTCCGTGACTTGTCCACTCTCGACGCCGACGGCTGGCGTACGGCGCTCGAATTCGCGGCGAAAGCGGCGTCGATCACCGTCTCGCGGAGCGGGGCCGAACCGCCGACGGCGGGCGATATGGCATCCGCCGTGTGAACCTGGTCCCAAAGGGGCTGTTGTGAGCAACTCACCCGCTGCGCGTTGACCCCATTCTCGACTAGCGTAGAGGGGAATTCATACCCCAGCGGGGCGGTGTGCAGCGAGGCCGTGGGTCACGCGCGTGAAAGAGGGCGTACCTGTGGAACCTACAGGCGCCGCCGGCCCGTGCTGAACGTGAGAGGGACTTACATGTCCGACGCGACGACGGCTGCGGGGCAGTCCGGCGAGACCGCGACGCTGCGCCTGCCCAACGGCGAGCACGAGTTCAAGGTGATCCACCCGGTCGAGGGCGCGCCTGGGATCGAGCTGGGGAAGCTGCTGGCGACGACCGGGTACATCACCCACGACCCGGGTTTCGTGAACACCGGTGCCGCGTCGTCGGCCATCACCTACATCGACGGTGACGCCGGCATCCTGCGCTACCGCGGGTACCCGATCGAGCAGCTGGCCGAGAAGTCGACCTTCATCGAGGTCTCGTACCTGCTCATCTACGGCGAGCTGCCGACCCAGGCGCAGCTGGAGGAGTTCACCGGGAAGATCCAGCGGCACACCCTGCTGCACGAGGACCTGAAGGCCTTCTTCAGCGGCTTCCCGCGCGACGCGCACCCGATGCCGGTGCTCTCCAGCGCCGTATCCGCGCTGTCGACCTTCTACCAGGACTCGCTCAACCCGTTCGACGAAGCGAACGTGGAGCTGTCCACCATCCGCCTGCTGGCCAAGGTCCCGACCCTGGCCGCGTACGCGTACAAGAAGTCCGTCGGCCAGCCGCTGCTGTACCCGGACAACTCGCTCGGCCTGGTCGAGAACTTCCTCCGGATGACCTTCGGTTTCCCGGCCGAGCCCTACGAGGTCGACCCGGACGTCGCCAAGGCGCTCGACCTGCTGTTCATCCTGCACGCCGACCACGAGCAGAACTGCTCGACCTCGACCGTGCGTCTCGTCGGCTCCTCCGAGGCGAACCTGTTCGCCTCGATCTCGGCCGGTATCAACGCGCTCTTCGGCCCGCTGCACGGTGGCGCCAACAGCGCGGTCCTGGACATGCTCGAGGGCATCCAGGCCGAGGGCGGCGACGTCGCGAACTTCGTCACCCGCGTGAAGAACAAGGAAAAGGGTGTCCGCCTGATGGGCTTCGGGCACCGGGTCTACAAGAACTACGACCCGCGCGCGAAGATCATCAAGAACACCGCGGACGAGATCCTCTCCAAGCTCAAGGGCGGCGACCAGCTGCTCGACATCGCGAAGAAGCTGGAAGAGACCGCGCTCTCGGACGACTACTTCATCGAGCGGAAGCTGTACCCGAACGTCGACTTCTACACCGGTCTGATCTACCGGGCGCTCGGCTTCCCGACGAAGTACTTCACCGTGCTGTTCGCGCTCGGCCGCCTGCCGGGCTGGATCGCGCACTGGCGCGAGATGATCCAGGACCCGGCCACCAAGATCGGCCGCCCGCGGCAGATCTACACCGGCTACGCGTCGCGGGACTACGCGCCCATCTCGGAGCGCTGATCCCCCTCCCGCAAGCGCTATGAAAGGTCCTTTCCTTGCAAATTTCGCAAGGAAAGGACCTTTCATTGCATCCGGGCGTGCGGGGCCACGGGAGCGGCCTTAGGGTTCCAGGGTGACCAGAGAAGCCCCGGTAGTGCTGTGGTTCCGCCGCGACCTCCGCCTCGGAGACCACGCCGCCCTCCTGGAGGCCTCGAAACACAGCAAGCACGTCCTAGCCCTGTACGTCCTCGACGACGCGCTCCTCAAACCCTCCGGCGCCCCGCGCGTCGCGTTCCTGCACGGCTGCCTGAAGGCGCTGGACGATCAGCTCGGCGGACGGCTGATGCTCGTCAAGGGTGACCCGGCCGAGCAGGTCGTCAAGGCCGCGCGCGAGATCGGCGCGGCGGCGGTGCACGTCAGCGCGGACACCGGCCCGTACGGCCGCCGCCGCGACGACGAGGTCAAGAAGGCGTTGGCGGAGCACGACATCGACTGGGTCGAGACGGGTTCCTCGTACGCGATCACGCCAGGCCGCATCACCAAACCCGACGGCGATCCCTATCGCGTGTTCACCCCGTTCTACCGCGCGTGGGTGCGCCACGGCTGGCCGCGGCCCGCGGACACCGGTAAGTCCATAGTGGACTGGGTGGAACCGCCGCGCTCCGTCAAGCTCCCGAAGTCCCCGTCGCTCAAGGGGATGGAGCTGCCGGAGCCCGGTGAGCGGGCGGCGCTCGAACGCTGGCACGAGTTCCTGGACGACGGCCTCGAAACCTACGACGAAGATCGCGACCGGCCGGATCGGCCCGGCACGACAAGGCTTTCGCCGTATCTGCGCTGGGGGTGCGTCCACCCGCGCACCCTGCTGGCGGACCTCGCCGGGAACGAGGGATCCGGCGCCAAGGCGCTGCGCGGTGAGTTCGCCTGGCGTGAGTTCCACGCCGACGTCCTGTGGCACCGTCCCGAAACCGCGCGGAAGAACTACGATTCCCGGTTCGACGCCATGGAACACGAGAGCGACGACGAGGCTTTCCGGCGGTGGTGCGAGGGACGCACCGGGTTCCCCATCGTCGACGCCGGGATGCGGCAGCTGCTCGCCGAGGGCTGGATGCACAACCGTGTCCGGATGATCGTGGCGAGTTTCCTGGTCAAGGACCTGCATCTGCCGTGGTGGCTCGGCGCGCGGCATTTCATGAAACATCTGGTCGACGGCGATCTCGCGTCGAACCAGCTGAACTGGCAGTGGGTCGCGGGCAGCGGCACCGACGCGGCGCCGTACTTCCGGATCTTCAACCCGACCACGCAAGGGGAGAAGTTCGACCCCTCCGGCGACTACGTCCGCCGCTACGTCCCCGAACTCCGCTCCGTGCAGGGCAAAGCCGTGCACAAACCCGCCGGCGTGCCCGATTACCCCGCACCCATGGTCGACCACGCCCATGAACGTCAGGTCGCGCTGGAGCGCTACGGCGCCATCAAAGGTCCGTGAAGGCCTCCTTCCCTACTCTCAGGGTAGGGAAGGAGGCCTTCACGGACTCGCGGGTCAGCCCTTCAGCGCCTCGGTCAGCTTGATCCGGCTGCCGACCCGCAGGACGCTGTTCTGGTAGATCCGCGCGCCCAGCCAGGTGAACAGGGCGATGGCGCCCACGCTCAGGCCCAGCGACAGCGCGATCTCCCACGTCTCGACGGTCCCGGCGGCGATCCGGGCGGGCATCAGGACCGGGGAAAGCAGCGGCACCAGGGAGAGCACCTTCGTGCCCGTGCCCTCCGGCGCCTGCGCCAGCAGGTTGAATCCGACGACGAAGCCGAGGATCAGCACGATGTTGACCGGGCCGATCACGGACTGGGTGTCCTCCTGCCGGGAGACCAGCGAACCCATGGCGCCGTAGACGGTGGCGTACAGCAGGAACCCGAGCAGGTACCACAGCACACCCCACAGCAGCGCGCTCGTCGCGACCCCGGACAGCGTCAGCACGTTGGTCGCCGACGCGACGACGAACCCGGCGCCGCCGATGATCACCAGCTGCGTCAGCCCGACCAGCCCGAGCCCGATCACCTTGCCCAGCAACAGATGCCACGGCCGGACCGTGGACAGCAGGATCTCCACCACCCGGCTGGACTTCTCCTCGACCACGCCCTGCGCGACCAGCGTCCCGTAGGTCACGATGCTCATGTACAGCAGCACCGCCACGATCAGCCCGATCACCATCCGCTGTGACTTCTCCGGGTCCGGCGGTTTGATCGAGTCGACCTCGACCTGGGTCTGGTGGACCGTGCGCATCACCTCGTCCGGCGACTTTTGGGCCTCGGAAAGGATGCCGTTCAGCACTTCCTGCTGGGACACGCCGTTCAGCAGGGAACGCAGCTTCGTGTCCAAATCGGACTTGACGAGCACTTTCAGCTCGGTGGCGTTGCCGGACAGCAACGCGTCCAGGTCGCCGTTCTCGACCTGAGACCGGCCTTGCGCCGGATCGGCGACGGTGACGGTCTCGATCTTCTCGCCGATCGCCTCGCCCGCGGTCTTGAGCTGCTGCGCGATCCCGGCGGTCTGGCCGGTGAGCCCGACCTTGCTTTTGTCCTCGTTGCTGATCAGCGTGGACTGCAGCAGGACGTAGCCCATCAGCATGACCAGCAGCACGGCGGTGCCGACCACGAAGGACCTGGTGCGCAGCCGGGTGTTCAGCTCGCGTTTGGCGATGAGCCAGACCGCGCGCCACGAAGATACGGTGTTCATGCGGAAACTCCCTGTGCCGCCGGCTTCTCGGCGACCGCGTCGCGGAAAAGCTCGGTCAGCGAACGCCTGCGTTTGGTGAACTCGGTGACCGGGCCGGTGGCCAGCGCCGCGGCGAGCACGGCCTGATCGTCGGCGCCCGCCTCGAGTTCGAGGATCGTCGTCGAGCCGTTCTGCTCGACCGTCCGGACACCGGGAACGGACGCGGCCCAGCCGGGCGCGGCGGCGGGCGCGGTGACGACGAGACCGTTGCCCGCACCGGCGGTCAGCTCGCCGACGGTGCCGGAGGCGACCATCCGTCCACTTCGGATGATGCCGACCCGGTCGCACAGCCGCTCGACCAGATCGAGCTGGTGGCTGGAGAACACCACCGGCACGCCGGTCGCGGCCTTCTCGCGCAGCACGCCGCTCATCACGTCCACGGCCAGCGGGTCGAGGCCGGAGAACGGCTCGTCCAGCACCAGCACCTTCGGATCGTGCACCAGCGCCGCGGCGAGTTGCACGCGTTGCTGGTTGCCGAGGCTCAGCTTCTGGACCTCGTCCTTGCGCCGTTCGGTCAGCCCGAGCCGGGCGATCCAGTTCTCGGCACTGCGGTGGGCGTCGTTGGCCGACATCCCGTGCAGCTCGGCGAGATAGACCAGCTGCTCCAGCACCTTCATCTTCGGGTACAGGCCGCGTTCCTCCGGCATGTACCCGATGTGCGTGCGGGTCTCGTGGGTGATCGGGGCGCCGCCGAAGCGCACCTGGCCGGAGTCGGCCGCGAGCACCCCGAGCACGATCCGCATCGTGGTGGTCTTGCCCGCGCCGTTGCTGCCGACGAAGCCGAACAGCTCACCGGGCTGGACCTCGAAGCTCACCTCGTCCAGCGCCACCTTCGCGCCGTAGCGCTTGGAGACCTTGTCGATCTCCAGCTTCCCCTCGCTCATTTCCACTTCCCCTCTTCGAAATACCGCACCAGCGCCGCGAATCCCCGATGGACGCCGGAAACCGTGCGGTTCCGTTCGATCAGCCCGTCCAGCTTGACGTTGCTCACCACCGAGCTGGCCCGGTACACCAGGACCGCCCGGCCCGCGCCGGCGAGGACCCCACCCGCCACCAGCACGACGGCGACCACGCCGATGGACATCTTGTGCCGCTTCTTGTCCCCGGTCATGCCGGAGCCACCCCCTCGAAGTCTTCAGGGTCATCGTCCGGCAGCCGCCAGGCGAGCCACAGCGCCGGTAGCGACGTCCCGAAGACGAACAACGCCGCTGTCATCGCGGACAGCAGCGAACCGGAATCCGGTTGCCCCGCCGCGTAAAGCCCGTACCCGAGATCCACCAGCATCAACACGCAGATCCCCTGGAACGCAGCGTAGTGCGCGCGGTTTCGCAGCAGCAGCTCGCGTTCGTCGAGATCCTTCGCCGCGGAGCCGGGTCTGCCGACGGCCTTGCGCAGCACCGCCGCGGTGCCGACGCAGAGACACAGCCCGGGCCCCATCAGGCCAACGGCGAACCACAAGGTCGGCTCGCGCAGCAGGGCGGCACCGGCGATCACGACCAGATGGCCGATCACGGCCGCGGCGGCGAGACGACGGCGATCCGATCGCGTGCGGGTGGTGGTCATGCGGGGAGCACCCCTTCGAAGTCTTCAGGGTCGTCGTCCGGCAGCGACCAGCCCAGGATGACGGCGGACACCGTGGTGCCGGTGATCAACAGCGCGCAGGCCATCATCGCGCCACCGGCCTTGGGGCCGGGGGCCAAGAGGCCGTAAAGCACCGCGAACAGCATCAGGGCCACCAGGATCTGGTAGCTGACGTAGGTGACGCGGTGGCGCATTTCCCGCTCGCGTTCGTCGAGCCGCATCGAGAACCCGCCGCTCATCTTGCCGGTGAGGATCCGCAGCAGGTACTGGGCGCCGCCCGCCACGACGCCCCCGCCGAGCCAGCACACAAGGAAGGTTCCTGTCTGCCCTGCCTGATAGAAGACCGCTCCGGCGATCAGGATCAGATCGCCGGCGACCACCAGCACACTCAACGCTCGCCGCCGTTTCCGCGTGCGCCAGGTCGGCAGCTTCAGCGCTCGCTTGCGTTCCACCTCGTCCAGCCGTTCCTGCTGGCGCTCCCAGTACGCCGCGAGGCGGCCTCGCTCCTCGCTCATGTTCCCCCCTCCCGGTAGACCTGAGTGGACAGCGGCGTGAACGGTTCGCGGCTGAACACGGCCTCGACCGGGAGGTCGAACACCGCGCAGATGCGGAACGCCAGGTCCAGGCTCGGGTAGTGGTCCCCTCGTTCGAGCGCGCCGATGGTCTGCGGGTTGACCTCGACGGCCGCCGCGAGGGCGGCCCTGCTCAGTCCGCGCTCCGCCCGGAGCACGGGAAGCCGGTTGTAGATCGGCAGCTCTTTGCCGCGTCTGACCGGGCTCATGGAACATACTGTTGCAAAAACCCAACGACCCGTCAAGTTGAGGGCGCGCTTCACCGCATTCAGAGGACTAAATGCGGGAGGGTCAGGAGAGGCCGGCGAGTGATTTGTCGACAAGGTCCTGGACGCGGCCGCGGGCCGCCTCGGCGTCCGGGGTGACCAGGCCGAGCCGGGTGCGGCGCTCCAAGACGTCCTCGACGTCGAGAGCGCCCTCGTGCCGCACGGCCCAGACGACTTCCGCCGCGCTGATCTCCGTCCCGTCGAACAGGGGCAGGCCCAGTTCCGGATCGACCTCGCCGAGTGCCGCGACCCGCGGTGCTTCGGTTCCGTACTTCGCGACCAGCCGCGCTGGCGCGTCCACAGTGGACAGGCGGCTTCGCGGTGTCGCGCCGAGCAGGGGAAGCCTGGACGTGGTCGACGGCCCGGCGAGGAGCCCGGACCGTTTCAGCGCCGCGTCGACGGCGTCCTCGGCCATCTTCCGGTACGTCGTCAGCTTGCCGCCCACGACGGTGAGCACGCCGTCGGCGCCGGTCACCACCGCGTGCTTGCGCGAGAGGTCCGCGCTGCGCCCGCCGCCGCCCTCGACCAAAGGCCGCAGCCCGGCGAACGAACCCGCGACGTCGGCGCGCGTCAGCGGGCGGGTGAGCGCCATCGACGCCACTTCGAGCAGGAAGTCCACATCGGACTCCGGCACGGACGGCACCCGGGGGACCGGCCCATCGGTCGGCTCGTCCGTGACCCCGACGAACACCCGGCCGTCCGGTTGCGGCAGCAGGAAGACGAAGCGGTTGTTCTCGCCGGGAACGGGCACGTTGACCGACGTCGCGCCGATCCGCGCCGCTCCTGAGGCCAGGATGAGGTGTGAGCCGCGAGAAGGTCGCAGCCGCACCGACTCCGCCAGTTCTCCCGCCCAGACGCCCGTCGCGTTGATCACCTGACGGGCGCGGATCTCGATCTCCTGCCCGGTGAGCCTGTCCCTGGCCAGCACCGATTCCGCGTCGAGCCGGAGTGCCTCGACCTTCGTCAGGATCCTCGCGCCGCGTGACGCCGCCGTGCGGGCCAGGTTCACGACCAGGCGCGCGTCGTCGGTCAGCGCGCCGTCGTAGGCCAGCAGCGCGCCGCGCAGGCCTTGAGGGGACAGGCCGGGTGCGAGCGCCAGCGCCTCCGCGGCCGGGACCGACCTCGGCCGCGGCAGCACCGACGCCGGGGTCCCGGCCGCGCGGCGGAGGCCGTCACCGGCGACGAGGCCGGTCATGATGAACGCCTGCTGGCCGCGGGAGGTCTTGCGGTACATCGGGAAGAGCTGCGGGATCGCCCTGGTGAGATGCGGGGCGGTGCGGGTCATCAGTATCCCGCGTTCGACAGCGCTTTCGTGCGCCAGCGCCAGATCGCCCTTGGCCAGATACCGGAGGCCGCCGTGGACGAGCTTGCTGGACCAGCGTGACGTCCCGTATGCCAGGTCGTACGCCTCGATCAGGGTCACCGAGAGGCCGCGCGCGGCCGCGTCCAGCGCGATCCCCGCGCCGGTGACACCGCCGCCGACCACCACCAGATCGACCCGCTCGCCGCCGGCCAGCGCCGTGAGTTCCCGGTCGCGCCGCAGGGCGTTGAGCGAGCCCGGCGTCACGGCCGCAACGCCGCGTCGAGTACGTGGGCGAATTCCGCCATCAGCTCCTTCTCGTTCACGTCCGCGGTGGCGGGGCGGTACGAGAACGCGAAGGACTGGATGAGCAGCAGCAGGGTGCGTGCCTGCGAAGGCAGGTCGCCCTTGCGGATCGAGCCGTCTTCGTGGCCCGACTTCAGCAGGTGCAGGATCACGCCTTCGGCGAAGCGCTGGGTCTTCCCCAGCCGCTCGACGATGTAGGGCAGGACCAGTTCGGAGTCGAGGTCCAGCAGGGTGCGGAACAGCGGGTCGCCCGACAGCGCGGCGACGGCGGCGGACGAACTCTGTACGAGCTTCTCGCGGAAGTTGGCGGGCTCGACCTCCGGCTCGGCGGCGCCCTGGAGCAGGCCGCCGAACTCGCGGGTCATGAGGGTCGCGAGCACGCTGCGCACGTCCGGGAACCGGCGGTAGACGGTCATCCGGCTGACCTTCGCGGTACGGGCGATCTCGGCGAGGGTGGTCCGCCTCACGCCGACGGCGAGCACGCACTTCTTCGCGGCGTCGAGCAGAACGTCGTCGGACACACGCGTGGAGGCCTGGCGGGATCGGGTGTCCGCCAGCGCCGAAACGCCTGTTTCCGCAGGTGAGTGACGTTTTACGTCCATATGTAACACTGTAGTCGTGACGGAGCTTATTGACCACCGGTTAAGACGATCCTGGACGCCCGAAGGCGGTGACGCGGCCCACCTTCCGGCGAAGGCCTTGCGGTGGCTCGTCCAGCGTATCGGTCCGCTGGGCTCCGCGGCGCCCCTCGCGCCCGATTCGGCGCTGTCCGTTCCCGATTCGGTGCTGGGCGAACAGCCGAAACGAGACCTCGAGGAACTCGTCGGTGCCGACCAAGTCCTGCTGGCGCCGGGGGAACGGCTCGCGCGGGCGAGCGGTCTGTCCTATCTGGACCTGGTGCGGCGGCGCGGGTTCGGTGATTTTCCGGTGCCGGACGCCGTCGTCCTGCCGGAGAATCCCGCCGAAGTCCAGTCGGTACTGGAAATCTGCGCACGGCACGACGTCGGCGTCGTCCCGTTCGGCGGCGGGACGTCGGTGGTCGGCGGGGTCGCGGCGCTGCGCGGGGACAAGAGCGCGGTGATCGCGCTCGACCTCACCAGGCTCGGCGAACTGGTCTCCGTCGACCCGGTCTCCCGGATCGCGGTCCTGCAAGCGGGCGTCACCGGCCCGGAGGCGGACCGGCTGCTCGCCGCGCACGGTTTCACCCTCGGGCACGTTCCCCAGTCCTACGAACGCGCCACCATCGGCGGATTCGCCGCGACCCGGTCCGCCGGGCAGGCTTCGTCGGGTTACGGCCGGTTCGAGGACATGGTTTCGAGTGTCCGGCTCGCGACTCCGCGCGGGGAATGGAAACTCGGCGTCGCGCCGGCATCGGCCGCGGGACCCGACCTGCGGCATCTGGCCATCGGCAGCGAAGGCGCGCTCGGCGTGATCACCGAGGTCGCCCTCCGGGTCCGCCCGGTGCCGGAGGTGCGGCGCTACGAGGGCTATGTCCTCGACGGCTGGGAGAAGGGCACCGCGGCGGTCCGCGAACTCGCCCAGCGGCACGTGCTCGCGGACGTCACACGACTGTCCGATGTAGACGAAAGCGAGGTTTCGCTGGCGCTCAACGACAGTCTGAAGACCAAGGCGCTGCGCCGGTACCTCAAGGCGCGGGGAGTGCACGCGCCCTGCCTGCTGATCGTCGGCTGGGAAGGCGCGTCGAAGCGCGCGGTCGCCCGGCGTCGTCAGGAGACCACCCACGTGCTGGAGGAGTTCGGCGCCGTCCGCATCGGGGCCGCGCTCGGTGAATCCTGGCGTCGCGGCCGGTTCTCCGGACCTCGGCAACGGGACGCCTTGATGGACAACGGTGTCTGCGTCGAAACCCTCGAAACCGCCGCGTACTGGACGGAACTGAGCGACCTGCGCGACGCCGTCCGCGCCGCGCTCACCGCCACGCTCGGCAACGCCATCATCATGTGCCACGTTTCGCACGCGTACGAAACGGGCGCGTCGCTGTACTTCACCGTGCTCACCGCCCGTGACGAGGCCGACCCGGTCGGCCAATGGCAGCGGGCGAAGGCGGCGGCGTCGGAGGCGATCACCGGGATCGGCACGATCTCGCATCACCACGCCGTCGGCGTCGACCACGCGCGCCATCTGGCGGCGGAGATCGGCGAGATCGGCGTCGAAGTGTTGCGAGCGGCGAAGAAAGCCGTCGACCCGACCGGGATCCTCAATCCCGGGAAGCTTCTCTGAGCCTGTCGGTGGAGCTGAGAGACTCTTTCGGAAAGTGACTCGACGCGTGAACCCGCCCGGCCGAAGGCTCCGCTATCGCGGTGGCAGGGCGCCTTCGGCACCTTCGTGAGCTGGACGGTCAAGTCTCGCCCTGACGACGTCGATCGCGGACGCGGGTTCACCACCAGATCCGCTGACCAGCGTCCCGGCCTCGACCAGCGTGCAGTCCAGACCGTGCGTTTCGGCGGGGATGCCTTGCAGTGCGGCGGCGCGGCGCTGTTCGAGGTCGGCGACGCGGATATGCCTGCCGTCCACCAGGATCGGCAGGCGGATGTCCGCGGCGCCGACGTACGCCACGACGTCGTCGAGCACGGTGCCGTCGTCGAGGGTGATGGCCGGGGCCGTCAGCCGCACCAGGTTGTAGCGCTGTCCTTTGCCCTCGCATTTGTCGAGCACGGCCAGCTGGCCGGGCGTCGCGAACCAGACGGCGTGCTCCTCGACGACGCCCGGCGCGGCGGCGAGCGTCGCGGGCCGTTGCCCGTCCCGGAACCGCAGACCGGACGCCCAGACCGCGGCGAGGTCGGTGCAGCGCGCGTGGCAGACGACGACCGGACCGGTCAGGCCCATGTTCTCCCGCAGCCAGGTGATCTTTGACGGGCACGCGTTCGAACCGTAGGCGAGCACGGCCTGGCGTTCGCGCCAGCCCTCCGGCGCGGTGTCGAGGCTGTGCCCGGCGCCGTCGAAGTGGACGAACGAATGCCCCGGCCGCGCTCCCGGATACGGATCGGCCGGGAAATCGGCGTCGGTGAAGAGCTTCACCACGTCACCACGCTGCGGAGGACGTCGCCGCGGTGCATGCGCTCGAAGGCCTGCTCGACGCCGTCGAGGGCGATCCGCTCGGTGACGAACTTGTCGAGCGGCAGCCTACCCTGGAGATAGAGGTCGATCAGCATCGGGAAGTCGCGTGAGGGCAGGCAATCGCCGTACCACGACGACTTGAGCGAGCCGCCGCGCGAGAAGAAGTCGATCAGTGCCACGTCCAGCCGCATGTCCGGGGTCGGGACGCCGACGAGCACGACCGTGCCCGCCAGATCGCGGCCGTAGAACGCCTGCCGCCACGTTTCGGGCCTGCCGACCGCGTCGATCACGACGTCCGCGCCGAACGAATCGGTGAACTCCCGGATCGCCTCGACGACCTGCTCTTCGCTCAGCCCCTTGCTGTTCAGCGTGTGCGTGGCGCCGAAGTCCTTGGCCCAGGCGAGTTTCCGGTCGTCGGTGTCGACGGCGACGATGGTCTTCGCGCCGGCCAGGTTCGCCCCGGCGATCGCGGCGTCACCGACGCCGCCGCAGCCGATGACCGCGACGGAATCACCGCGGCTCACCGCGCCGGTGTTCAGCGCCGCGCCGAGACCGGCCATCACCCCGCAGCCGAGCAGCCCGGCGACGGCCGGTTCGGCGGCGGGGTCGACCTTCGTACATTGTCCACTGTGGACCAACGTCTTCTCGATGAACGCGCCGACGCCGAGCGCGGGCGACAATGCGGTGCCGTCGGCCAGCGTCATCGGCTGGGCGGCGTTGAACGTCGAGAAGCAGTACCAGGGCTTGCCCCGGCGGCAGGCCCGGCAGCTGCCGCAGACCGCGCGCCAGTTCAGGATCACGTAGTCGCCCGGTTCGAGGCCGGTGACGCCGTCGCCGACGGCCTCCACGAAGCCCGCGGCCTCGTGGCCGAGCAGGAACGGGAACTCGTCGTTGATCCCGCCCTCACGGTAGTGCAGGTCGGTATGGCAGACGCCGCACGCCTTGACCGAGACGACGGCCTCGCCGGGCCCGGGGCCGGGCACCGTCACGGACTCCAGCGAGACCGGTTCACCCTTGGCGCGGGAAACGACGCCTGGGACCTCGTACGGCATGCCCACCTCCGAGTCATTGACTTCGCAGCTTGCCACGAAGACGACCGGGATCGCGACATCCGCTCGGGTGGGGAACCTCCATCCATGCCCCCGCCGCCGCCCTCAACGGACGCGCCGCGCGCGCAGAATCGATTTAGTGCCCGGGCGTAATGATGTAAGCGACGCCGCCGGGACCACTGGAAACGCCGCCATTCGTGTTGTACCGCTTGGTGCGTTGCCAGATCGTCTCGAACTGGTGTCGTTTGTAGACATTTCGGACCCGGTCGTTGCTGTTGGCGGCCGGGTCGTTCGCGATCACGTCACCGTCCTTCGTGAAGCCGACGACGACCATGATGTGCCCGGCGGTGCCGTAGCCCGCGCCGTCGAGTTCCTCGGCCTTGAACGACTGCGACGTGATCACCGGGATGCCGCGCGCGATGTAGTTCTCGAGTTCGTTCAAGGAGTGCAAACGGGTGATGTGCCCCCGCAGTCCGAGTGAAGCGGCGTACGCGGTGTTGAACGGCCAGTTGCCTGTTCCGTCGTAGGCGTAGTCGAACGTGTAGCGGGCGGCGTACGCGACGGTCGGATCGACGTAACCCTCCGGGATCCACTTCATGTCCTCGGGCTTGGGCCGTTTGCCCCAGTACTCGGCGACCATCTCGGTGGACGTGGGGCTGCACCAGTTCTCGCCACCCCCGCCGTACTCCGGGAACTGTCCTTTGTGGAGGTTCTGCGCGTACGTGGGCACCTTGAGCTCGATGCCGGTGGCGCGGCCCGGTTTCGTGGCCTCGACCTCGAAGCGGTCCGGGACGAGCGACGTCATCGCGCCGACTGACGTCACCGACGGCGTGGCGCGGGAGCCGGCCTCGCGGTACAGGCTGACCCGCAGCTGGTACGAGCGGAGCGCGACACCGGCCTTCATGACCAGCGTGTCGATGTCGACCGCGGCGTTGGCGTCGCTCTGGCCGTCGACGCTGGTGCGTTTGATGTCGGCGTCCCCACTGGCCCACCGGCCCATGACGTACCAGGACGTCTCCGTGCCCGTGGCGGTGCGGCCCTTCGCCTCGACCTTGATCCATGTCTTCGCGGGCGTCTTCGCGTTCCACGAGGCGACCAGCTGCGAGGCGTCGAAGCCCTGCGTGTGACTCCTCGACGTCCACTGGCCGTATTCGTAGGTCTTCGTGGTGCCGAGCGTGGGTTCGGTGTGCTCGACCGTGCCGATCGGGCGGTCGATGCGCAGCGCGCCGTGGTCGAGGCCGAGCCCTTCGAGCCTGCCGTCACGGAAACCGTGGTGACCGGACCATTCGTGGTAGTCGATCGACTCGTCGTGCGGGCGGCGGGGTCCGGCCTCCGCCGTCTGTGCCGTCACCGCGGTCATCGTCGCGATCGTCAGCAGCGTGACCAGCCCTCGTATGCGCATCCCCGCTCCGTCCCTCGTGTCCACCCAGTAGGGAAGGGATTTTCGCCGGTCGCGCGAGGTATGTAAACAGTTACCCCCGATCGCACGAGTTCCGCCTCCAAGCACGTGCTCGCGTGATTGAAGGCGTAACTCGCGTGATCGAAGGCGGAACTCAGGCGAGCGGGTTCGGCAGGAGGAGTTCGGTGTTCTGGTCTTGGGCGGTACCGACGGCGGAAAGCGAGGCGTGGATGTCGTTGTACGAGAACTCCCGGTACAGTGACGCAAGCGCTTGCGTCGAGGTGTCCGAGTACGAAGCCGCGTAGGGGGCCTCCGCCTCGATCAGGGTCGTGAACAGCGACAATGTGCCGTCGGCGTTGTCGGCGACCTCGATGATCCGCGCGTGCTGCGGGAAGTCGATGTGCGAAGCGGTGTTGATCTCCCAGAAACCCTGCTTCGCGGTCTTGCCGGCGTGCGGGGTGATCTTGTTGTGGTGCGTGTGCCCGTTCACCCACGCGAGCACGTTCGGGAACCGGTGCAGCAGCGAGACGAACGTGTCGCCGTTGAGCCGGAGCTCCAGCGGGTGGCGCGCGTCCGGCAGCACGTTGCCCATGGTGTCGCTGGTGTGGTGGCTGAACAGGATGAACAGCTCGTCCGTCACGTTCTGCGTGACCTTGCGCCCGAAGAAGTCGTAGTACGTCGAGCTGTTGCGCTTGAGCGTGTTCTCCACCCAGGTGAACTGCCCGAGCCCGATCGATCCGTCGGCCAGCCCGGCCATCGTCGTGGTGTCGAGGCTGATGCCGGTGATCCCCGGCGCGATGCGGAAGGTGTAGTACACGTTCCGCCCGTCGGCGTTGTTCTCGCTGAACCCGTGGCCGACCGGGCCGGGTCCGGTGTTGGCGGAGTCGAGGTGGTGCCGCACGAACTCCGCGGTGCTGAAGGGCCGCCGTCGCTCGTCCGGGGTGACCTCGCGGATCGTGCCCGAGCCGCCGAACAGCTCCGTGACCGGGACGCCGGAGCCGGACCCGATCGCCTTGGCGAGCTTCCGCGACGTCGTCTCGTCCTTGCCGATCACCTTGAAGCGGCCGGTGTACCAGGCGTCCATCCCCGGCAGGTCCGGCACCGTGCCGACGATGCTGTCGTCGTGGTTGCCGAAGGTGCAGAACCACGGGACGTCGAGACCGGGCGAGGTGAAGGTGTTCGAGGCCGCGTCGAGCAGGCCGGGCAGCTGGGGGAAACCCTTCTTCGTGTACGCGTCGTCCAGCGTCTCGCCGGGGTTCCAGTAGTGCGAGGACCCGGACGTCTGGACGCCTTCGTGCACGTTCGGGTCGCCCGAGGTCGGGTTCACGGTGCCGCCGTTGAGCACCTTGAGGAACCATTCGAGCTCGATGAGTTCGTGGTTGTCGGTGTTGTCACCGGTGGTGACCATGAAGTCGATCGGCCGTCCGGTGAACGGCCCCGCCTTCAGGCTGTTCACCCGCTCGACCAGCGCTGTCGTCGCGACGGGGCCGAGGGTTTCCTGCGGCCGGTGCGCCGAGCCGACGAACGGGTGGAGGTACTCGAACCGCGCCGGGCTTTCGGCGTCGGTGAAGTGCAGGTCGGTGAACTGCGCGAAGGAGGCCATCGCGCGGCGACGATCGTCGCGGCCGGACTTCGGCGCGGCCAGGTCGCCTCGGACCACGAGCGGCCAGCCGGGGCCCGCGGTCAGCCGCGTGTAGCCCGGTCCGCTGGTCCGCGGGGCCGCCGCGGCTTCGAGCGTGGTGCCCGCGGTGCGCACCGCGCGGGTCGTGGTGCGCGCCAGTGCCCGGTCGAGCGCGTTGGCGGTGGGCGTGCACAGCAACAGGCCGACGCCGGCGGCGCCGGCCGCGGTGAAGGTGCGCCTCGAGATGACGGACATGGCGGTGCCCCCAGTCGTCGCGGATGGATGTCGCGGAAGGACGATGCCGGAAGACGTTAGCCGTGAGGTGAACGCCAGAAAAGGGTAATGCGAAAATTTGTCACGTTTGGCGGAATACCAAAGAAGCCAAGCGGGCTGGTTACGCTGGCCGCTTGGCGAGCGTGGGAGGTGGCCAGGTGGGTGCTTCGGCTTGGTCGGTCCGCGGCCGGTTCGACGGCGATCCGGAAGCGGCGCTGGACGCGATGAAGGCACGCGTCTTCGAGGAGGGCGACTACCTCTGGGAGGAGGACGAACTCGGCCGCCCGGACTCGATCGACGAGCTGTACGAGGTGGAGAGCGTCCAGGAGTCCGGGACCCATTCCGTGCTGGACGTCCACGAGTTCATCAGCGCCACGGGTGAGGACGACTTCGGCACGATCCGGCCCCTGACCGACGCCGAACTCGTGGCGGCCTTCGGTACCGAGGAGCCGTCCGTCGCCGACTTCGACGAACTCGACAAGGCGGGACGGCTGCCGTACGAGCGCCGCCCGCGCTGGAGCGCGAACTGTGCGCTGCTGTACGAGAACGACGTCGCCGTCGAGCTGGCGATCTGGGGTGTCTCCGGGGACTAAAGGTGAGCGCCGGCGGTTGAGGAGTTCGGTCCAGCGGGTCGTGAGTGGCGATTCGGGTTAGAACACGAATCGCCACTCACGACCCACGGGAGCCGAGCGTCGAGCCCGTCCAGGATCACCTCGACGCCCAGCTCGAACAGGTCTTCGCCGCTTTGCGTCGCGAAAGCCGGGCCGAGCCTGCTCGCATGGGGATAGGCCGCCAAACGATCGAGAAACCCCTCGTCCGGTTTCCGCGCGGGGAGGGTCTCCACCGAAGCCAGCACGTGTGCCGTGAGCAGTCGCGAGATCCCCGCGGTGTCTTCTTCCGAAAAGCCCGCGTCCAGCAGGATCCGCGCGGTCGTCTCGATATGGCCAAGCCGGTGTGGCCCGGTAGGTGGCCGCTCGCGCAGCAGTGCGGCCGCGTCCCGGTGACGCAGCAGCAGGGCGCGGAACTGGCGAAGCCCGCTCGCGAGCTGTTCACGCCACGGCAGGTCGCTGTCGATCTCGAAGGCGTCGGCGCAGATCGCCTCGGCGACGAGGTCCAGCAGTTCGACGGCGGCCTCAGTGATCTCTATCACTGATAGAGAACGGGGGAAGTGATGCGCTGGACAGCGAAGATCCGCCTGGTCGCGGTGCTGTGCTCGACCGTTTTCATCGTCGGGACGACGCTGCAGAATTACGTGATCATCGATCTGGACCTGATCGAGGCGAGCATGCGGCTCAAGGTGGTGGACACCGCCGGCGCGCCCGCGTATCTCGGCGCGTTGCGGCTGGTGGGCAACGTCTTCATCGTCGGAAACGCGCTCGGCCTGCTGGTGTGGTTCCGCCGGCGGTGGCTGTTCTGGCCGGTGCTCGCGGTCGACGTCGCACAGGCGTTCGGCGTGTACGTCGTGCCGTTCGAAGTGCACCGGGCGGCGATCGCCGAACACGGCTGGCCGGGTGTGCTCCCGTCCCTGATCACCGATGGCGGCGCGGTGATCCTGTCGATCGTGCTGATCGTCGCTTACGTGCGTTCGCGGCGGCTCACGCGGACAGGCGACCCAGTTCGGCTTTGACGGCCTCGACGGCGGCCTTGGTCTCGGCGACCGGGTCGGCGCCGTCGCGGGCGACCCGGCCCAGCGCGTCGACGAGCGCGGTGTTCGCCACCGGAGTCCACAGTGGACCGGCGGCACGGCCGTTCTCCTTGGCCAGCTTCGCGGCGTCGGCCGCCGCGGCGACCTTGTCGAGCACACTCAGCCGTGCGGGCAGATGGAACCCGAACCTGGTGGCGAACTCCTGCTGGAAGTCGGTGCGCTCCAGCCACAGCCATTTGACGAAGTCCTTGGCGGCGTTGGGGTTCAGGCTCTTGGAATGCACCATCGCGCTCAACCCGCTGACCGGGACGGACGGCGCGCCCGCCGCGTCGAGCCGAGGGAAGGCCAGGACACCGAAGTCGTCCTTCACCGTGTCCTGGATCTTGGGCAGGTTCCACAGCCAGGTCCACTGCATGGCCGTGAGCCCGTCGATGAACGGGAGCGGATCCGCCCAGTCCGTCGAAGCGCCCAGCAGCAGCGAACCGTTGAGCTCGTGGAGTTTCGCGAACACCGTGGCGGCACGCGGATCGTCGAAGCCGACGGATTTCCCGTCCTTGACGTAGTCGAGCCCGGCCGACCACAGCAGCGGCCCGGCGAGCACCGCCGCGCCCGCGTCGTTGCCGGCGAACAATCCTTTGACGCCGTCCTTGGACAGTTTCTTCGCCGCGTCGACGAGTTCGTCCAGCGTCTGCGGCGGCTGGACCCCGGCCTCCTGCAGGAAACTCTTGCGGTAGAAGAGGACCTGGGTGTCGAGTGCCTGTGGGATCCCGTAGACCTTGCCGTCGACCGTCTGCGCCGCCAGCACCGAGGGGTTGAAATCCCCGCGCACGGGCCCGATCACGTCGTCCAGTGGGACGAGGAGGTTCTGCCGGACGCGGTCGACGGTGACCTGGCCTTCGAAGATGTCGGGGACCGGGCCCGCCTGCAGCGCGGCGTTCAGTTTCGTCTCGTAGTCGTCGGGATTCCACTGCACCGCGACCTTGGACTTCTGGTACGCGGCCGCGTAGCGCGTGACGGCCTCCTGGACGCCGGCCTCGGGATACGGGTGGTACCACTGCGCGAGGTCCACCGGTTTCGGTTTCGGCCTGGTCACGCCGGCGGAGTAGGCCGTCGACGGCGGCGGGTTTCCCGTTTGGACGGTGTTGGATCCGCAGGCGGAGAGCACGGTCGTCCCCGCGAGCGCCAGGAACGTTCGCCTGTTTGTCTTACGCACCGACAAAACCCTTCGCCGAACGCAGTGAAGGCCATCTTCAGGGACCAGCGTCCCTCAAGATGGCCTTCACGGAAGGGCAGGCGCGCGGGAGATTAACCCGTTAGAGCTGACTGACGTCGAGTTTTCCTTCGGAGTGGAACGCCCGCAGCCGCTTCTTGTCGAACTTGCCGACACTGGTCTTCGGGACTTCGTCCACAAAGGTCCAATTCTCCGGGAGCTGCCACTTCGCGACCTTGTCGGACAAGAACTCGCGCAGTTCCTCGGCCGTGGCGCTCTGACCCTCCTTGAGCACGACGGCGACCAGCGGGCGCTCGTCCCACTTCTCGTCGGGGATGCCGACCACGGCCGCCTCGGCCACCGCGGGATGCGCCATCACCTGGTTCTCCAGATCCACCGAGGAGATCCACTCGCCGCCGGACTTGATGACGTCCTTCGCGCGGTCGGTCAGCGTGAGATAGCCGTCCGGGCTGATCTTGCCGACGTCTCCGGTGCGCAGCCAGCCGTCGTGGAACTTCTCCGGGTCGGGCTCGTCACCGCTCGTGCCGCTGTAGTACGACGCCGCGATCCACGGGCCCTGCACTTCGAGCTCGCCGACGCTTTCGTTGTCCCACGGCAGTTCCTCGCCGTTGTCGCCGATCAGCCTGGCGCTGACGGACGCCGGGAACCGGCCCTGGGTGTAGCGGTAGTCCCACGCCTTCTCGCCGGTCGCGGCGGCGGGCGGACGCGCCACGCTGCCCAGCGGTGACGTCTCGGTCATGCCCCAGGCGTGCAGGATCGGTACGCCGTAGCGGTCCTCGAACGCGTGCATCAGCGACGGCGGTGCCGCCGATCCGCCGACGACGACCTCGCGCAGATGCGAGATGTCCTGCGGGTTCGCGTCGAGGTGGGAGAGCAGGCCCTGCCAGATCGTCGGGACGGCGCCGGCGAAGGTCGGCTTCTCGGCCTCGAGCATCTGGGCGATGGGCGCGGGCTGGAGGAAGCGATCCGGCATCAGTAGCGAGGCGCCGACCATCATCGCCGCGTACGGCATGCCCCACGCCATCGCGTGGAACATCGGGACGATCGCGAGGGCCTTGTCGTGCTGGGCCAGCCGCATGCTGTCGGACATCGTGACCTGCATGGAGTGCAGCCAGATCGACCGGTGGGAGTACGCGACGCCCTTCGGGTCACCCGTGGTGCCCGACGTGTAACACATCGCGGCGGCCGAACGCTCGTCCACCTCGGGCCAGTCGAAGGTGTCCGGCTGGCCGGCCAGCAACTCGGCGTAGGAGTGCACCTGGACGCCGTCCGGCGCCTGGAGGGTGGAGGCGTCGCCGTTGGCCACGATGACGTGACGCACGGTCTTCAGCTCGGGCAGCTGCTTGGCCAGCAGCGGGACGAGCGTGCCGTCGACGATGACGACCTGGTCCTCGGCGTGGTTGGCGACGAAGACGAGCTGTTCCGGGAACAGCCGGATGTTCAGCGTGTGCAGCACCGCGCCCATGGCCGGGATGGCCAGATAGGCGGCCATGTGCTCCGCGTTGTTCCACATGAAGGTGCCGACGCGCTGGTCGCCGATGACACCGAGGCTCCGGAGCGCGTTCGCGAGCTTCGCGGCGTGTTTGCCGAGCTCGCCATAGGTCTCGCGGCGGGCTTCTGAACCGGTCCAGGTGATGACTTCGCTCTCGGAGTGCACCGTGGTGCCGTGGCGGAGCAGCCTGCCCAGTGACAGCTGCCCGTCCTGCATCGTGCTCAACATCGCGTACTCCCGTGGTGCTCGTTCTCCGGTGAACTGGGGTTGCGCCGACTCTAATCCGGGAGGGGTGAACCGGTCAGTAACATCGCAGGCAACCGTTCGGTCACAGTGTCGCGCTAACGGGTGTTCGCCGGTTCGGGCCAAGATCCTCAATAATTCGTATTTTTCGTGCCATGAAACGAAAAATGGCCGACTGTGCGAAGTGATGACATCGCTCATAAGGGTGATGAACGCGGGCGAATCGCCGCTCGAACGGCGTGTTTCCGCAGGCTGGGGCGGGTTGCCCGCGGCGTGGTCGAGGGGTAATAAGTGCGTGTCGGTTTCACGGCCGAGGAACGGGTGGCGTTTACTGGAGCCGTGGTACAGAGACGGCTGGCCAGCGCTTGCTCTTGCAAGCATGGTTTAAAGGCCGTCGGCCGCGAAAGCGGAGACCTGAGATGAAAGGACTACTACGTTGGCTCTGCCCACGTTGACTCCGGAGCAGCGCGCCGATGCCCTCGCCA
This sequence comes from Amycolatopsis sp. NPDC043889, assembly GCF_056435645.1. NCBI lineage: Bacteria > Bacillati > Actinomycetota > Actinomycetes > Pseudonocardiales > Pseudonocardiaceae > Amycolatopsis > Amycolatopsis sp. NPDC043889. Next base: position 146,224 of record NZ_JBWKEC010000004.1, read on the forward strand.
AGGCGGCTGAGGCTCGCAAAGCGCGCTCCGAGCTGCTTGCGTCGATCAAGTCCGGCAAGGAGAGCATCGACAAGGTGCTCAAGCAGGCCAAGGAGAACAAGACCATCGGCAAGACGAAGGTCACGCAGCTGCTGAAGGCCGTGCCCGGCCTGGGCGCGGTCAAGGTCGCCGCCCTGCTGGAGCAGGCCGGGATCGACCCGGACCGGCGTGCCGCCGGCCTGGGCGAGCGGCAGCGCGAGGCCCTTCTCGAGGCGCTGAAGTAACGCTTCCGCCCAGGTCACGGGCTGTCCGGGGGAAGGTGTTGCCTGAGAGGCTGTTGCCCGGGCAACACTTTCCCCTGGTCTCAGCCGGAGCCTGGGACGCTGGTGGGGTGACGACCAGTACCGCACCGGCGACCCCGGCAGACCTGGCCGCCCGCTACGAGCGGGGCGACTTCCTCCTGGCCACGGCACGGCACGCGCTCCTCGCGAGCGGGGCCGTGGCCACCGCGACCGAGACCGAGCCGTCGCGGCTGTCCCGGGTGCTCCCCGGGCTGTTCACCGACTCGGGCGCGTCGATCGCGGTCGGTGTGCTGCCGTTCGACACCACCTCGATGCCGGGGCATCTGGTCTTGCCCCGTGCGATCCATCGCGCGTCTTCCGACCACGCGACCGTCCCGCCGCGCACCGCGCTTCCCCGGCCGGTCAAGGTCTCTCCCGTGCCCGAACCCGAGGCGCATCTGGCCGCCGTCCGCGCGGCCGTCTCCGCGCTGAGCGACCGTGACCTGCGCAAAGTCGTCCTCGCCCGAGCGCTCGACCTCGACTTCGAGGAGGTAGTCCCGGTCGCCGAGGTCGTCCGGAACCTGGCGAACGGGAACCCCCGGCACACCACCTACGCCGCGCAGCTGCCCGGCGGCCGCACGCTGGTCGGCGCCACTCCCGAACTCCTGCTTTCCCGCACCGGCGGCGCCGTGGTGTCCCGCCCGCATGCCGGGTCGATGCCCCGTTCCGCGGACCCGGCGATCGACAAGGCGAACGGTGAGGCGCTGCTGGCGTCCGAAAAGGACCACGTCGAACACGCCGTCGTGGTGGAGTCCGTCGTCGAGATCCTGCGGCCGTTCTGCCGTACCCTCGACGTCCGCGGCCCGGAACTCGTCTCGACCCCGGCGATCTGGCACCTCTCGACCACCGTCACCGGCGAGCTGATCGACGAGGACGTCACCGCGCTGGACCTCGCCGCCGCGCTGCATCCGACCCCCGCGGTCTGCGGCACGCCGACCGGGGCCGCGCGCTCACTGGTCCAGGAGCTGGAGCCGTTCGATCGCGAGTACTACGCGGGTGCCGTCGGCTGGGTCGACGCGGCGGGGGACGGCGAATGGGCCGTCGGGATCCGGTGCGCGGAAATCGCCGACACCTCCATGCGGCTGTACGCCGGCGGCGGCATCGTGCCCGCCTCCGACCCCCGGACCGAGCTCGACGAGACCTCGGCGAAGTTCCGCACCCTGCTGGCCGCCATGGGCCTGGAGATCTGACGCGTTTCGTCCTCTGAATGCGGTACTTGCACGCGCAACTACCGCATTCAGAGGACGAAACGCGTGGAGTCAGAGGGGCGCGAAGTCTTCGGTTACCGCGATGTCGTCCGAGGTCAGCAGCGCGACGGCGGCCCGGTAGCCCTCGGCCGCCTTCAGGTCCGCGAGGCGGGTCCGGTCCGGGTCGAGGGCCTGATGGCTCGACCGCACCAGCCGCGCCTGCTCGCCGTGGCCGGAGAACGTGATGCTCTGCAGCGGGATCTTGAGGCCCTTCCCGGTGGCCTTCATGACGGCTTCCTTGCGCGTCCAGTAGGTGAAGAACGCCGTCGTGCGCTCGTCGTCGGGCAGCCCGGAGATCGCGGCCAGCTCCGTGGGGGTCAGCGCGTACTCCATGAGCGAGTCCTCGGCCCGCCTGGTGGCCGTCTCGACGTCGAGGCCGACCGGCGTCCCCGCGGTGGCCGCGACGCCGATGAGGTCGCCGGAATGCGAGATCGACAGCATCAGCGGCGCGCCGGGGATCCGGGGCCGTCCGTGCGGTTTGCCACAGTCGTCACAGGTCGCGTCGAAGCTCACGTCCTCGACGGCCATGCCGAGCCGCTCGGCGGCGACCGTCTTGGCCAGGACCCTGCCTGTCAGGAACCGGCGTTTGTCGATGTCCTGGCGGTAGTTTCCGTACCGGCCCTGCTCCAGCTCGTCGAGCAGGGCCAGGAACCGGGGTTCGGCGGGCAGGGGCGGGGACCAGCGGACCGCACATTCGATCACGTCTCCCTTTTTACCCGATCCCGCACCGGATCACTCGGGTGTTCGTCGAGCAGCGTCGCCTCGTCGAACGGTGATCGGCCGTTCAGGGTCCGATCCAGCTGCTCGCGGTCGATCTCGTTGGTCCAAGTGCCGATCAGCACGGTCGCGACGGCGTTGCCCGCGAAGTTCGTCAGCGCGCGGGCCTCGGACATGAACCGGTCGATGCCGACGATGAACCCGACGCCGTCCACCAGCTCCGGCCGGTGCGAGGACAGCCCGCCCGCCAGCGTCGCGAGCCCCGCGCCGGTGACCCCTGCCGCGCCCTTCGACGCGATGATCATGAACACCAGCAAGGAGATCTGCTCGCCGATGGTCAGTGGTTTGTCGAGTGCGTCCGCGATGAAGATGGACGCCATCGTCAGGTAGATGGCGGTGCCGTCGAGGTTGAACGAGTACCCGGTCGGCACGGTGATTCCGACGACCGGTTTGGAGACGCCCGCGTGCTCCATCTTCGCGATCAGCCGCGGCAGCGCCGACTCCGACGACGACGTCGACAGGATCAGCAGGAACTCGCGGCCGAGGTACTTCAGCAGCTTGAAGATGTTGACCCTGGCGAGCAGGCCGAGGATCAGCCCGAGCACCACGAACACGAACAACGCGCAGGTGATGTAGAAGCCGAGCATGATCACCGCGAGACTCTGCAGCGCCTTCCAGCCGGTCTCGCCGACGACCGCGGCGATCGCGCCGAACGCGCCGACCGGGGCAGCCCACATGATCATCGCCAGGATCCGGAACACGAGCCGCTGGATGTGCTCGATGCCGCGGCGGATCGGCTCGCCCTTCGTGCCCAGTTTCTGCAGCGCGAACCCGGCGAGCAGCGCGACCAGCAGCGTCTGCAGCACCTCGCCTTCGGTGAACGCCGAGACCAGCGTCTTCGGGATGATCCCGAGCAGGAAGTCGACGGTGCCCTCGCTCTTGGCGATCTGGTCCTGTCCCTTTTCGGCGATCTCGGGGGTCAGGTGCAGTCCGGTGCCCGGCTGGAGGAGGTTGCCGACGACCAGGCCGATGACCAGCGCGACCGTCGACATGACCAGGAAGTACCCGAGCGCGAGCCCGCCGACGCGGCCGACCTTCGCGGCCTTCGCCACCGAGCCGACGCCGAGCGCGATCGTGCAGAAGATGATCGGCGAGATCATCATCTTGATCAGGTTCACGAACCCGGTCCCGAGCGGCTTCAGTTCCTTGCCGACCTCGGGGAACAGGATGCCGACCGCGATGCCGAGCGCCACCGCCGCGATGACGGCGATGTAGAGGTAATGGGTGCGGTCACGCTTCGCCGCCGGTGCTTCCGTGCTCATTGGTGCCCTTCGACGAGATGGGGACAGGTCGCGAAAACTTATGACAACTCCTCGGCGAACGACAATCGAAGCGGTACGCTTGAGCTAAGCGAGCGCTTAGTCACTGTCGAACAGGAGCGGGCTGACCATGGATTTCTCTCTGAGCGTCGAGGAACGCGAGGTGCGCGACTGGGTCCGCACGTTCGTCCAGCGCGACCTCATGCCGCGTGAGCAGGAGGTGCTGCGCCGCGAACGCGCCGGTCAGCCCGGCCTGACCGCCGACGAGCTGCGCGAACTGCAGCTGAAGGCCAAGGAATCCGGCTTCTGGGGGGTGCAGACGCCCGAGGAGTACGGCGGCATGGGCCTGTCCGCGGTGATGACCGCGCTGCTGGAGGCCGAACTCGGCCGCACGTTCGTGCCGTTCCGCTTCGGCGGCGCCGCGGACAACATCCTCTACTACGCCAACGACGAGCAGAAGGAGCGCTACCTGCTCCCGACGATCTCGGGCGAACGCAAGTCGTGCTTCGCGATCACGGAGCCGGGCGCCGGCTCGGACGCCAAGGCCATCCGGACCTCCGCCCGCAAGGACGGCACCGACTGGGTCATCAACGGCGAGAAGACGTTCATCACCGGCGGCAACGAGGCCGACTTCGTGATGGTCTTCGCGATCACCGACCCCGAGAAGGGCGCGAACGGTGGTGTCACCTGCTTCCTCGTCGACCGCGACGCCGGCTGGAAGTCCGAATACATCGACACCATGGGTGAATGGGGCCCGGCGTCGCTGGTCTTCGAGGACGTCCGCGTGCCGGAGACGCAGATCCTCGGCGAGCTCGGCCACGGTTTCGACCTGGCCATGCAGTGGATCGGCGCCGGCCGCTACCTGCTGCCCGCCCGCGCGATCGGCTCCTGCGAGCGGCTGATCTCCATGGCCATCGAGCACGCGAACACGCGGGAGACGTTCGGGCAGAAGATCGCCGAGCGCCAGGCCATCCAGTGGATGATCGCGGACTCCGGCACCGAGCTGGAGGCCCTGCGCTGGCTGGTGCTGCACGCCGCCTGGCAGGTCGACCAGAAGCTGGACTCGCGGCACGCGCAGTCGATGGCGAAGCTGTACGGCGGCGTGAAGGCGAATGAGATCGTCGACCGCGTCCTGCAGATCCACGGCGGGATGGGTTACACGCGGGAGCTGCCGGTCGAGCGGTGGTACCGCGAACTGCGGCTGCTGCGGATCTACGAGGGCACCGACGAGATCCAGCGCCGGACCATCGCGCGCAACCTGCTCAAGGGGCACGTCAAGGTCGGCGGCACCTTAGGCTGACAGTGCCTGGCACTGCCTAACGGCCGTACATGCCGTGAAGGCCTCCTTCCCTACCTTGAGCGTAGGGAAGGAGGCCTTCACGGACTTTCTCTAGTCCTCGTCCTTCTGGTTCCGCATCGCGATCGGGACCCCGGCCAGGTCCTCTTCGTTGCAGAGAAGTTTCACGTCGTAGTACGGCGAACCCTTGCGGTCGTCGTAGTCGAGATGGACGGCCAGCACATCGACCGGTTCCCCGAGCCACTCCTGAGCCTGGCGTAGCCATGTCGCGCACCGTTCGAGCGCCGTGGGCAGGTCGTCGTCGCGGAAGCCCACCGGGCGGTAGGGGACGTCCTGCACCTGATCACGGGGGTTCGAAGGCACCGGCAACGCCGGCGAGAGACCCGAGTCGTCCAGTTCGAGTTGGATCGTTTGCTCAGTCACCCTTCGAGCGTCCCCCAGAGAAGCCGTCTGAGCAAGGCGTAGGGGGTATGAGTCGCCGCTAAACGGGCACTCGCCACACTCCCGAGACCACTTCACGGCAGTTTTGCAACGCCGTGACGTCCAGCCGGCCTTCGCAGGCGAGCGCCCGCAGCGCCAGCTCCGCGTAATGCGCGGCCAGCTGATCCAGGGTGAGCGGCCCCGACGGCGAATACCAGCGCGCGACCCCGCTGCACATCTCCACCAGCGCGAGCCGGGTCACCGAAGGCTGGTCGGTGTGGAAAGCGCCCGCCGCGACACCGTCCTCGATGGCGTCCGCCCACAGTCTTTCGTAGGCGTCGCGCAGTCCCACCACTTCGGCCCTGGCACCCGGCGTGAGCGCGTGGACCTCGTTGTCCACCACGCGGGTGTCATCCGGCTGGATGGCGTGCGCGAGCACGTGCAGCGCCACCAGGGAGCCGAGCCGCGACACGGGATCGGTGAGTCCGGCGGTCGCCCGCTCGGCCGCGTCGAGCAGGCGCCGCAGCGACTCGTTCATGATGGCGACCAGCAGATCCTCTTTGGTGCCCATGTAGTGGTACAGGCTGGCGGACGACAGCTCCGCCTCCTGCGCCAGGTCCCGGATGCCGGTGCCGTGGAACCCCTTGGCGGCGAACAGTTTCACCGCCGCCTGCCGGACTCTCTCCCGGGTGCTCACAACCATGTCCCGGTGGTCCTGTCCCACGAACCGGCGCGGAGGTCGCCCGCCTTCTTCAGCTCGCCCTTCGCGACCCGTTCGGACGGCGTCATCGGCAGCTCCGCCGCGATGGCCCAGAACCGGGGAACCTTGAAGTAGGCCAGTTTCGTCGAACAGAACTCCGCCAGCTCGGCAGGCTCGCACCGGTGCCGCTCGTTCTCGTCGAGGACGATGTACGCCTTGACCTCCTCGCCGCGGATGTCGTCCGGCACCGCGATGACGGCGGCGAGCTTGACCGCGGGATGCAGCTGCAGCGCCCGTTCGACCTCGTCCGCGGAGATGTTCTCGCCGCTGCGGCGGATCATGTCCTTGGTGCGGCCCACGTAGTACACGCGGCCTTCGGCGTCCATTGTGGCCAGGTCGCCGGTGTGGAACCAGCCGCCGTCGAAGGCGCGCCTGGTCGCTTCGGGATCGTCGTGGTAGCCGTGCATCAGGCCGACCCCGCGGATCAGCAGCTCACCGGTTTCCCCGCGCGGCAGCGGTTTCCCGTCCTCGCCGGCGATCATCACCTCGCGGGCGGGCGTCGGCCTGCCGAGGCAGCCGGTGCCGACGGTCTCCTCGTGATCCGCCGGGTACATCCGGATGTCGCCGCCGGTCTCGGTCATGCCGAAGGCCTCGTACCACGGCGCGCCCCAGCGTGCTTCGAGCGCGGCGTGCAGGTCGCGCGGGATGGCCGAAGCGCAGATCGCGCGCACCTGGTGTGCCTTGTCCAGCTCGCTTTCCGGCTGCCGCAGCAGGAGGGTGGGCATCAGGCCGAGGCAGTAGAACCAGGTGACGCCGTGTTCGCGGATCTTGTCCCAGAACGTCGACGGGTGGAAGCGGTCGAGCACCACCAGGGTCGCGCCGCCCGCGAGCCCCAGCGCGACGTTCCACTGTGGATCTATGTAGTGGAACGGTTGCGCGGTCAGGATGACGTCGTCCGTGCCGACCGACGGGTAGTCCGTGGCCAGGCCGATCGCGAGTGTCGTCCAATACCGGTTCGGCAGTACGCAGCCCTTGGGTGCGCCCGTGGTTCCCGAGGTGTACTGGATGTTGACCGGCCGTTCGGCTTCGCTCGTGAAGGCCGGGGCGGCACCGGAACCGGCGAGTTCGCCGGGTGTGAGCACGCGTTCCAGCGAGGTCTCCGGCGCGATCTTGTTCAGCAGCTCCAGGAATTCCTCGGCGGCCACGGCGAACCTGGCGCCCGAGTGCCGGAGCACGTGGGCGCCGTCGAACTCGCGGTACCCGGTGTTGACCGGGACGAGCACCCCGCCGATCCTGGCCAAGGCCAGCCACAGCAACGGGAACTCGGGCTGGTTGCGCAGCATCACCGCGACCCGGTCACCCGGTTCCACGCCGAGTTCCAGCAGCGCGCGGGCGAACTCGGTGCTGCGCGCGTCGACGTCGGCGAATGTGAAGCTTTCACCGGTGGAGTCGAAGATCCACGCCGTCTTGTCCGGCCAGAGCGCGGCTGCCCTGGTGGTCAGTCCGAGGAGGGTGTCGATTCCGGCGAACGAGGTCATGCCCGGCTCCGGAAAGCCTCGGCCGAGGCGGCGACCTCGGCGGAGTGCTCGGTGATCAGCGCGTGGCTGACTTCGAGTTCGAGGGCCGCGTCGAGGGAGCTGTCGATGCCGGAATCGAGGGCGCGTTTGGCCATCGTGGCCGCGGCCGCCGGATGCGCGGCGATCTTGGCCGCCCAGGCGAGGGCGGTGTCCATCAGATCGTCGACGGGCAGGGCGGCGTTGACCAGGCCGAGTCCGGCCGCTTCGGCGCCGCTCACGCGCTCGCCCAGCAGCAGGAGTTCCTTGGCCTTCAGCGGGCCGACCAGCAGCGGCAGCAACCGTGAGGCCGCGCCCGTGACGCTCAGGCCCAAGGAGACCTCGGGGAAGGCGAACACCGCGTCTTCGGCGGCGAGGATCAGGTCGCAGCCCATCGCGAACTCGGCGCCCGCGCCGATCGCGTAGCCGTGGACCGCGGCGATGACGGGCTGGCGCAGTCCGCGAAGACGGCGCGTCACGTCCTGTAGCCGGTCGAGTCGCGGACGTGAATCACCCGGCGGGGTGGGCTCCTTGAGGTCGTGACCGGCGCAGAACGCCCTTCCCCGGCCGGCCAGCACGACGGCGCGCGCGTCCGATTTGGCGGCCGCGTCGAGCGCCTCCAGCAGGTCGTCGACCAGTTCGGCGACCACCGCGTTGAGCCGCTCCGGGCGGTTCAGCCAGATCACGGCGATGCCGTCGTCGAGTGCGTAGTCCACGGTGCTCATGACGCCGAGCCTAGACGACCGATCGATCGATCGATAGAGTCGAATCCATGCGGGTCGACACGGTCTACGAGAACGCCCGGTTCCTCACCGGAACAGAGGAATCCGCATCGCTTGCGGTGCTGAACGGGCGGATTGTCGCGTCGGGCGACGACGCCGCCGCGCTTTCCGCGAAACGTCGCGTGGATCTCGGCGGGTCGGTGGTCGTGCCCGGATTCCACGACGCGCACAACCACATGGCCTGGTTCGGCATGGCCCTCGACGACGTCGCGCTTTCGGATTGCCGCAGTGTCGACGAGGTGTACGACGCCGTCGCGCGGCGCGCGGCCGAGACGCCGCCGGGCGGCTGGATCATCGGCAGCGGTTACGACCAGAACAAGCTCGTGGGCGGCCATCCGACGAGGCAGGGGCTCGATCGCGCCGCCCCTGGCCACCTCGTGCGGCTCAAGCACACTTCCGGGCATATGACCGTGGTCAACTCCGCGGTACTGGAGCGCCTGGACCTGGGGAACGTGCCCGTGGGCGGCGACGTCGTCCGCGACGAGGACGGTTCGCCGACCGGTCTCCTGCGGGAGCAGGCCCAGCTCATGCTGCGGCCGCTGACCTACCCGACGCCGGCGGAGCGGGTCGTCCGCGGGCTGGACAGGGCGGGCGAGCGGTATCTGGCCGAGGGGATCACGAGTGTCCAGGAGGCCGGGATCGGCGGGGGTCTCGTGGGGGAGACCCCCGCCGAACTCGCCGCGTACCAGCTGGCGCGCGAACGCGGGGTGTTGCGCGTGCGGAGCACGGTGATGGTCGCGGCGAGCGTGCTCCACGACCTCGATGCGGGTGCGGGCTTCGGTCTGGACCTGGGGATGCGCACCGGGTTCGGCGACGAATGGCTGCGGATCGGCGCGATGAAGCTGTTCGCCGACGGATCACTGATCGGCCGGACCTGCGCGATGCACGAGCCGTTCGCGGGCGAGCCGGACAACGTCGGCTACTTCCAGGTGCCCGAGGACGAGATCGCGCGGACGATCGCAGCCGCGCACAAGGCGGGCTGGCAGATCGCGACGCACGCCATCGGCGACCGCGCGATCACCGTCGTCCTCGACGCCTACGAAGCCGCGCTCAAGGCCGACCCGCGGCCCGACCACCGGCACCGCATCGAGCACTGCGCGGTGCTGCGGCCCGGGGAGCTGAAGCGGCTGGCGTCGCTGGGGCTGGTCGCGTCGCCGCAGGGCCGGTTCGTCAACGAGATCGGCGACGGCATGCGGGCCGCGCTGGGACCCGAGCGCGAACCGTGGTGCTACCGGCTCAAGAGCCTGCTCGACGCGGGCTGCGTGCTCCCGGCCAGCTCGGACCGCCCCGTCGTCGAGGGCGCGCCGCTGCTCGCGCTGGCCGACATGGTGCGGCGGAAGACCGCGTCCGGTGTCGTGCTGGGTCCCGATGAGCGGCTCACACCGGCCGAAGCCCTGCGCGCGTACACGTACGGATCCGCGTACGCGGCTTTCGCCGAGAAGGACCTGGGCACGCTGGAGGTCGGCAAGCTCGCGGACTTCGCCGTCCTCTCGGCCGACCCGACCGACGAGTCCACTTTGGATTCGATCCACGTCGTCGCCACCGCCGTCGGCGGCGACATCGTCTACGAACGGAGCTGAGACCCATGCCGGTACGGGACGCGGTCGCGGACGACATCGAGGAGATCTGCGCGCTCATCGAGGAGCACGCGGTCTACGAGGACAAACACGATCTGAAGCTCGACAGGCAGGAGATGGCCGGGTTCCTCTTCGGACCCGACCCGAAGGCCTGGGTGCTGCTGGCCACCCCTCCGGGTGAACCGGGCAAGATCGCGGGCTTCGCCTTCTGCAGCTGGAACTTCTCCACCTGGGAGGCCCGGCCGGGGATCTGGCTCGACGACCTCTTCGTGCGCCCGGAACACCGCCGCTTCGGCCTCGGGCGGGAGCTGCTCGACGAGCTGAGCGCGCGGACGCCCGGCCGGGTCGAATGGGACATGCAGGAGGGCAACGAGAAGGGCGAGGCGTTCTACGCCCAGCTCGGCGCCGAACCCGTCCCCGGCTGGATCCGGTACCGCTGGCGACCGCACGCTGGGTGAGTCGCACGGGAGCGGCAAGCCGTAAACTCGCACCCATGGGTGAAGGGGCAAGCCGCAGGTCGTCGTCCGTGGAGGACTACGTCCGGGTGATCTACGGGCTGGTGGAACGCGGCGAGGCCGTCACCAACACGTCGCTGGCCGGGCGGCTGGAGGTCAGCCCGTCGTCGGCGTCCGGCATGGTCACCAAGCTGTCCCAGCTCGGGCTGGTCGCGCACGTCCCGTACCGGGGGATCGAGCTGACCACAGACGGCAGGCTGCTCGCCCGCTCCGTGCTCCGCCGCCACCGGCTGATCGAGACCTACCTGGTGTCCGAACTCGGCTACACCTGGGACGAGGTCCACGCCGAGGCCGACGCGCTCGAACACGCGGTGTCGGACAGGCTCGTCGAGCGGATCGCCGCGAAGCTCGGCAACCCGGTGCGCGACCCGCACGGCGACCCCATCCCCGCGCCCGACGGCAGCGTCGAGGAGATGCCGATGCGCATCCTCGACGACCTCCCGCCCGGCGCGGTCGGCGAGATCGTCCGCGTCTGGGACACCGATCCGGAGCTCCTGCGCTACCTCACCGAGCACTCCATCGGCCTCGGCGAGCGGATCGAGGTCGTCGAGCGCCAGCCGTTCGGCGGCCCGATGGTGGTCAAGGTCGGCTCGCCCCCGGACGCGGCGACACACGCCATCGGCAAGGAGATCGCGCAGGCGCTGTCGGTCGCGCTGCGCTGAGCCCGTGTCCACTGTGGACGCGTATCGGCGGGGCGCATGTAGGGAATTTTCCCTACGTCTCTGCATAATTACGTCACCCGCCTGCCACGCCGATAGGTGAACCAAGACCCTTCCGATCATGTGATCCCGCGCCTAGGCTGCGCTATTCCGGGTGGCTAGCGAGCGTGCGAAGGCGATGAAGATGACCGGTCAGCGGACACACACCATCGACCGGGGGGTGGCGGAAGGACGTGAACTCAGGCGGCTGCTGGAGACGGGGCCGTTCGCGGACGCCCTCAGGGCGGCGATCAGGGCGCGGGGGCTCGGTCTCGATCGGATCCGGTACCGGCTCAGAGGGCGGGGGTGCTCGGTCAGTCTCGCGACACTGAGCCACTGGCAGTCCGGCCGCTGCCGTCCGGAACGGCCGGAATCCCTGCTGGTGCTCAAGAATCTCGAGGAGGTCCTCGGGGTGCCGCCGGAGTCCCTGTCACGGCTTCTGGGGCCGCCGCGAGGGCGGGCGGCCCGGTGTACGGTGCCCGGCGAGGGCATCGTGATGCGGCGAGGCCGGGACACGTAGGGAGTGCGGGTGCGGGCGGTCGTCTTCGAGGAGTTCGGGGTGCTGCCCGAGGTACGCGAGGTGCCGGATCCGGTCGCGCCGCCGGGCGGGGTGGTGATCGCCGTCGAGGCGACCGGGGTGTGCCGCAGCGACTGGCACTCCTGGCAGGGGCACGACACGTCGGTGAAGCTGCCGCACGTCGCCGGGCACGAACTCGCCGGCCGGATCGCGTCGCTCGGCGAGGGCGTACGCGGCTGGTCGGAGGGCGACCGGGTGACGGTGCCGTTCGTCTGCGCCTGTGGCACCTGCGCCCAGTGCGCGGCCGGTGACCAGCAGATCTGCGACCGCGAGTTCCAGCCGGGCGCGACCCACTGGGGCTCGTTCGCCGAGTACGTCGCCATCGAAAACGCCGAGGTCAACCTCGTGGCACTGCCCGACTCGCTGACGTGCGCAGAAGCGGCGGCGCTGGGCTGCCGGTTCGGGACGGCGTTCCGGGCCGTGCTGCGCCAGGGCGGGGTCCGGCCGGGTCAGCGGGTCGCGGTCTACGGCTGCGGCGGGGTCGGCGTCTCGGCGATCCTGCTGGCCGTCGCGGCCGGTGCGTCGGTCGTCGCTGTCGACCCGTCTCCGCAGGCCAGGGCGCTGGCTGTGCGGATGGGGGCTTCTTCGGCCGTCGATCCGTCCGCGTTCGAAGGCCATGAAGCCGTCGCCGCGCACGTCCGCGACCTGACCGGCGGCGGCGCGCACGTCTCCCTCGACTGCCTCGGTTCGCCGACCACCTGTGCCGCCTCGATCGGCAGCCTCCGGAAGCGGGGACGGCACGTTCAGGCAGGGCTGATGCCGCCCGCGCAGGGCGTCGCGCCGATCCCGATGCACCGGGTGATCGGCGGGGAGCTGGAGATCGTCGGCATCCACGGGCTGCAAGCGCACGAGTACCCCGAGATGCTGCGAGTCGTGGAGACGGCCGGGATCGACCTCGAGGGCATGATCGGCAATCGGGTCGGCCTCGACGACGTCCCCGCCGTGCTGGCGGAGATGAACGACCCGGTGCCCGCGCGAGCTGGGGTGACGGTGGTCGAATTCGCACGGTGACCGGGTGAACACACTGCGGTCAACCGGCCGATCGGAGTAGTCCGAAAGGTGGCTTCTCCCGGCCCTTTGTGGCAGCTTCCTTGGCCGTGACAGTCATGGGTGCTCCGTCCCTGCCGCGGTTCGGCCGATCCGTGCTGCGCCGGTTCGTCGCGGCGGGTGTCCTGGTGCGGGGCCACCGGATCGTCGGCGCGCGCCCTGGCAAACTCGACGCGTGGACGCGCTGATCCCTCGCCCGCGTACCGAAGTCGCGCCCGGTGCGGTGCATGTTCCCGACTGGCTCGACCTCGACGAGCAACGCCGCCTGGTCGAAGCGTGCCGGGGCTGGCGTGGCTACCGCCGGACGCGGCTGCCGAACGGCGGCGTCATGTCGGTGCGGACGGTCTGCCTCGGCTGGCACTGGCACCCGTACCGGTATTCGAAGGTGACCGCGGACGGCTCCCCGGTGCTGCCGTTTCCTTCGTGGCTGGGCGATCTCGGGCGGCGGGCCGTTTCGTCCGCTTATGGTCCGTCGTCGTACGAGCCGGACATCGCGCTGGTGAACTTCTACGACTCCGCCGCGAAGATGGGGCTGCACCAGGACAAGGACGAGGCGTCGTTGGAGCCCGTCGTTTCGCTGAGCCTCGGGGACGCTTGTGTCTTCCGGTTCGGGAACACGGTCGACCGTGGGCGGCCGTATACGGACGTGGATCTGCGGTCGGGGGACCTGTTCGTGTTCGGCGGGGAGTCGAGGCTGGCCTTCCACGGGGTGCCTCGGATCTTGCCGGGGACCGCTGATCCGGCGCTGGGGCTGGTGGGGCGGTTGAACATCACTTTGCGGGTTTCAGGACTCGGGAGTGGCACGGACCTTGGTGACCTCCACGCGCAGGGGCCTCAGGAGGGCGAGCGCTGGTACCGAGCCGGTCAAGCCTCGTGAGTGGTAAGGACGGTTCTAACCGTCCTTACCACTCACGAGAGCCGGAACCGCACCCGCTGCCCCGGCCGCACCTGCGCGGCCAGATCCAGATCCGCTTCCTCCACCACCGCGATCACCGGGTAGCCCCCGGTCACCGGATGGTCGGCCAGGAACAGGATCGGCTGCCCCGAAGGAGGGACCTGCAACGCGCCCGGCACAGCCGCCTCGGGCGGCAGCTCGCCACTTCGCGCCCGCGACAGCACGGGACCCTCGAGCCGTACGCCCACCCGATCGACGTCGGACGTGGCGACGTAACCGGAAGAGACCAAAGTGGACAGTGCGGCGGGGGTGAACCAGGAAACCCGAGGGCCGGCGCTGATCCGCAGAACCGGGACGTCGGGCAAGGGAGCGCGAGGGGCGAGATCCACCCCGGGATGGGCCTGTACCTCCTGGCCCACCGGCAAGGTCATCCCCGGCGAAAGCACGGGCGGGCCGAGTCTGCCCAGGGTGTCGGTCGCCCGCGCGCCCAGTACCGGAGGGACGTCGATGCCGCCACGCACCGCGACATAGCAACGCAAACCGTGAGAAGCCATGCCGAGCACGAGTTCGTCGCCGGGGCCGACCGGGATCGGCGAGTCCGAGCCGAAAGCCCGTCCGCCGACGGTGACCGAGCAGGGCGCGCCGGTGACGGCGATGGTCGCCGGAGCCGGGAACCGCAGGACGAGACCGCCCAGAACGCACTCCAGGGCCGCGTGGCTCTCGGGGTTGCCGACCAGCCGGTTCGCCAGCCGCAGCGAACCGCGGTCGGCGGCGCCGGACCGGCCGACGCCGATCGCGGCCAGGCCGGGCCGCCCGAGATCCTGCACGGTGGCGAAAACCCCGGGCCGGACCACTTCGATCTTCGCGGTCATGAAGTGAACCGGATCCTGGTTCCGGGCGCCAGCAGGTTCGGCGGCTCCCGCTCGACGTCCCACACCGGCAGCGTGGTCCGCCCGATCAGCTGCCAGCCGCCGGGCGAGGCGTTCGGGTACACCGCCGTGTATTCGCCCGCGATCGCTACCGACCCGGCGGGGACCCGCGTGCGCGGGCTCGTCCGGCGCGGCAGGTGCAGCGCGGGGTCGAGCCCGGTCAGGTAGGCGAACCCGGGAGCGAAGCCGCAGAACGCCGAGACGTACGTCCCGTCCTCGTGCCGCCGGACCACCGCTTCCGCCGACATGCCGGCGGCGGCCGCGACGTCGGCGAGGTCCGGGCCGTCGTAGCGCACCGGCACGACGATCTCGGCGGCCTCGCGCGGTTCGACGTCCACTCCTGCCCGGCCGAGGACGTCGCCGGCGAGCCGGTCGTGATGGGTCCGGCCGGGGTCGAACCGGATGAGCAGGGTCCGCGCGGCGGGGACCAGCTCGACGACGCCGTCCGGCGGGTCCTGCTCCAGAGACGCGTGCAGCCCGAGCACCTCCGACGGATCGTCGAAGTCGACCATGGCCGCACGCGCCCCATAGGGCAGCAGTCGCATCAGGCGGCCTCGATGAAGGGTCCGATGTGGACACCGGAGGCGTCGAGCCCCGCGCGGATCCGCCGCGCCAGTTCGACGGCGCCGGGCGTGTCGCCGTGCACGCACAGCGAATGCGGCTGAAGAGCCAGCTCGGTCCCGTCGGCGGCGACGACCTTGCCGGTGGTCGCCATCGCGACCGCGCGTTCGGCCACCTCGTCGGCGTCGTGGAGAACGGCGCCGGGCAGTTTCCGCGAGACCAGAAGGCCTTCGGGCGTGTACGCGCGGTCCGCGAACGCCTCGGCGTACGCGGGGGGCCCGGCCTTTTCGGCCTGCTTGGCCATTTCCGATTCAGGCGGGCACAGCAGCGCGAGCTCGGGGTGGAATCGCCGGATCCCTTCGACCACCGCGGCCGCCTGCTCCGGATCCACCGCGGCCGTGTTGTACAACGCCCCGTGCGGTTTGACGTACCGCACCCGCGAGCCCGCCGCGCGGGCGAACGCGTCCAGCGCGCCGATCTGGTAGAGCACGTCGTCAGCCAGGTCGGCGGGGGCGACGTCCATCGCCCGCCGCCCGAATCCGGCGAGATCGCGGTAGGCGACGTGGGCGCCGATGACGACACCGCGCTCCGCCGCGCGCTCGCAGACGCGCCGCATCACCGACGGGTCGCCGGCGTGGAAGCCGCAGGCGACGTTCGCGCTGGTGACGATGTCGAGCATGGCGTCGTCGTCGCCCATCTTCCAGGCGCCGAAACCTTCGCCGAGATCACTGTTGAGGTCCATCAGGCCACCCTGAACTCACTGTCGAGCTTGTCGGTCACGAACATGTAGCCCGGCGCGTGCGTGATCGCGAACGGCGGCCGCGAGGCCATCAGCGCCGCCTGCGGGGTCACACCGCACGCCCAGAACACCGGCACGTCACCGGGTTCCGCGTCGACCGGGTCGCCGAAGTCGGGCTTGCCGAGATCGGCGATACCGAGCGCGGCAGGGTCTCCGATGTGCACCGGCGCGCCGTGGACGGCGGGCATCCCGCGGGTGATCCGCACGGCGTCGTCGACGCGGTCTTCGGGGATCTGCCGCATCGAGACGACCATGGGCCCGTGCAGGCGTCCGGCCGGGACGCACTCGCGGTTCGTCACGTACATCGCCACGTTGCGGCCCTGGTCGATGTGCCGCAGCGGGATGCCCTCCGCGGCCAGCGCCGATTCGAAGGTGAAACTGCACCCGATCGAGAACGCGACCATGTCGCTGCGCCACAGCCCGCTCGCGTCGGTGAGCTCGCCGGACAGCGCGCCGTTCTGCCAGACGCGGTACCGCGGCAGGTCGGTGCGCAGATCCGCGCCGGGCGCCAGCCGGGTCGCCGGGGTCGCTGACGTCGAGTACCGGACAGGGCTGCGGGTTCCGCTGGCAGAACAGCAGGACGTCGTAGGCCCAGTCCTCGGGGACGGCGATCAGGTTGGTCTGGGTGAACCCCTTCGCCCAGCCGGTGGTCGGGCGGGCCGTGCCCGCGCGGAACAGGGCGCGGGCCTCGCCGGGGGACAAGGTCGCCGGTTCGTCGAAGGTGGTCATCGCGGTGCCTCCTCTTCCGATTCTGGTCACAGAAGTTCGCGGCCGCGAGTCTCGGGCAGGCCGAGCAGCGCCAGCACGGCGATGCCGTAGCCGACCGCGCCGAACACCATCGCGCCGCCCGCGCCGAGGAAGCCGACCACGGCGGGGAACGTGGCGCCGATGGCCCGGCCGAGGTTGTAGGTGAAGCCCTGCCCGGTCCCGCGCAGCGCCGACGGGTACAGCTCGGCGAGGAACGCGCCGAATCCGCTGAAGATCGCGGACATCGAGAACCCGAGCGGGAAACCGAGGAACAGCACGAGCGTGTTCGCGCCCGCCGGGATCTGCGTGTAGGCGACGATGAGACCCGCCGACAGCACCGAGAACAGCAGGAAGGTCTTCTTGCGGCCCAAGAGATCCGTCAGATAGCCACCGGTGACGTACCCGATGAAGGCACCGGAGATCAGGAACGCGAGATAGCCGCCGGTCCCGATGACGGTGAGGCCGCGGGTGGTCTTGAGGTAGCTCGGCAGCCAGGTCGCCAGCGTGTAGTAGCCGCCCTGGACACCGGTGGCGAGAAGCGCGGCGAAGAACGTCGTGCGCAGCAGGTCCGGCTTGAAGATGCCCGCCAGCGAACCGCGTTCCTTCTTCGTGGCGCGGGCCGCTTCGGCGACGGGCGCGTCCTGGACGTTGCGGCGGACCCACAGCACCAGCAGCGCGGGGATGACGCCGGTCCAGAACATCACGCGCCAGGCGATGTCCGGGCTGAACAGGCTGAAGACGACGGTATAGACGACGACCGAGAGCGCCCAGCCGACGGCCCACGCACTCTGCACGAAGGCGACCGTGCGGCCGCGATACTTCGCCTGCGAGTACTCCGCCACCAGTGCGGCGCCGGCGGCCCATTCGCCACCGAAGCCCAGACCTTGCAGGGCGCGGAACACCAGCAGCGTCTCGAAGTTCGGCGCGAACCCGCAGAGCACGGTGAAGATCGTGTACATCGCGATGGTGATCTGGAGGGTGCGGACCCGGCCGATGCGGTCGGCCAGGATGCCCGCGCCGATCCCGCCGATCGCCGAAACCACCAGCGTCGTGGTGCCGAGCAGACCCGCCTCGCCGCCCGAGAGGCCGTAGTAGGCGGTGATCGCGGCCAGGCCCAGCGGCAGGGTCTGGTAGTCGAACGAATCGAGCCCGTATCCGCCGAACGCGCCGACGAAGGCCCGGCGGCCTCGCGAACCGAGCGTGCGGAACCAGGCGAAGGGGCGTGTGTCTTCGGTAGTGGCTGTCGCGTTCATCGGCACCTCCAGAGGGTGAATCTCAGGGTGGCACGGGTCACATGCTTTGCCACTGTAGGTATTGTTCAACAATTCCACAAGAGGATTCTTGGCTGAGCCTCTTGTGGCTAGGTAGGATCGGTCACGTGACGATCGCGGAGGGTGGTCCTGCCTCGGTGGAAGGACTCGAGGCGGATCGCGGCATGATCAGCCGCACCAGCACGGCCGAAAGGGTCGCGGGCGTCCTCCGCACGCGTATCGCGGAAGGCTTCTTCCTGCCCGGCGTCCGGCTGTCGGAGCAGGACATCGGCTCGGCGCTCGGCGTCTCCCGCAACACACTGCGCGAAGCGTTCCGGCTGCTCACGCACGAACGCCTGCTGACCCACGAGCTCAACCGCGGTGTCTTCGTGCGGGTGCTGCCGGTCGAGGACGTCGTCGACCTCTACAAGGTCCGCAAGGTCGTCGAGTGTTCCGCGGTGCGGGCGGTGACGGAGAAGCCACCGACGTTCGGGAAGCTCGCGCGCTTGGTCGAGGACGGCAGGGTCGCCGAGCGGAGTGAGCGCTGGCAGGACCTCGGCACCGCGAACATCCGGTTCCATTCGGCGATCGCCGAGCTGAGCGGCAGCGAACGGATCGACGAGCTGATGCGCGGCATCCTCGCCGAGCTGCGGCTGGTGTTCCACATGATGGCCGACCCGCGGCGCTTCCACGAGCCGTATCTCAAGCGCAACGCGGAGATCCTCGAGCGCATCGAGGCAGGCGACGGCCTTGGCGCCGAAAAGCTCCTCGCGCAGTACCTCACCGACGCCGAAAACCAGCTCGTCGAGGCCTACGCCGAACGCTCCCCCTGACGCAATCCGTCCTCTTAACGCGGTGGT
This sequence comes from Amycolatopsis sp. NPDC043889, assembly GCF_056435645.1. Classification (NCBI taxonomy): domain Bacteria; kingdom Bacillati; phylum Actinomycetota; class Actinomycetes; order Pseudonocardiales; family Pseudonocardiaceae; genus Amycolatopsis; species Amycolatopsis sp. NPDC043889. Next base: position 165,034 of record NZ_JBWKEC010000004.1, read on the forward strand.
TCGGGATGCGAACCACCGCGTTCAGAGGACGAAACGCGAGATCGGGCTAGGGGGTGACCCACTTCTGGTTCGCGCCGCCTCCGCAGGTCCAGATCTGGAGTCGCGTCCCGTTCGCGGAGCTGTTCCCGGTGGCGTCGAGACACTTGTTCGCCTGCGGGTTCACGATGTCGCGCGCGCCGCTGACCGCCCATTTCTGCGCGCCGGATCCGTTGCAGTCCCACAGTTGCACGGCCGTGCCGTCCGCGGTCCCGCCGCCGGAGACGTCCATGCACTTGCCGAGCGCGCGGATCGTGCCGTCGCCGCCGATGGTCCAGTTCTGCGCCGCGTTCCCGTTGCAGTCGGTGATCTGGATCGGGGTGCCGTTGGCGGTGTTCGCGCCGGCGACGTCGACGCATTTCCCGCCGATCCCGGTGATCCGGCCGGTCCGCCCGGCCGTGTCGCTGGAAGTGACGTGCACGTAGTCGACGACGAGACGCTGCGGGAACACCGTGCCGGAGTTCGGGTCGCCAGGCCAGTAGCCGCCGACGGCGAGGTTCAGGATCAGGTAGAAGGGGTGGTCGAAGACCCAGCGGTTGCCGTTGAGGTCGGCGGGGGTGCGGGTCTGATAGAGGTTCCCGTCCACGTACCACTTGATCTGGTTCGGTGCCCAGTCGACGGCGTAGGTGTGGAAGTCGTCGGAGAAGTTCGGGCCGTTGTAGGCCGCGCCGATGCCGCCCGCGCCGGAGTAACCGGGGCCGTGGAGGGTGCCGTGCACCGTGTTCGGCTCGAAGCCGACGTTCTCCATGATGTCGATCTCGCCGCTGTTGGGCCAGCCGACGTTGCCGATGTCGGCGCCGAGCATCCAGAACGCGGGCCACATCCCCTGCCCGCGCGGCAGTTTCATCCGCGCTTCGAACCGGCCGTAGGTCTGGGTGAACTGGCCCTGCGTGGACAGACGCGCCGAGGTGTACTCGCAGCGCCCGTACCAGCAGTTGTAGTTGCCCGGATTCTCCTTCTTCGCGGTGATGACGAGATTGCCCTGGCCGTCGAGCGCGGCGTTGTTCGTCCCGGACGTGTACCACTGCCGCTCGTGGTTGTTGACGTTGTCACCGGTCTCGAAATGCCACTTCGAGGTGTCGATACCCGCGCCGGCGGGGCCGTTGAAGTCGTCGGTGAAGGTCGCGGCCATGACCGCGGCCTCGGAGGCCGGAGCCTGGGCTGTGGCCGGGAGTGAACCGAGCAGGACGCCGGCGGCGAGGAGCGCCGCCCAGCGGAACCGAGCTGAGATGGACATCGTTGTCGCCTCTCTGACCGTTGGGGACCCCGCGCGGCAGGGAACGCGCGAGAGAACGGAAAGCGCTGGCAGAACCTACTTTGTTGTGCCTGACAACAAAGTATGCATGGTCTCTACCACTGCGACAAGACGTATTTTTCGGCCTCGAATTAAGGTCAGGCGGCCGTGCCGCGCTTCGACCCGGCCGTGCGCGGGTCCGCGCCCTGCTCCAGGAGGGCGGCGACCGGGAGGGTGGCGGCTCCTATGGCGACGGCGTCCGGGCCGAGCTGCCCTAGCTCGATCTCGGTCTGGTCGAACACGTGCGCCAGCGCGTGCTCGCCCGCCACGCGCCGGATCTCGGGCAGGTAGTGCTCGCCGAGCGCCAGCCCGGCCCAGCCGCCCAGCACGATCCGCTCCGGGTTGAACAGGTTGATCAGGTCGCCGATCCCGGCGCCGAGATAGCCCGCGGTCTCTTCCAGTACCTTGGCCGCGACCTTGGACCTGCCCGCCGACTCCAGCAGGGCGGCGAACTGCGTCTGCTCGTCCTCGTCCGAGGCCTTTCCGCCGCGCGCCTTGCGATAGCGGGCGAGGACGCCCTCCGCGCCGACGTAGGACTCCAGGCAGCCGCGCGATCCGCAGCGGCATTCCTGCCCGCCGTAGACGATCGTCGTGTGGCCCCATTCTCCCGCGCTGCTGGTGGAGCCCCGGTAGGTGGTGCCATCGGTGACCACGGCCGCGCCGACGCCGGACCCGATCAGGGCGATCACCGCGTGTCGCGCGCCGCGGCCGGCGCCGAACCACATTTCGCCCTGTCCCTGGGTTTTCGCGCCGTTGTCCACGAACAGCGGCAGCTCGACGCCCTCCGCGCGCAGGAGGTCGGTGAGCGGGACCTCCTTCCAGCCGATGGTGGGCGCGTGCACGCGCAACGCCTCGCCCTGCTCGACGGTGCCCGGGACGCCGACTCCGACACCGAGCACGGTCGCTTCGTCGACCCCCGATTCCGTGATCACTTCCCGGAGCCCGGACGCCACCTGGGTGACCGCCGCGGCCGCGTCCGGCCGGGGCGAGGCGAGGGGATGTTCGACGGTGGCGAGCCGGTTCATGGTGAGGTCGAACAGTTCGACCTTCACCCCGGTCTCGCCGATGTCGACGCCAGCGACATGTCCGTACGCCGGGTCGACGCGGAGCAGGACGCGCGGCCTGCCGCCATCGGACTCGACCAGCCCGGCCTCGGTGATGAGCCGTTCTTCGCCGAGTTCGGCGGTCACGTTGCTGACGGTCGCGGCGCTCAAACCGGTCAGACCGCTCAATTCGTGGCGGCTGAGCGGGCCGTCGAAGTAGAGTTTCGACAACAGGAGGGAACGGTTGTGCCGCCGCAGGTCACGGACGGTGGTGCGCTTGGCAGGCATGCGGATACCCATCTTGTGGCGGCGGACCTTTCCAGGATGCCCCACGACCTTATCCTCCGCCATGTATCAACTGGTGAAATAAGGCGGGAAGAGGGTTATGACGGGGGACGACGAGCTCATCGGCACCTTGCCGCCGGACTTCCGGTGGGGCGTCGGCAGCTCGGCTTACCAGGTCGAAGGCGCGGTCGCCGAAGACGGACGGACACCGTCCATTTGGGACACCTACGCCCAGTCCCCGTGGTCGGTCGACAACGGTGACACCGGTGAGGTCGCCTGCGATCACTACCATCGGATGCCCGCCGACGTCGCACTGCTCAAGGAACTCGGCGTCGACACCTACCGCTTCTCCGTTTCGTGGCCCCGTGTGCAGCCGCGCGGGCGCGGCGGCGTCAACCCGGCCGGGATCGCCTTCTACGACCGGCTGGTCGACGAACTGCTCAACAACGGCATCGACCCCTGGCTGACGCTGTACCACTGGGATCTGCCGCAGCACCTCGAAGACGCGGGCGGGTGGCCCGCGCGCGACACCGCCGTCCGGTTCGCCGACTACGCGATGCTCGTGTTCGAGCGGCTGAGCGACCGGGTCCGCCACTGGACCACGCTGAGCGAACCGTGGTGCACGGCCATGCACGGGTATGTCCACGGGGTGATGGCGCCCGGCCGCCGGGACGCGAAGGCGGGGATGGCGGCGGCGCATCACCTGCTGCTCGGCCATGGCCTCGCCGTGCGGCGGATGCGGGAACTCGCGCCGCCCGGGACCGAGTTCGGCATCACGCTCAACCTGAGCACCGCCGACCCGGCCACTTCGAGCGAGGCCGACCGGGCCGCCGCCCGCTTCGAGGACGGGCTCGGGACGAGGTTCTACCTCGACGCGCTCGTCCACGGCCGGTACCCCGAGGACGTGCTCGAGACCCTCGCGCGGCAGGGCATCCGCCTGCCGTCGGAGCCGTGGGATCCGTCGATCATCGCCGCACCGCTCGATTTCCTCGGTGTCGACTACTACTTCGGGACGCGGTACTCCGGGGTGGAGGAGAACGGGGACGCGGTGGAGCATCTCGGGATTCCCGCGTTCCGCAAGGTCCCGTTCGGGGCGCCGTCGACGGTGCTGGGCTGGGAGATCCTGCCGCACAAGCTCACCGAACTGCTCGTCCGGATCGGCCGCGACTATCCGGGTCTGCCGCTCTACGTCACCGAGAACGGTGCCGCGTTCGCCGACGTCCCCGACGAGACCGGCTTCGTCCGCGACGACGACCGCGCCGAGTACCTGTCCGCGCATATCGCCGCCACGGCCGCCGCGAGGCAGGCGGGCGCGGACGTCCGCGGCTATTTCGCCTGGTCCTTTTTGGACAGTTTCGAATGGGCGTACGGCTACGCGAAACGGCTCGGCTTGGTGCGGGTCGACCGCGAGACGCAGGCGCGGACGATCAAACAGAGTGGGCTGGCGTACCGCGACATCGTCGAGCGGGTGCGCGGCGGACGGCGGTAGGGGCTGCTCCACCCTCGAACCGGCGGCCCGCTCCATTCTTCCCGGTGGCCCCGCGTCCTAGGTTCGGCTGCGGAAAGTTGTTTGCCGCTATCGGAAACGTGGGGGACAGTGATGACCGTCAGGCTCGAACAACGTGACCAGCGGGAGGCGCCACGGAAATCGTGGTGGCGAAGGCCGTGGGTGGGGCCGTTGGCCGTCGTCATCGTGATCTTCCTGGCCTTTTCGATGCCGCCGTATCTGGCGATGGACCCGGCGCGGTCGAGGGTTCCACAGCCGCCCGGGTGTACGTCTTCGCCGGGGTGCTCCCGGCCGGTCTGCCGGCGCTGGTCGTCGGCGCGACGAGCCCGTTCGGCCCGGCGACGCGGGTGGCCAACGTGCTGGCCGGGGTGCTGTGGCTGGGGTGCACGTTCGCCGGCTGGCGCGCGGCGAGGCAACGTCGGTTCGGCGATCATCGGCGCTGGATGATCCGCAGCTTCGCGCTGACCATGTCGATCATCGTCAGCCGGGTGGTCGGGCCGATCGCGCTGATCACGCTGCGGCCGCAGCTGGAGACCACGTTCGGCGGAAGCGAACTGGCCTTGACCCAGTCGGTCGCCGCGATCTCGGCCTGGGTGAGCACGACGCTGGTCCTGTTCGCCACGCAGTGGTACCTGGATCGCCGTCCGGCTAAGAAGAAACCAGCGATCGCGCGATGATCGTGCGCTGCACTTCGGACGCGCCTTCGTAGATGCGCGGCGCCCGGACCTCGCGGTAGAGGTGTTCGAGCAGATGCCCCTTCCGCAGCGCCCGCGCGCCGTGGATCTGCACGGCCGAGTCGACGACGTACTGCGCGGTCTCGGTGGCGAACAGTTTCGCCATCGCGGCGCGGCCCGCGAGGTTCCGCTCGCCCGCGTCGTAGGCTGCGGCCGCGGCGTAGACCAGCAGGCGCGACGCCTCGGTGCGGGTCGCCATTTCGGCGAGGGTGTGCGCCACGGTCTGCTGTTTCAGGAGCGGACCGCCGAACGCGACACGGGACTGGGCGTGGGCGACCGCGGCGTCGAGCGCGGCCTGCGCCATCCCGACGGCGAAGGCGCCGACACTCGGCCGGAACAGGTCCAGGGTCCGCATCGCCACGCCGAAGCCTCGGTCCTTTTCGCCGAGCAGTTCGTCCCGTTCGACGCGGACGCCGTCGAAGACCAGGGTGCCGATGGGATGCGGGCTGACGAGGTCGAGGTGCTCGCCCGACAGCCCGGCGCGGTCGGCGGGCACGACGAACGCGGAGACGCCGCGCGAGCCCGCTTCCGGTGTGGTGCGGGCGAAAACGCTGTAGAAATCGGCCTCGGGGGCGTTGGAGATCCACATCTTCTCGCCGGTGAGACGCCAGCCGTCGCCGTCGGGCTCGGCGGCGAGTTCCAGTGCCGCCGCGTCCGAACCCGCGTTCGGTTCAGTGAGCGCGAAGGCGGCGACGGCGTCACCCGCGGCCACGGCCGGGACCCACTTCGAGACCTGCGAGTCCTGTCCGGACTGGAGTACCGGATACGTGCCCAAACCCTGCAACGCCAACGCGGTCTCGGCTTCGGTGCTCTGGCTCGCGAGCGATTCCCGCAGGATACAGAGATCCGTCGCGGCGGCCTCCCGGCTCGGGCTGCCGCCGTCAACGCCGGGGAACAGCCGGGCGGGCAGGCCGAGCGCGCCCATTTCCTTGAGCAGCGGCCGGTTCACCGCGCCTTCGGTGCCGGATCCGGCCAGTGGGCGGAGCTTTTCGGCGCCCAGCCGCCGGACCTCGTCGGCGAAGGCCTGCTGTTCGGGGCTCAGTGCGAAGGCGGTCATCGATCGCTCCCAGGTTGCCAGCGGGCATGCGCGGTGCCGGTTTCACCGGAGCGCAACAGTTCGAGCCGTGGTTTCGGCCCGTCGGTGCGGCCGCCCTGCGGTTTCCGGCTGCCCGCCGCGAACTGCTTCGGCCACGGCATCGGATAGCCCTGTTCGGCGGCGGCGTGCAATGTCCACTGTGGATCGTAAAGGTGGGTCCTGCCGAGCGCGCACAGATCCGCGCGGCCCGCCAGGATCAGCGAGTTGACGTCGTCGTAGGAGGAGATCGCGCCGACGGCGATCACCGCGATCCCGTACTCGCGCCCGATCTCGTTGCGGATCCGGTCCGCGTACGGCGTCTGGTAACTGCGGCCGTACTCCGGTTTCTCCTCGCTGACGACCTGGCCGGTCGACACGTCGATGCCGTCCGCGCCGTGCTCGGCGAACGCGCGGGCGATCTCGACGGCGTCGTCGACGTCGATTCCGCCTTCGTGCCAGTCGGTCGCGGAGATGCGGACCGTCATCGGCCGCTCCGCGGGCCAGGCCGCGCGGACGGCGTCGAAGACTTCGAGCGGGAAGCGCAGCCTGTTCTCCGGCGAGCCGCCGTACTCGTCGGTTCGCCGGTTGGTCAGCGGTGACAGGAACGAAGACAGGAGATAGCCGTGCGCGCAGTGGAGTTCGAGGAGGTCGAACCCGGCGCGCGCGGCGGCGCCGGCGGAGTGCGCGAACTGGTCACGGATCTCGGTCAGCTTGGCTTTCGTGAGTTCGCGCGGGGTCTGATTCGCTTCGCTGTACGGGATCGCGGACGGGGCGCAGATCTCCCAGTTGCCCTCGGGGAGCGGCTGGTCGATACCGTCCCACATCAGTTTCGTCGAGCCCTTGCGTCCCGAATGTCCCAGCTGGACACCGATACGCGCGGGGGTGTGGCCGTGGACGAAGTCGGTGACCCGCGCCCAGGCGCGTTCCTGTTCTTCGGTGTAGAGGCCGCCGCAGCCCGGGGTGATCCGGCCGGTTTCGGAGACGCAGACCATCTCCGTCATCACCAGCCCGGCGCCGCCGAGCGCCTTGCTTCCCAGATGCACCAAGTGGAAATCGGTCGGGACGCCGTCTTCGGAGGAGTACATGTCCATCGGCGAGACGACGACGCGGTTCGGCAGGTCGAGGTTCCCGACGCGGAACGGCTGGAACATCGGCGGCCGTACGTCAGAGTCCAAAGTGGACGCGAACCAGGAGTCCAGTTCGGCGGCGAACTCGGGATCGCGCAACCGGAGGTTGTCGTAGGTGACGCGGCGGCTGCGGGTGAGGATGTTGAACGCGAACTGCGCCGGATCCTGGTGGGTGTACTGGCCCATGTTCTCGAACCACTCCAGGCTCGCCTGCGCGGCGCGCTGGGTGGAGGTGACGACGGGCCGGCGTTCGGCTTCGTACGCTTGCAGTGCACTGTCCATATCGGACTGTTCCTGCAGGCAGGCGGCGAGCGCGAGCGCGTCCTCCATGGCGAGTTTCGTGCCGGAGCCGATGGAGAAATGCGCCGTGTGCGCGGCGTCGCCGAGCAGGACGACGTTCTCGTGCCGCCAGCTCGCGCAGCGCACGGTGGCGAACGCGGTCCACTTCGAGTTGTTGGCGAACACCTGATGGCCGCCGAGGACTTCGGCGCACAGTTCTCGGATGACCTCGATCGACTTCTCGTCGCTCTCGCCCGGCGCCAGCGCGGTCGCGGCGATCTCGCCGAACGCGCGCTGCCAGACGTCCTCGTGTAGTTCCAGGATGAACGTGCTCGCGGTGTCGCTGTACGGGTAGCCGTGGATCTGCATGATCCCGTGCGGGGTCTCCAGCACGTAGAACTTGAAGGCGTCGAACACGAGATCCGTGCCGAGCCAGATGTACTTGCAGCGCCGGGTCTGGAGGCTCGGGCGGAAGCTCTCGGCGAAGGCGTCGCGGGTCGGGGAGTTGACGCCGTCCGCCGCGACGACCAGGTCGTACTCGGCGCTCGCCTCGGCCGCGCTCGGTGCTTCGGTGCGGAAACGCACGTCCACACCGAGTTCCGCGCAGCGTTCCTGGAGGATGCCGAGCAGCCGTTTGCGGCTCATCGCGGCGAACCCGTGCCCGCCCGAGGTGTGCACCGTGCCGCGGAAGTGGACGTCGATGTCGTCCCAGCGCGCGAACTCCCGGCGCATGGCGGTGTGGATCACCGGATCGGCGTGTTCGATCCCGCCGAGCGTCTCGTCGGAGAACACCACCCCGAACCCGAAGGTGTCGTCGGGCGCGTTGCGCTCCCAGACGGTGATCTCGTGATCGGGATGGAGCTGTTTCGCCAGCGTGGCGAAGTAGAGCCCCGCCGGGCCGCCGCCTAACACCGCGATACGCACGTCGCTCAGGGTATGTCGCGGTATGTACGACCGTCAACGATACGGGATATGGTGACCCGTATGGAGCGCATCAATCCGCCCGAGCTCGGTCGCCCTTCCGGCTTCTCGCACGCCGTCGCCGCGACCGGGAGATTCGTCTTCCTCGCCGGTCAGACGGCGTTGGACGAGGAGAACCGCATCGTCGGCGACGGCGTGGTCGAACAGTTCGAACGCGCGCTGTCCAACCTGCTCACCGCGTTGCGCGCGGCGGGCGGGGCGCCGTCGGACCTGTGCAGCGTGACCATCTACATCGTCGACATGGACGACTACCGCGCCCACGCGCGCGAGATCGGCGCGGTGTGGAAGCGGCTGGCCGGGAGCGAGTACCCCGCGATGGCGGGGATCGGCGTCAGCCGGCTGTGGGACGAGGAAGCGTTGGTGGAGGTGCAGGGCTTCGCGGTCGTCGCCGCGTAAGTGAGATGAAGGACGCTTTCATAGCAAATTTTGCTATGAAAGCGTCCTTCATCTCACATGGGCAGGGTGCGTGAGACGTGCGCGGCCGCGGCCTCGCCCAGCCTCGCGTGCAGCGTGAAGAACAGGTCCGCCGCCCGGATGCCCGCCCAGCCCGGGGGCAGCAGTTCGGCGGGCAGGCCGGGGTCGAGATAGGGCAGCCGCCGCCAGTCGGTCAGCACGCGGACGTAGTCGGCGAACGCTTCGGCCTCATCCGTGGTCTTGCGCCGCTGCCACCGCCGCAACGCGGCCGCGTGCTCGTCGAGGAAGGCGGTGTACAGCGACTCGAGTTGATCGAGGTCCCACCAGTCACGGATCTTCTCCCGCACGTCGCCGAACGCGAGGTGCTCGGCGTGGAAGAGATCGGCGTACCCCTCGAGTTCGAGCCGTCGCAGCATGTCGGAGGTCGCGTCACGCAGATGCGCGGGCGCGATCCAGACCCCGGACGACGCCGTCCCGAAGCCGAGCCGGGCGAGCTGCGTGCGAAGAACGTGCCTTTTGTGCCGTTCGGCTTCCGGGACGGAGAACACCGCGAGCAGCCAGCCGTCGCCGGGGGTGGCGCGTTCGCGGCGGAAGATCCGCTCGTCTCCTTCGCGCAGGATCGCCAGCGCGGTTTCGGAAAGCTCGTAACCCGCGGCGCCGTTCCGGCGTACCGCGGAGAGGATCCCGCGCCGTTTCAGCCGGGAGATCGACGACCGGACGGCCGGTTCCTCGACGTCCACGCCCGCCAGCAGGTCGATCAGGGAACGGACGGAGAGCCAGCCGCCCTCGCCGCGGGAATAGAGGCCGTACACGGTCACGATCAGCTGGCGCGGTTGCGCCGTCCGCCCCGCGCCGTCGACTTCGGTTGCCTCCGACACGGCCGTCACCCGGTCACCATAACAACGACGCTGTGCTCATGTTTCGGCCGTGACCGAAGCGTTCCGCACTTAGCGTCACGGTATGGACGATCCCCTGATCGAAGCCCCTGTCCCGCCGGTGCCCCAGGACGTCGAGCCGGGTGGTGTCCGGTGGTTGCGGGCGACCGTCGCCCGGTTCAGCCGCCCGGAGGACCACGCGCGACGGCGGGCGCTGGTGCTCGCCGAGCTCGCGTCGATGGAGTCCCTGCGGGACAAGGCTTTCGCGCTCGCCGGCGAAATGCGGGACGGGCCGGTGGAGCGGACCGTGTGGACGGTCCCGGTGGCCGTGCTGGCCGCGGAACTCGGCCTGCCGGACGTTTCCCGCGACGTCGCGACGGTTTCCGGCGCCTATCATCCGCACACGGAAATCGGGGCCGACGCCGAAGAGGCCATGCGGCGGCTGGTCGAAACCTGCGGTGACGCCGACGAGCGGACGGCCGCGCGGATCGGGCTCCTGCTGCAGGCCTGTGACGCGACGGCCAAGCTGCTCGGCAAGGCGCTGGCCGCCCACCGGCCCGGCGAGGACGTCGAAGGCCTGCTCGACCGGGTCCTGCGTGAGGATCCGCCGGTCCGCGTCACCCGGCGGTGGGTCGGCGGCGAGGTGGTCGAGGTGGACCTGACGAAACGTCCGTTCGGAGCAGGGCCCAAGCAGTGCCCAGGGGAAACGCAGGCGCGGCAAGTGGCCGCGGGAATTCTCGACGCCCTCCTGTGCTAAGACTTACCCCGGTCATCTGGAACTGGGGAGTCTTTCGATGCTGTATTTCAATGGTTTCTTCGGCGTTCTCACGCTCGGTCTGTGGATCTTCTGCATCGTCGACGTGATCACCACGGACGAGGGATCGTGCCGCAACATGCCGAAGGGGATGTGGCTGCTGCTGGTGCTGCTCGTCCCGTTGATCGGCTCGATCGTCTGGCTGGTCGCCGGTCGTCCGCAGAATGCCGCCCGCGCCCCGCGCGGCCGCTACGAACGTGAGTCGCCGGCGTTCCCGGAGTACGACCGGCCGGGCCGCTTCGCCGCCACGAGCGCCGAGGACGACGAAGAGTTCCTTCGCAAGTGTCGGGAGCGCGCCGAAGAACAGCGCCGCAAAGCCCGTGAAGGCTGAGTAGCCTCGGCATCGAGAAGATCGACACTGGAGGAAAGTTGTCCGAAGCGCTCGACTGGAACAAGAACATCATCAAGGAGTTCCGCGAGAACGAGGGGAAGGTGGGCGGCCCGTTCGAGGGTGGTTCGCTGCTGCTCCTCACCACCACCGGGGCGAAGAGCGGCGAGCCTCGCACGTCGCCGCTCGCGTTCGCGGAGGAGGACGGTAAGTACATCGTCGCCGCGTCGTTCGCCGGGTCGGACAAGAATCCGGCCTGGTACCACAACATCCTGGCGAACCCGAAGGTCACGATCGAGGTCGGCACGGAGAAGTTCGACGCGACCGCCACCGTCGTGGACCGCGCCGAGCGTGACCGTCTCTACGCGAAGATGGTCAGCTTGATGCCGGGCTTCGCCGACTACGAGAAGAAGACCGATCGGGTGATCCCGATCGTCACGATCTCCCGCTGACCCGCTCGCATTTAGTCCTCTGAATGCGGTAGTTGCAGGCGCAAGTACCGCATTCAGAGGACGAAACGCGGGAGGTCAGCGCGCGCCGCTGGGGGCTTTTACGGCTGCGGGGCGCTTGAGTTCGGCTTCGGCCGCACGCAGTGCCTTGCGCTCCTGGCGGCGCGCGATCAGCTTCTTGCCGGTGAGGATCATCGGCTGCTCGACCCAGCGGTGGATCAGGTCCGCGATCGCGAGCCCGACCGCGAACACGGTCAGCGCGCTGATCATCCGGTGCTCGCCCATCGGCGGGATCGCCTCGACCACCACGAAGTGCACCGGGCCCTGCAGCAGGTAGAGCGAGTACGAGCGCTCACCGACGAACCGCATCACCTTCGTGGCCAGCAGCCAGCGAAGCGGCCCCGGCGAGACGAGCACGACCAGCAACATCGCCGACAGCAGGCCGTAGGCGATCAGCAGGCCCAGGTTGCTGCCGGTCTCCCACCACAGGCTTTCCATGTTGACGTGCAGCACGGCGAAAGCGCCGAACACCGGGATCGCCGCGAGCGGATGGGTCAGCGGTTTGAGCACCGCGTAGGACCGGCGGTAGTGCATCGCGATCGCCAGCACGCAGCCGATCAGCAGGATCGCGTAGTGCACGGTCGAGCGGTAGATCGGCACCTGCGGCCCGTTGAGCACCCAGCCGCTGGTGACCCCCACCAGCCCGGCCATCAGCGCGAACGCGGCGAACGCCAGCGCGAGCTTGCGCCAGGCCGCGGCCAGCCCGGCCGCCCCGGCGACCACCAGCAGGAACGGCCAGACCAGGTAGAACTTCTCCTCGATGCCCAGCGTCCACGAGCCGCTGAAGAAGTTGTCCGGGCCGTCCGGGCTGCTGGCGGGGAAGAACTCGTTGAAGAAGGTCAAGTAGTACTTCAGCGCGTGCGGGAACTCGCGGACGAAGAACTCCCCGCGCAGCCACACGAACACGACGATCCCGCCGAGGATCACCAGGTACGGCGGCAGGATCCGGAACACGCGCCGCAGGTAGAAGGCCGAAAGCGAGATCCGGCCGGTCCGGTCCTGTTCACGCAGCAGCAGCGTCGTGATCAGGAAACCGGACAGCACGAAGAAGATGTAGACACCGACCCAGCCGGACAGCCAGCTCCACTTCGGACCCGCGAAGTGGTAGAGGATCACGATGGTCGCCGCGATCGCGCGCAGGCCGTCGAGCGCGGGGAACCGACGCATGGCGAGGAACTCGTCATGGTCCAAAGCGCGCACGGCATGCCCCCTAATGGCGGTATCGGCCCGGAAGTATACGGGTGCCGCTCGCTGCGCTTTCGCCCCGTGTCGAGGCCTCCTACCTGCGGTTTCGAAGATCACCCAGCGTCAGGCGCGGGTTCGACGTTATGTGTCAGCCGGAACCGGTTCGCCGGGTCGACGGCCGCCTTGACCTCGGCGAGCCGCCGCAGATCGGCCGGGGAGTACACCTTGGACGCTTCCTCGCCCGCCGCGCTCTCGCCGTAGACGAAGGTCAGCAGTTTGCCGGTCGACCAGGGCTTCAGCGCGTCGAACAGCTTCGCGTGCGCGCTCCGGATCTCGGCGATCGAAGCGTCGTCCACGACGGACAGCGCGCGGACGGTGAAGCTCGCTTCACGGTCCCAGCCCACGCCGGGGTGCTCGGGCACGTCGGACAGCGCGCCGCCGAGCAGGTCCAGCAGGACGACGGTCGGCACCGGGGCGTCCGGGCCGGCGTGTTCGAGGATCGCGTCGAGCATCGCGTCGTTGAGTTCGGACACGGTGGCGTTGTCGGCGCGGTAGCCGTGCGGGAAGGGCGGCTCGTTCGCGATCTTGCCCGATTCGGTGAACGGGATCTCGGCGAGCGTGTCACCCAGGACGGGGGCGGCGGCGCGCAGCGGGGCGACGAGGCGCTCGCCCTCGGCGGCGTCACCGAGATAGGCGACCCGGATCTGCGCGACGTGCTGCCCGCGCAGCGGTTCGGGCACCATCGGCAGATCCGGCATCGGGACCATGCCCAGCGACGACGTCATCTCGCGGGGCATCCCCGTCGCCCAGTCGCGCCAGGCGTGGAGCACCGCGGACAGCGATTCGGTGCCGAATTGCAGGCTGCCGCCGTACAGCCGGGTGACCGGGACGAGCCGGAACTCCAGCGCGGTGACGATCCCGAAGTTGTCGCGGCCGCCGCGGAGCGCCCAGAACAGGTCGCTTTCGGTGTCCGGGGTGGCGCGGCGGAGCTCCCCGTCGGCGGTCACCACCTCGATCGCGGTCACCTGGTCGGCCGCCAGGCCGTACTTGCGGCCGAGCAGGCTGAACCCGCCGCCGAGGGTGTAGCCGACGACGCCGACGCCGGGGAAGGAGCCGCTCAGCGGCGCGAGCCCGTGCTCCGCGGCCGCTTCGATGACCGCACCCCAGCGCACGCCCGCTTCGACCCGTGCGATCCCCTCGTCGATCCGGATTCCGGTCATGCGGTGGGTGGTGACGAGGACGCCACCTTCGAACGGGACGCCGACGCCGTGCCCGGTCGAGTGGACGGCGATCGGGAGGTCGTGCTCGACGGCGTGACGGACGGCCTCGACGACGTCGGCGGCCGAGGCGGCGGGCACGATGACGTCGGGACGGCGGGGCACTGCGGTCTGGAAACCGGCGAGTTCGTTGTCGTAATCCGGGTCGCCGGAGCGGAGCATCGTGGTCATGCCATCAGCGTGATCCCGATTCGGCCAGAAGTCCAAGATCTGGTTTGTCTGGCAATTAGAATCATCGGTTATGGAACTGCGCCAGCTCGAATACTTCGTCGCGGTGGCCGAGGAAGCGAACTTCACCCGAGCCGCCGAGCGGCTGCACGTCGCGCAGCCCGGCGTCAGCGCCCAGATCCGCCGCCTCGAACGCGAACTCGGGCAGCCGTTGCTCGACCGGTCGGCCAGGGCGGTGCGGCTGACCGAGGTCGGCGCCGCCGCGCTCCCGCACGCGCGGGCCGCGCTCGCCGCCATCGCCGGGGTGCGGCAGGCGGTCGACGACCTGACCGGCCTGGTCCGCGGCCAGGTCGCGATGGGCATGGTGTCCTCGCGTGGCCCGGTCAACCTGCCGGATCTGCTCGCGCGTTTCCACGAGCGTCATCCGGCGGTCGACATCACGCTCGCCGAGGCGACGTCCGACGTCCTGCTCGCGGGTGTCGCCGACGGCCGGTTCGACGTCGCGCTGATCGGGGTCTCCGGCGAACCGCCGCCGGGGATCGGCCTGGAGGTCGTCCTCGACGAGCCGCTCGTCGTCATCTCCGGGCAGGAGGATCCGCTCACCGGACAGGCCACGATCACCCTGTCGGAGCTGGAAAGCCGTTCCCTGGTCAGCCTGCCGAAGGGCACCGGCATGCGCGCGATCGTCGACGCGGCGTTCCTCGCCGACAGCGCCCAGCCGAGGGTGACCCTGGAGGCGGGCGACCCGAACGTCGTCGCCGAACTGGTCGGGCGCGGGCTCGGCGTCGCCGTGGTGCCGATGTCGCTGGCGACGCACTACACGGAACTGCACGCCATGGAGATCACGCGGCCCGCCGGGCTGCGGGCGAAACTGGCGCTGGCCTGGCGGACGGAGGGGCCGGTCAGCCCCGCCGCCCGCGTGTTCATCAGTCAGGCACGGGCGCTGCTCGGGTTGTGAGCCGCCACCGCGTCGTGACCTCCTTCGCGTTGGCCCGCGGATGCCGCGGCCGGATGTCCTCCCGGCCCCGGACTTCGAGGCCGGACCGCTCGAAAGCGCCGAGGAGTTCTTCGCGTGTGCGCAGGCCCAGCAGTTCGAGGATCAGCCACGCCTCCCCGCCGGGTTCGAGATGCCGGGGGCAGCCGGTCGAGGAACGCCTTGAGCATCCTGCTTCCCGGGTCGTAGACGGCGCGTTCTAGCGAGGTGTGCGCGCGGGACGGCAACCAAGGCGGATTGCAGACGACCAGCGGCGCGCGGCTCGTTGTCCGTCGCCACCACGCGCTCGACCCCTCGACGTGCGAGGACCGCGGCGAGCACGCCGGTGCCGGTGCCGATGTCGAACACCAGTTGCTTGGCGGGCAACGGAGTTCTCGCCACCAGATCGACGTACTCGCCGCGGACGGGGGAGAAGACCCCGTGGTGCGGATGGATTTTCGCGCCGAGCGACGGGATTTCGACGCCCTTCACCCGCCATTCGTGCGCGCCGACGACGCCCAGCAGCTCACGCAAGGACACCAGCGACGCGGTCTCGGAAGGTCCGAAGACCTCGGCGCAGGCCTCGCGCACGTCCGGCCCGCGGCGCAACGGCAGGACGTGGCCGGGGTCCAGCGGGACCAGCAGCCTGCCGAGGATCCGCGCCCGGCGTGACCGATGGTCCCGCTGCTCCTGAAAAGGTTTCCCAGCCGCGATACCGCAACGGCGGGACAACGCGGCGAGGAGGTTCCGCGCCCGGGAAGTCGCCGTGCCAGGCGAGACCGGTGCCGCACGCGGCGAGCCGGAACGCCTCGTCGGCGGTGATGCGATCGTCGACGGCGACGACGGGCCGGGGCATTTTCGTGCCGACGGTGGTCAGCCAGCGCCGCCCACCGTCCTTTGTGGACAGGGGGTTCATGGTTTCCGTTCCTGGATCCGCCCGCGGCGAAGAGACCCCGCGGGCGTGGCTCGTCGGGGGACAAGGTCAGGAACGGCGGCTAGTGGACCACCGCGGCATGAACCGGTGTCGACACGGACCCGACTCTACCGGAACGCGGCGGCGTGGTCGGCCGCCCAGACCTCGAAGTCCAGCCCCGGCCTGCCGGTGACGTCCTGGACGGTCGAGGTGACCTCGCCCGGTTTCGTCACCAGTCCCTGGAACCCGGCCAGCATCGTGTCGACGATGAAGTCCGGCATTTTCGTGAGCAGGGCGGCACGCGCTTCTTCGAGCGGGATCTCCTCCCAGCGCGCCGGACGGCCCGCGGCCTCGCCGATGATCCGGACCTGTTCGGCCTGCGTCATCGGCCGTGTGCCGGTGAGCGTGTACTTCGCCCCCGTGTGCCCGTCGCCGGTCAGTGCTTCGACGGCCACCGCGGCGATGTCCTTCTCGTGGATCAGCGGCATCGACGCCTCGCCGTACGCGCCGCGGACGACGCCGTCCGCGCGGATCGACGGCGCCCAGCCGAGGGTGTTGGTCGCGAATCCGTGCGGTCGCAGGAAAGTCCATTCCAGGCCGGCGGCTTCGATCGCCTCCTCGACGGCGCGATGCCAGGCGCCGATGGCGTTGTCCTGCTCCGCCAGCGAATCGTCGACGGCGCCCGAGGAAAGGAACACCACGCGCTTCACCCGTTCCCCGAGCAGCGACACCGTGGGCGCCAGTGCCTCGGCGGGGCCGGCGAGCATAAGGAACACCGTGTCGACGCCGTCGAGCGCCGGCGCGATCGTTTCCGGTTTCGCCAGGTCACCGCGGACGCCGTCGGCGGGCGGGTTCCGGCTCAGCGCCCGGACCGGGAGGTTCCGCGCCCGCAGCTGGGCGACCACTTGCGAGCCGACGTTGCCCGTCGCGCCGGCGACCAGGATCGGCTTCATGCCGCCACCGCCGAGAAGATCGGGCGGTACCGCTTGACCGACCCGCCCGACATCCCCGGGTAGGTCTGCACCTTCTTCCACGCGTCCGTCGTCCCGATGCCGTCGGCGCCAGGGGCCGCGAGCGCGGCGCGGTGGGCGTCGGCGCTGGTCCATTCGGCGTAGTTCAGCACCCTGGTCCCGTCGGTGCTCACGTGGAAGAACCCCGAGATCCCGCCTTTGGGGTGCGCGGGTTCGGACGCCAGCGCTTCGAAGACGAGGTCGATCCAGTCGCGTTGCCGCCGCTCGTCGGGTCCTTCGAACTCGACCGAGACGATCACGAGGCAGCCTGGCGCTCCTTCGCCGCGGTGGCCGCGGTAGAGGCGGAACACGGGCGCGCCGTCCAGGTTCTGGATGGCTTCTTCGCTGGTCCACTGCTCGTAAGTGAAGGCGCCGTCGTGGTCGATGCCCTCGTATGCGGTGAAGGAAACAAGTCCTTCGCGGCTTTTGAACGCCGCGCGCGCCGCGTCGGCGTCCGGCCATTCCCGTGCCACCACGACCGTCGAATCGTCCGGTGTCGGCCAATGTCCGTTGTGGATGGTCATTTCGGAGGTCCCCTGTGCTGTCATGCCTCCAGCATGAAACTTAAACAAGGGTTTAAGTCAAGGTAGGATCGTCGCCATGTCCGAACTGCCGTCCGAACTCACCATCGGGGAGCTGTCCCGGCGCAGCGGCGTCGCCACCTCCGCCCTGCGGTTCTACGAACGTCAGGGCCTCATCAGCAGCAGGCGGACCAGCGGGAACCAGCGCCGCTACCCCCGCAGCGCGCTCCGCGTGGTCGCGTTCATCCGCGCGTCGCACCACCTCGGCATCCCGCTGGAGGTGATCGGCGGAGTGCTCGATTTCCTGCCGGAGGGCACCGCGCCGGACCAGGCGTTCTGGCAGCGGGCTTCCCAGTGCTGGAGCGCCGAACTGAACAAGCGCATCGAGCAGCTGGAGTGCATGCGGGACCGGTTCACCGAATGCATCGGCTGCGGCTGCCTGTCCTTCGACCAGTGCGTGCTGGTGAACCCCGGTGACGTCCTCGCCGCCAAGGGACCCGGCCCGGCGCGGCTGATCACGGACTGACCGTGGCCAGTTTTCGTTCCAGCAGCCGCCGTTCGGCGCTGTTCTCCGCTCGCGCGATCGCGGCTTCGTAGGCCCGCGCCGACTCCTCCGGCCGGCCGAGGCGGTGCAGCAGATCCGCGCGGATGGCGTGGTACAGGTGGTATTCGCCCAGTCCGAGGCCGTCGATCACGGCGAGGGCCGCATCGGGACCCTCCACTTCGGCGACCGCGACGGCCCGGTTGAGCGCGACGATCGGCGTCGGATTCGCCGCCAGCAGCAGGTCGTACAGCTGGACGATCTGCGACCAGTCCGTGCTCGCCGCGTCGGCGGCGTCGCTGTGGACGGCGTTGATCGCCGCCTGGATCTGGTACGGACCCGGCTGGTTCCGCCGCAGGCAGGCACGGACCAGCGCCTGCCCTTCGGTGATCAGCTCGCGGTTCCACCGTGACCGGTCCTGCTCCGCCAGCAGCACGACTTCGCCGTCCGCTCCGGTGCGGGCCGCGCGGCGCGACTCGGTGAGCAGCATCAGCGCCAGCAGCCCGGTGGCCTCCGGTTCGTCGGGCATGAGAGCGGTCAGCAGCCTGCCGAGCCGGATCGCCTCCGCGCACAGGTCCTCCCGGACCAGCCGTTCGCCCGAAGTGGCCGTGTACCCCTCGTTGAACACGAGGTAGATCACGGCGAGCACCGAACGCAGCCGGTCCGGCAGATCGGCGTCGTCCGGGACGCGGTACGGGATCTTCGCGGCGCGGATCTTGCCCTTCGCCCGGACCAGCCGTTGCGCCATCGTCGTTTCGGGGACGAAGAACGCGTGCGCGATTTCGCCGGTGGTCAGCCCGCCCAGCAGTTTCAGCGTCAGCGCGACCTGCGCGGTGATGGCCAGCGCGGGGTGGCAGCAGGTGAAGATCAGCCGCAAACGGTCGTCACGCACGGGACCCTCCTCCACCGGCTCGTCGCCCGCGCTGATCAGCGCGGCCTGGGCGTGTTTGTCGTCGCGCGCGGCTTCCCGGCGCAACCGGTCGATGGCCTTGTTGCGGGCGGTCGTGATGATCCAGCCCGCGGGGCTCGGCGGTGGACCGCTGGACGGCCAGCGGTCCACCGCTTCGGCGAAGGCGTCTTGGACGGCTTCCTCGGCGATGTCGATACTGCCGAAGACCCGGACCAGTACGGCCACGGCACGGCCGTACTCCTCGGTGAAGACGCGTCCGATGTCCTCGGTGGTCACACGCACGAAGGACCTTCGTCGCCCTGGAACGGCCGGACCTCGACCGGGAGGTAGGTGATCTCGGTGACCCGGCGGCCCCATTCGAGCGCGGCGTCCAGATCCGGCGCCTCGATGATGGTGAACCCACCGAGGTGTTCCTTGCCCTCGACGTACGGGCCGTCGGTCATCGTGATCTCGCCGTTCTCCTTGGCGCGCAGTACGGTCGCCGTGGTCGGCGGGTGCAGGCCGCCGGCGAAGACCCAGACACCCGCGGCCTTCATCTCGTCGTCGAGCGCCTGGATCTTGCGCGCGATCGGCTCCAGGAACTCCGGCGGCGGGACGGGACCGTCGGGCTGGTACAGGCTGATCAGGTACTGGGTCATGGCGTCCTCCTGAAGTCGGAGCGGCTTGTCATCACCTACACGAAGAGCGTCCCGTCGATTCGACAGCCGGTGGGAATTATTTTTCGCGGGCACATCGTCGCAGGTCGATCCGGGATCCCTTGGTCAGACAGGCCGCGATCCGATGGACTTGCTGGCCGTAACTGCGGCCCTTCAGTGCCTTCACGGTCCCGTCCCGGCCGACCTCGCAGGGGTTGCTTTCGGTGCAGCGCTCGCCGTCACGGTTGTGGGTGTTGTTGATGCCCATGACCGTGTTCCCGTCGCGGGACAGCAGCACGGAGCCGGAGTGGCCGGGCATGCTCACACAGGTGTCGCTCGGCGCGTAGCGGACCGCGTCGTCCTGCTGGTAGCCGGCTTCGCGCAGGTGCGGCACGACGGCCTCCACCGTGCAGTTCGGACGGCTGCTCGAGTAGGCCATGAGGAGCCGGTCACCGGCGCGCATCGGCTTGGTTGTCAGCCGGAAGACCTTCGCGCCCTCCCTGGCCAGCTGGGCGTAGGTCTTGTCCAGCCGGTACAGCGCGATGTCGGTGCCGGTCATCGTCGCGTAGACCAGCCGGGTGGCGCGGGCGCTGGTCTTCGGATAGCCCTCCCGGTCGGCGATCGTGACCGGACGGGGCAGGTCGGCGGGCCGGTCGACCAGGGCTTTTCCCGGGGCGGGCCGCCCGCTCGGCACGCAATGGCCGTTGGTCAGCGCCAGCGCCGGGTCTTCGGGACGCGCGGTGGCGGCGCGCACCACCGCTCCCTTGCAGTTACCCACCTCGGCCGTGCCCTCCACGTTCGGGACCGGGGAGTCCGGGGGAACGGCGGTCCCGGTCACGATGCCGTTGATCCACGCGGCATTCTTCGAGACGTCGGTGTACATGCCGGGAAAATCGGCACCCCTGATCCCGGCGCCGATCACCGTCCCGGCCAAGGCCCAGCCGTCACCCGAACGAATCAGGGCGGGCCCGCCGGAGTCCGTCGTTCCCGGCCCGACCGGAGGATCGGCGCGGCCGACGCACAACGGCAAGGTGTGCCCGTCGTCGTCCCAGCACCGATCGAGCGGCACGACCTCGGTGTCCGCTTCGCGCAGCTTGCTGGGAAAGCACTTCGGGTCCTTGAAGTCGTCGCAGCCGGTCGCGGCCGCGCCCCAGCCGAGGATGCGGACCGGGGTACCGACGGCGGGTGTGGCCCCGGCGAGCCGGACGGGTGTGGCTCGCACGGCGTTTCGCAGGTGCAGGACCGCGATGTCCTCGCCGGCCGGGTCGTAGGTGTTGTGGCGCCGATAGAACTTGTCGACGTCGGTGACCTCACCGCCGCTGGTGGTGTCGAGCGAGCCGACGCGGACCTTCCAGCCACGAGGGACCCCGACGGTCGCGCCGGTCGGGGTGTTGGCGCAGTGGCCCGCGGTGACCGCCCACTGGGGCGCGATGAGCACCGCCCCGCACCGGTGTCCGTCCGGACGGGGTGCGTCGTACCGCAGGGAGACCATGAAGTCGTAGGGCGTGGTGGACTCGGTGCCGCCGATGACGGCCGACGCGGGGGCCGCGGTGGCCGTCATCATGGCCAGCGCGAGCGCGAGGGATCGGATTCGCATACGGATCACGCTGGCCGGTCCGTGTCCGCGGAACTCGATGAGCGCGTAACAGTTCCGTGCACGCCCTGACTGGTACTGCCGGACCCAGGCTGAACAGACCGTGCCATCTCCTGGCGGGGCCCGGTTTCCTGGACTCATCACCGAGAACGAGTCCACTTAGGAGAAACACAGATGACGAACTCCCCGGCACCGCACGCGAACAGGGTCGCCGTCGTCACCGGAGCGTCCAGCGGAATCGGCGCGGCGGCCGCCCGGCGGCTGGCCGCCTCCGGCGCGGCGGTCGCGCTGATCGCCCGCCGGGCGGACCGGCTGGAGACACTGGCCGAGAAGATCGAGGCCGACGGCGGTACCGCGCTCGTGCTTGCCGTCAATGTCGCCGACGCCGCGGCGATGCGGGCCGCGGCGGCCGATATCGAGGCGAAGCTGGGCCGCGCGGACCTCCTGTTCAACAACGCCGGCGTGATGCTGGCCGCGCCGATCGACGAACTCGCCACCGGCGACTGGCAGCGCATGATCGACGTCAACATGACGGGCCTGATGAACGCGATCGGCGCGTTCGTCCCGCATCTCGTCGCTTCGGCGGCCGAGAAGGGCGTCGCGGACCTGGTGAACACCTCGTCCATCGGCGCGCAGGCCGTCTTCCCGTCCTTCGCCGTGTACGTCGCCTCGAAGGCGTACGTGACGCACTTGTCGAAGAACCTTCGCGCCGACCTCGGGCCGAAGGGTGTGCGGGTCGCGGCGATCGAGCCGGGGCTGGTCGAGACCGAACTGCAGGGCCATGTCACCGACGCCGGCGCTCTGCGGTGGCTGGACGGCGCACGCGAGTCGCTGACCTGGCTGAAGCCCGAGGACATCGCCGAGACCGTGGCGTTCCTGACCTCGCTCCCGGCTCGGGTGAACCTTCAGCAGGTCACCGTGATGCCCACCGCGCAGGTCTGATCACGGGAACAGGATCCGGGCGATCGCGCGGGCGGCGGTGTCCGGATCCTCGAGGTGCTCGGCACGAAGCGCGCCGGTGAGCCAGAGGTTCGCGAAGCCGTGCATCAGCGACCACGCGGCGACCCCAGCCATCGCGTCGTCGCTGACCGACGCCGCGCCGCTGGTCAGCAGGGCTCCGGCGCGGTCACGGGCGGCGGCCAGCGCCGCGTCGTCCTCGCGGTGGAGTTCGGGGCGGAACATCACCTCGAAATGCGCGCGATGCTCGATCGCGAAGCGCACGTAAGCCACCCCGACCTCGACGAAATCCCGATCGCTCTCGGCCGCCAGCGCGTCCGCGAGCAGGTCGAATCCCTCGGCGGCCAGCGCGGTCAGCACCCCGGCCTTGTCACCGAAATGGTGGACCGGCCCGGCGTGCGAGACGCCCGCGCGCCGGGCGAGGTCGCGGAGGCTGATCCCCGCGGGGCCGTGTTCGGTGATGGCCGCGACGGCGGCGTCGAGCACGGCCCGGCGGAGGTCGCCGTGGTGGTACGGACTCATGACCACGAATCTAGTCATTGACAAGATGGCCCGCAATCGCGCATCTTGTCAGTGGAAAGATTCACTGCTCGGAAGGCATGGTCATGGATCCCGGTCTCGCACCCGTACTGATGCTGATCGCCGTCACGGCGACGTTGGCCCTGCTGGGCGCCTTCGGCGTCCAGCGGTTCAAACCCTGGCCCGTCGCGGTGCGCGGCGGTGTCGCGGCGCTGTTCGTCACTACCGGTCTCGCGCACTTCATCGGCATGCGCGAGGAACTCGTCGCGATGGTGCCGCCCGCCCTGCCCGCGCCGGGACTGCTGGTGACCGTCACCGGCGTCCTCGAACTCGCGGGCGCCGCGGGGGTGCTGTGGTCGCGCACGGCGCCGTGGGCGTCCGCCGGGCTGACTCTCCTGCTGCTGGGGATGTTCCCGGCGAATGTGTACAAGGCACTGCACGGGCCGGTGACTTCGACGATGGACGAGCTGGTGCCGCGGAGCCTGATGCAGGTGGTGTTCCTCGCCGCGACGGTGTCACTGGTGGTGTATTACGCGCGTACTCCGGACGGACCCTTTGCCCAAAGGAGACCTTAAGTCTTTCCCAAGTTCGGGCCCCGCTCCCGGGAACGGCACTACCCTCTGAGAATGAAGATCTCATTGTGGATCGGATTCTGTGGGCTGTGCATCCTCGCCGGGCACATGCTTCTCGGGGCGGTCGGTGTCGTACTGCTGATGAGCTGTCTACCGGCGGGGCGCGAACACGAATCCGGTGACAGAAAAGGGAAAACGTCCGCGCGGCTGGCCTGAGTTCAGCCCAGTGCGCTCGCGAAGGCGAGCGCGCCCAGAACCGGAACGGCGATCGCCGTGAGCACCATCGTGCGGCGGCTCGGTTTGGGACTTTCCAGTAATGCCCGGATACCGGCCGGAACCAACGCGACACAAAGCCCGGCGGTGCCGATGATCGAAACGAATTCGGTCCCTTTCAGAACGCCGAGTGGCAGAAGCCCCATCGTCGCCAGTCCGATCGACCCGACGACGCCGAGCACTTTCGCCCGATAAGCGGCGAAGGCGAGCACGTACCAGCCGAACATGATCGTGAACGACAGAAAACTGAACAGATGCAGGTCCTGATACGACTCGCTGACCACGCTCTCGGCGAACCCGGAGCCACGGCGTTCGGTGAGTCCCAGCGCCGCCTGGTCGATCCCGGCGTGAAAGGTCCGCTCGAAGAGTCCACAAAGGACGAACAGGCCACCCCAGGCGGCCAACGCCGGCCTGGTGCGGCCGATCTTCGTGGCGAGCGCGACGATCGCGGGCCACAGCACGACATTGCCTGCCAGGAAACACGTGTACGCGGCGGTCATCAGCGCGGGATGGTCGCTCATCGCCTTGAGCTGGCTCGGGAAGAAGAAGTCGAAGCGCGACCGCAGCAGCGTCCCGGTGAGCAGCAGGACCGGTCCGAGGACCATCGAGACCGCGGCGACGCGGCGGCCGGGGAAGACGTAGTCGGTTTCCATACCCGGTGAGCCTTCCGTGTGTGGTGGTGGCGCGGATCGGATCACGGTCCGGTCTTCGGGCTCAGACCGTGGGTGGAGTTGGTCTCTTGGGCCTCTTGCAAGGGGAGGGCGTGGTCGGTTTTCGGCTATGGGCTGGGTGCGTGGCAGCTGGAGAACTCGCTGTCGCATGGGGGGCGTGCCGTTTGTCGGCAAGGCTGTGGCGGCTCGGCTGTGACTCGAGTCAGGGGCTTGGAGGGCCGTCTCCGTTTTTCGGCAACGCGGTTGCGGCTGGTGAGTGCGTACCTGGAGAACCCTCGGGGGCGTGAACGAGCCGTCGCCGTGTTTTGGCTATGTGACGAGTGTTGGCGGGTTTAAGGCGACAACTCGGTGCCTGGAGAACTCGTCATCGCGCGGGCAGGCCGTTGCCTTTTTCCGGCAACGCGACTGATGGCGGGTGTGCGGCGACCGACCTCGCGGTTGCAGAACTCGCCCCCGGGCAGGGTTGTCGCCGTTTTCCGGCGATGGCTTAGAACGGTGGTGGTTCGTCAGCAGTCGGGGCTGGTGGTCGGGGTTGGTGGAGTGGCGGTGGCGAGCTGTCGTGGGTCTGTCCGGTGGGGGTGGTGATGGTGAGGGTGCCGTCGGGGGCGAGCTGGTAGGTCCAGCCGGGTTCGTCCTTGAGGCGGTGGTCGCGGCGGCAGAGGTCGACCAGCTCGTCGGCGTTGGTGTGGCCGCCGTGCTGCCACGGCAGCGAGTGGTCGATGTCGCAGGCCTGGGCGGGGCGGTGGCAGCCGGGTCTTCGGCATTCCCGGTCCCGCACCCGCACGAACTCGTCCACACCCGCTGACGGCCGATAGCGGCCGCGGCCGAGGTCGAGGACCTGCCCGGAGAGCGGGTCGGTGATGATCCGCCGTAGCACAGTGTTCGGGCCGGTGGCGATCTGGCGGGCCAACCCGGCGGGAAGGGACCCGTGCCCGGCCATCTCCGCCGGGTCGTCGTTCAGGCCGAGATAGGTGAACAGATCCATATACAGAAACACCTCACTGCGCTCACCCGCACCACCCCGGCCGCCCAGGAGGAGATCGAGAGCGACGTCGGCACGCAGCTGATCCAGAGTGCGGGTCTCACCACCGGTTTTCAGGACTCGCGCTTCACGATCGATCCGCTGATAAGCGGCGGCCGCCTTCTCGACTGGGGCGTCTTCGACCTCGATCGACGCGACACCGGTCTCGCCGTGACGCAACGTGAGACGACGGCCCTCACGATGCCCCTCGGCCCGCTTGTCCGCGCCCTCGGGGTCGATCGTGTTCGCCGCATGATTGGCGGCTTTGCGGACCTGATCAGGGTTCTTGTCCGCGATCCGGTCCTCCAGTAGCGCGTCGACGGCACGCGCGTCCTCGTCTGAGAGCCACGAGGTGGCCGCGGCGACTTTCATCGCCCCGAACCCGCCGAGTTTCCCTTGGTCCATCAAGCCCAGAGTGCGGGGCAGGCGAGTGGTCAACGCGTCGGCCGCGGCGACCATCGCACCCGCATGATTGTCCACAACAGACAACGCGAACGCCACCTCCTGCGTGACACTACGAGCACCGGCGCGGTGCCGGTTCAGCTGCGCCACAGCCCGGAACCGGATCGCTTCCAGCCGCGCGATCCCGGCCGATGCCGCTTGCGCGACAGCAACGGCATCCTTGTCATCCAAGGAATCGACAGCAGCGTTGACCGATGCCAGCACCTCGGGGTCAGTGATGTTTTCCAGAAGCGCCACGGGCGCGGAGTGAGTGTCCACCCCACGAACATACGACCCACCACCGACAAATCCCGACCCCGCGGACACGGATGGCATTACCGATTTTCGGCAACCAAGACCGCTCTCACAGCCGCCGCACACCGTTGCCGTTTTCCGGCAACCAAGCCTCGGGTGGGCAAGTGAGAGCCAATAGATGAGTTACGTCAGCCGACAAGCACCTCGACATCCGAAAGGTCCTACGGCGTTGCCGATTTCCGGCAACCGAAACCCAGCCCCATCGCCGTTTTCCGGCAAAGCACGAACACACCGCTGTCCGGTGCCCGGCCGAAGACCGGACACCGGACAGCGGCGTTCCCCGCTCAGTTGGTATCGAGCGCGACAGCGATATCCCCGCCCGGCAACGGGAAGTCGCCGACCTTGGTCGCCGCGCCGGTCAGCAGATCGACCGTGTGGAACGTCGACGGCCCGGCGGCCGGGTTGAGGACGGCGAACGCGCTCACCGAGGTCGTCTTGCCGTTGGTGAGGTCGCTGAAGATGTCGAAGCCCGCGATCGGGCCGGTGTCGACGCCGAGCGCGCCGGTCGGGCTGAGGAACCCGGCGTTGGCGGGCGCCTGGACGAGTACCTGGTCGGTAGCCGTGCCGATGTCGAACAGCGTGGTCGCGGTGTCGGGGTTGAGGTCGTTGTTCGTGTAGGCGGCGGCCGTGACGCCTCTGGTCGGCCCTCCCGCGGCGGCGTGGTCAGGATGCTGTCTTCGATCGTGACGTGGTCGCCGAGATTGTGCCGCAGGTTCTGGCCGTAGTCGCTGATCACCCGGAGCCGGTCGGCGGCCGGATCGAAGTCAATGCCGAACTCCTTGCCGTACAACGGAACGCTCAGCTGCGAGACCTTCGTGACGATGACGTCGGGTGCCGCGGGCGGGAATTTCATCGTGTAGATACAGCCCTTGTCGCCCACGCCGTACAGCAAGCCGTTCTGGACGCGGAAATCGAGCCCGATCAGGCGCGTCTCCCCGCAGGTGAGCCCCTGTACGAGCCGGACCCAGTCGAGGACCTGGGGTGTGTGGGTGTAGAAGGTGGCCATCAGTTTGCCGTCCGACGAGATCGCGAACGCCCGCGGCCCGGCCGCTTGCGCCGAGCTGCCGGTCGCGGTCCCGACGACGAGCGCCGCCGCGAGGGTCACCGTGGTGGCCGCCGCGGTCAAGACCTTCTTGAGTCGTGCCCTCATCCGTACTCCCCTCAGCGGAAACTGTTCGAGCACAAGCTATTCGGCGGCACTGGACGGGCATTGGACGTCGGTTGGATCCGGCGTCCGGCGGCTTGCGGGCGTGGTGAACCGGCGGAACAGTGGGACGATGACGGTCAAGAAAGTCCTTGCCTGCTCGATGATCCTCTGCGCAGGCCTCACGATCGTCGCGCCGGCCGAGGCGGAAGCGGCCCGGGAATGCGCTTCCGGCGTCAAGGTCATCAAGCCGGTGGTGCTCGAAGAGGCGGGGAGGTGGACCTACACGTTCGACCTCTCGTGGTGTTCGGACGGCGGGACGATCATCTGGGCCGAGCCGTCGGTGACGGCGCGAGTCCACAGTCCGGCCTGTCGCTGGGGCGGCCGGATCGAGGAGTCGATCAAAGAACTGCCGGACAAGGCGTGGAGCGCGTTCGACATGAGTGAGTTCTCGTGCCAGGTCAGCGCGGGCGAGGAACACGGCGTCAACCCGTGGGTCGTCGTCACGTTCCATCCGGCCGGCGGGTACGACACCAGCAGCGACATCGCGGCCTAGGCGCTGTCCTGCAAGTCTTGTTCGCGGTCTTCGCGCCCAGGCGGTCCCTGACGGCACGGGTGGACGCGGCCGAGTACGACCCGGTACGAGGCCGATCCGCCTGCACCGCCAGGAACCACCTGGATCACGAAGCCCATCGAACAGACTTACAGGACACCGCCTAGGCGCGAAGGATCGACTCGACCGCGGCCGCCGCCCGTTTCCGCAACGCGCCATACCCCGCCCGTTCGGCGAGGGCGAGCGCCCGGCGGGCCTGCCCGAGGCGCCGGTCGCGGTGGCGAGCCCGATGAGCGCGTCGACCTCGGGGTACCGATCGCCGGTCTCCCGCAGCAGGGCCAGCGCCTGCCGGTGCCCCACGCGCTGATGCACGCCCGCGAGCGCGACGAGCGCCTCGCCCTCATCCCGCGGTTCTCCGGTCTCCCGCGCTAGTCGCAGCCCTTCGCGCGCGTGGTCGAGCGCGTCGGTGAGACGGCCGAGATCGCAGTACACCGAGGCGAGCCTTCCGAGCGTTTCCGCTTCCCCGGCACGGTTCCCCGCCTCTCGATGCAGCGCGAGGGCCTTGGCGAGCAAGCCGGCCGCCTCGCTGACCCTGCCGCCAGCGTGTCGCGCCTGCCCGAGGTTGGACAGGTTGATCGCCTCCCCGTAGCGGGAGCCGATCCCGCGATACCGGCGCAGCGCCCGGACGTAGTGGCCGGCCGCCCCGGAAAGATCCCCCATCTCCCAGTGGACGAGCCCCAGATTGCCCAGCACCGCGGCCTGCGCCTCCACCCACCCGGCCCGCCGGGCGAGCATGAGCGCGCCGGTGTGCTCCCGGACGGCCTCCGGCTACCGCCCTTGGCGGAAACCCAGATCCGCCAGGCTGAACCGGGCGGGCACGCGGGCTCGGAGATCGCCGCCCTCCTCGGCGGCGGCCAGCGCGGCCCCGGCGGCCGCCCGCCACTCGACCTGACGCGACGACATCCAGAATTAGCCGCGTAGCGCGTCGGCCGGCAGCCAGGCCACCCGGACGCGGCCCGGTCCGCGCCGCGTCCTCGACGACGACGACGAGGTTGCCCAGTTCGGTCTCCAGCCATTCCGCCGCGTTCTCCTTCGCCGCGGCGGGAACCGGGCCGTCCGGCACGGACAGCGGGACACGGAACATGTGCGGGTAAAAGATTTTCGCCGCTTGGCCGGCACCACGCAGATACCGCTCGTGCAGGCGGCGCCGGGCGGATCGGGTCTCCGCCGGGGAATCCCGCAGTCGATCGGCGGCATAACGGCGGAGCAGGTCGTGGAAGTGGTAGCGGCCGGGCGCGTGCTGTTCGACGAGATGCGCGCTCGCGAGCGTGTCCAGCATCGGGCCCGCCCGCTCCTCGCCGGTCAGGATCTCGACGGCTTCGACGCCGATGTCGTTGCCCGGCACCAGGCTCAGCAGCCGGAACAACCGGCGCGTTTCGGCGGGCAAGGCCGCGTAGGAAAGGTCGAAAGCGGTCCGGACGGCGATCTGCTCGTCGCCCGGCACGGTCAGCGCGGCGAGCGGATTGCCCTTGCGCAGCTCGATGGCGTAGTCCTCGATGCCGTTCCCGGGATCTTCGGCGAGGTTGGCCGCGGCGATCCTCAGTGCCGGCGGCAGATACGCGCACAACCCGGCCACCTCGGCGGCCGCTTCGAGCTCGGCCCGGACCCATTCGGAACCGAGCACACGCGCGAGCAGGTCCAGCGCCTCGCCGGGTTCGAGCATGCCCAGCGTGAGCCGCCGGGCGCTGTGGAGCGCGACCAGCCCGCCCATCCGGTCCCTGGCGGTGACCAGCACCGGACATCCCGGCCCGGCGGGCAGCGGCGGCCGGGCCTGATCGACGTCCACGGCGTTGTCCAGCACCACCAGCGCTTTCCGATCGGTCATCAGCGTCCGGTACAAGGCGGACGCGGTCTCGGTGTCCGACGGCAGGCGTTCGGCGGGGACGTCCAGCGCGGCCAGGAACCGGGTGAGCCCGTCCGGGAACCGGTCCTTGACCCGGTGACGGCCGCGAGCGCCACCGCGCCGCCGTAGCTCCCGGCGCGGGGCACCAGTTGGTCCAAAATGGACAGTTCGGTCGCCCGGCCGGTGAACCTGGACGGCTCGGCGGGCAACTGCCGGGGAACGCGTAGGGCGGATCGCGGAGCCGGGAGCGGTTCCCCGTCTTCGAACGGCGGAAAGAACCCCGCTGCGCCCGGCTTTGGGGCCGCTCAGGCTAATGGCCCGCCGGGGCGAGGTCGTGACCGTTCCAGGTGAACCGGGCCGTGGTGACCGCGTCGTCACCGTCGCCGCCGGTGATGAGCTGGTGGATCCCGACGCCGCCGAGTTCGGCGTAGGTGCACCATTCGTGGTCCGACGTCAGCATCAGGTCGAGGTCGAGTTCGGACAGCAGGCCGAACACCTGCCCCCGGTTGGTCGTGTCGACGCCGACGAACACCTCGTCGAGCAGGATCACCCTCGGTGCCTCGGGCGCGGCCTGGTAATGCGCGGCGACGGCGGCGAACAGCGGCAGGTGCAGCGCGATCGCCTTCTCCCCTCCGGAAAGCGCGCCGTGCAGCTTCTTGGTCAGCAGCTGCCAGCCCGCGCCGTTCGCGCGGTCCACCTTGACCACGAACCGGTGCCAGGACGTGTAGTCGAAGACCTGCGCGAGCTGCTGTTCCCAGCTGGTCGCCGTGTCGTCCGCCTTCGCCTGCTCGACGCGTTCCCGGAAGAACTTGTGCAGGGACACGCGATCCTCGGCGGTCAGCTGATCCGGATCCTTCAGCAGCAGATCCCGCGCGGTCTTGGTGCCGGGCGGCAGATCGGGGGAGACCTGCCAGACCAGCCGGACGGCCACCCTCGACGCGGTCCGCACGCGTTCCAGCCGCGCGTTCATGCCGTCGACGAGGTCGTTGGCCTGCCGGATACGGGCCGCGAGATGGCGGCGGGTGTCGCCGGTCAGCGTCTTGTCGAACAGGTCGCTTTCCCGGTCGGTGATCTCGTGCCTGCTCTGTTCCGCTTCCGCGTAAAGGATCTTCAGCAGTTCGGTCGCGCCGACCCGCAGCCCGTCGACGACGGCGGTGAAGATCTGGACGTCCTCGTCGGTCTCCAGATCGAGTTCCGCCCGCGAGCTGAGGGTGTTCCGGCAGGTGTGCACGGCCTCGGAGAGCCGGTGCAGCGCCTCGCCGAGGTTGCTCGGCGCGTGCGGCACGGACGGCCACGCCGCGGCCACCAGCCGCGCCGTTTCGAGCGCCGACCGCACCCCGTCGGAGGCGGACAGGGTGGCCTGGAACTTCGGCAGGTCCTCGATCCCGCCGTCGGCGGGGAAGACTCCGGTCGCGAGCTTCCGGAACCGGTGCGCGGCCGCGTCCTGTTTCTTGGCGGCGTCCTCGCGGGCCCGAGCGTCGGTCGTGCGGCGGACGCCGAGCGCGCCCAGCGACACCGCGAGTTCCTTGGCGTCGGCGTTCGCGGCGCGGAGTTCGCCCGCGAGGTCACGCAGTTTGGTGCGCAGCGCGTCGATTTCGGCGAGCACCTCGCGCTGCCCGCTGCCCGCGGTCCCTTCGATCGCTTCGAGCATCGCCGTGAGCTTGACGCGTTCGGCCTCCGCTTCGGAAGCCTCGTCCTCACGCCGGGCCGCGTTCGCCTCCGACCGGTCCGCCTGTTCGGCGCACAGCTCGGCCCGCTGGGTCGCGGTGAGCAGGTTCCCGTGCTCGTACAACCAATTCTCGCCCTGGTCGGAGTAGGTGCGCAGGGCCGTGGCGAGCGCGGCCAGGAGCGCGCGTTCGGTCGGGAGCCCGCTCTCCGAGGCCTGGGCGGTCAGCTCGTGCAGCGCCGTCTTGGCCTCGATCTCCAGCGCGGAGACGGCGGTCTCCAGATGCCGGACGGCGGCGTCGGCGGCGGTCAGCTCGGCCTCGGCCGCGTTCAGTTCTCCCGTGGCGGCAAGGAGATCTTCGTGGCTGGGGCGGGCGGCGCGTTCGATCTTGATCAGCTCGCGCCTGCCGCGCAGCGCGGCCAGTTCGCCCTCCAGCTCGGCGATGGTCTTCTCCCGGAGGGAGATCTTGTCCCGCAGTCCGGCGATCCGGCGCTCCCTGGCGCGCAGGCGCGCGGAACCGCCGATATATGCCGGGGCGTCCTTCGCCCAGCTGCCCGACAGGCCCCCCATCCGCCAGCCGCCGTCCGCGCCGATCGCGGCGGGTCCGGCGGGGAGTGTGTCGTCGAAGGCGATCACTTCCAGGATCCGGCGGATCTTCGCCGGGGAAAGCTCCGCGTCGGGTTCGGGTACGAGGACGTCGGCGAGTGAACGGCCGGTGGCCACCGGCAGCGTCCCGGTCTCCGCGAGCACGTCGTGTCCATCGACGACGCCGTGGGAGTTCACCCAGGCGTCCAGCAGGCCGGCGCCTTCGAGCGCGGCCTCGATCCCGGCCCGGGCGCTTTCCGGGACCGAGCCCGCGAAATCGACCAGGCGCCACAGCGGCGCGCCGCTCATCTCGGCGCGGTCCGTCGTGCGGGTGCGCGGCGGCTCGGGCGCGAGGACGTCCTCCGTTTCGAGCACGCCCGCCTCGACGAGGAGCCCGTCGTGCTCGGCGCGCGCGGTGGCCAGCGCGGCACCGGTCGCCGCCTCCCGCCGGATGATGTCTTCGAGCACGGTCTCGGCGACGACGCCGAGCCTGCCCAGCAGCGCGACCTCCGCCTCGGCCTCCCGGACGACCGCTTCCACGTCGGGGAACCGCAGCTCGCGGCAGCCGATCGCCCATTCGGCGAGCCGGGTGCGCAGATCGCTCAGCGCGAGTTCCCGCGTCGCCGTCGTGAGGTCCAGCCGCTCCTGCGCGGCCGAGAAATCCGACCGCGCGCGGTCGAGATCCGCCTCGGCCCGGTGCCGCCGTCCGACCGCGAGTTCGTGCTTGTCCAGCGCCCGGCCGAGCGTTTCGACCTGGTCGCGCTTGCCGCGGACGGCGGCCTGCAGCAGCGGACGGAGCCGGGCCGGTTCGTTCAGCCCGGCGACGAGTTCGTCGTGCACCCCGGCCAGGTTCGCGCGGGTCGCGGCGGCACGGACCTCGGTCTCCAGCGAGCGCACGAGGTCGGCCTGCCGTTTCGCGACCTGCTTCGCCGCCCGCGAACGCTCCTCGTCGGCGTCCGCCTCGGCACGGAGCCGGTCCGCGTCCGCGCGCAGTGCCTCCGCTTTTTCGCGCGTGGACAAGGTCCGTTGCCGCAGCTTGTCGAGCTCCTGGCCCTTGCGGTACGACTCGGATTCGGTCAGCCCGGCGAGGCGGGCTTCGGTCTCTTCGACGTCCTTTTCGAGCTTCGCCGCCCGTTCCTCGGCGGCTTCCTTCTTCGCGGCGACCTCGTCGTGCTCCTCGGCCGAACGGCGGGCGGCCGCGGCGAGCTCGTCGAGCTCGGTGGTCGCGGCGATGAGGTTCGCGGCGCCCGCGCGCAGCACACGCTGGGCGTAGGTCCTCTGCCGCGCGGCGAGTGCGCGGGTCGCGTCGACCTCGGTCTCCAGTGAGCCCAGCCGTTCGCGCTGCGCGTCGAGCCGTTCGAAACCCTCGGCGAGCTCGGCGATCTCCTGCTGCCCCAACGGCGGAAGCGCGCGGGAGAGCAGATTGGACAGCAGGCTCGGGTCGAGCCGCTGCGAGAGCTTGGGCATCCGCAGCTGGAGCAACGCGGTGATCAGCGCGTCGTACCGCTGTTCGCTCAAGGTGGGGAACAGTTTCGCGCGGATCGCCGCGCGGTACTCGGCCGCGCCGTCGTGCACGGTCCCGTGTTCGCCGAGGGCTTCCTCCAGCGCGTTCTTGGTCAGCGGCTGGCCGGCCTCGTTGACCAGCGGCAAGCCGTCGCCCACCCGAAGATCGGTGGTGAAGAAGTCGGCGTGCACCGTGCTGGTGTGCGTGCTGGCTTGAAGCCGCGCGCCGCAGGTGAACCACTTCTCGCCCGCCATGCCGAATTCGAGCCAGACGTACCCGACGCGGGTGGCGCCCGAAGCGCCTTCGCCCATCAGGTTCCAGTGCATGCTGCGTTCGCTGGTGCCGAAGGTCGACAGCCGGTTGGCGCGCAGGCTCGCGTCGAACAGGAACGGCAGCAGCAGTTCCAGCGCCTTGGACTTCCCGCTCCCGTTGGGGCCGCGCAACAGCAGGCGCCCGTCGTGGAACTCGAAGATCTCGTCGTAGTAGCGCCAGATGTTGAGAATGCCCGCACGGGAGGGAATCCACCTCGTCACGGTCACGGCGCCTCCTCGGTGCGGTCGGTGTACCTCGCGGCGGCCGGGAGCGGCCGGACGAGTTCGGCTTCGGTGCGGATCAGGCCGAAGCCGGTCAGCACGGCGAGCGCGTCGACGGTCAGCCGCCGCACACCGTCCTTGCCCCGGTACGTCTTGGCCCAGCGCGGGAAGCGTTTCAGCAGCTTGGCGGTGGCATTGCGCAGGTAATCGGTGGTCCGCGGCTCGTCCAGCGCGTCGAGCAGCAGGAGCGCGGCGACCTTGGCGTTGCTGCCGTCGTCCGGGAACCGCTCGTCGGTGGCCAGCCCGTCGACGTCGACGAGCAGCACGCCCTCCGCGCGTTCTTCGAGGACGAAACCGCCCTGCTCCGCGGCTCGCCGCAGCAGCTGGCGCCCGGTAGGCGTGCCGAGGTACGCGCGCTCTTCCGCGGTCAGCTCGGCGAAGTACAGCACCGGGTCGTCGACGAGACGGCGGAAGACCGTGTGCCGGAGCCACAGGTTCCGCTGGACGTCCGACGCGCTCGGCGTGTCCTCGTGGCGGCCCGACGAGAGGCCGTAGCGCTGCTCGTGCGACACCGCCTCCAGCAGTTCCTCGAACCGCAGCGCGACGTCGTCGGCGGGCACGGCCAGCTGCGACGGCCCGACCGGCGCGGCGAGCATCCGCAGCAACAGGGTCGCGTCCACCCGGAACAGCACCTTCGCCGCCGGATCGTCCACAAAGGACTCCGGGTCGCCGTCGGCGGCTTCGAGGACGCCGTAGGACTCCAGGAGCTTGAGGACGTCCACGAACGCGAGACGCTCCGCCCTGGTGGCGACGTCGAAGGCGGTGACGAGATCGTCGGCGGCGCTCGCCTGCGCGACGCGGCCGGCGAGCAGGCCGATGGTGGTCACCGGCACGGTCAGCAGTTCGGCGGCCACCACGCACAACAGGACGTAGCGGCGGCGGTCGAACGCGGCGCGCCCGGAGCGCAGCCGTCGCGCCGGACGCGTGGGATCGGTGGCCGCGCGGACCTTGACCAGCCGGGCGTAGCCGAGCCGCGGTTCGACGGTGAGCGTCCAGCCGCAGTAGTAGTCGAACCACTGCCGGATGGGCTCGCGGCGGCGCCGGATGAGGTCGAAGGTCTCGGGGGAGCCGCGCTCGCCGATCAGCGGGGTGGCCAGCAGTGCGCGGATCCCGCGCGCGACCTCTTCGCGTTCCGCGATGACCAGTTGGTTGGTGAGGCTCACGCACCGCCTCCGGCCGTACTGATCTCGATCTCGTAGTCGGGGCCCCGGAAGACACCGCTCGTGGTGGTCAAGCGGGCGACCGCGCCGGTCTGTGGCGGCCGCAGGACGATCTCGATCTGTCCGTCGGACGTGGTGCTCCGCCGGGTGCCGTCCGCGCCGACGGCACTGCCCAGCGCTTGCCCCAGCAGGTCGAGCAGCCGCTCGAAGACGCTGTGGTCGAGCTTCTCGAACGCCGAAAGCCGCACGACGCCGCCGGTGTCGAGCATGTTCCACGCCGCTTCGAGTTCGGCGCGTTCCTGCAGGGCTTTTTCGGCTCTCGCGGCTCTGATCGCGCTGACGTCGCGCACCCGGCCGGTCCTGGTGAACCGCTCGGTGCGGCCCGCGGAGCGAAGCAGTTCCGACACCTCGACCGGCGGCGCGTCGAGCCACGACGCCGTCGTGCTGACCACTTCCGGATCCGCGTGGGCGAGGTGCGCGTGCCGAGCGGAACTCAGCCCGAACATCGTGGACCACAGGCGATGCAGGTCCTCCTGTGCCGGGACGACGGTGAACCACCGCGCCAGCTCGCGGAAATCGGCGACCGCGCTGCTCGCGCGCCGCCGCGATTCGGTGATCCGGTCAAGGACCTGGAGAAGTGTGATGATCGCGCGCCGCGCGAGGCGATGAAGGTCCTCGACCCGCGGCGTCGCCCCGTCCTCGGGCAGGAACCACGCGCGGAGGCCGTCCCACCGCGCCTTGCGTACGTCGAGCCAGCGCGGGTCGGGGTTCGGCAGCGACGCTCCGTTGAGTGCCCGCCGGTGCACCCGCTCGACGCCGTGGTCGTCGATCTCCTTGATCCGGGTGGCGATCGTGTGCGCGTGATGTTCCAGGTCGTTCAGGAACCCCTGCAGATACGTGACCGTGGCCGCCTTGACCTCGTGGAACGTCGCGAGGTCGGCTTCGGCGTGCAGGAGGCGCTGGAGGTCGCCGTTGAAGCGCTTCGTGTTGTCGCGGAACGCTTCGAGGTGGCTCTCGACTTCGGTGAGCGTGCTGAACACGCGCCGGTCCGTGCCGTCTTCGAGCTGCTTCGCGAGCTCGCCGAGCCGCTCACCCAGCGCTTCGAGCGTCGCCGTCTGGAGCGCCCCGGACGCGTTGAGCACCTCGTTCGCGCGGACCACCCCCGCGTACGCCGCTTCGCCCTGGCGGGTCAGCGAGTACTGGAGGTTGCGGCGCTCGTACTCCGACGCCGTCCGGTAGTCGCCCGCGTGGCTCTGGACGACGTCGAGGTGGCCCTGGCCCTTCAGCTGGTCCAGCGCCTTGACGAGGTCTTCGTCGTCCAGCGTCTCCAGCCAGCCGACTTCCCGCAGCCTCGTGCGGACGTCGTCGATCCCGAGCGCCGTCTCGAGCCGCTCGTTCGCCTCACCGAAGGCGTGCAGGATCGCCAGTGCGAGCCCGGATCTGCTGCCGTCGGTGAAACGGAACAGTTCGGGCGGTACACGGAACGGATCCATGCGTCCTCCGGCGGATGGTGCGTGGAGCTACACGTTAGGGGGTCACCCAGGCGAGTCCGAACGGCCCATCTTTTTCACGCTGAGTGCTCACGTCGTGAACATCTCAAGGCGCACCGTGGTCCCCTCGACGGTGACCTTGCGGACCACGCGGCGGCCGTCGACGAGCCGGTCGTCGTTCATCACTCCGGGAGCGAAGTTGGATGCCTCGAGCAACTTGGGCACGTCCTCCGCCGGAAGGGTGAGGACGACGACGTACCTCGAGTCGATGCCGCGGTCGTGCTGTGTCTCCAGCACCTTGCCGCTGGCGGGCATCGAGATCCCGCCGAACCGGAAGGCGTCCTCCGGGGTCGGGGCTGCTTGGTGTGTCGTCGCGCAGCCGGCCAGGAGGAGGACGAGGACCGCGAGCAGGGTTTTCACCTAACGTGAGACGCACGGTGGACGTAAGCGTTCCGTCACACTCGGACGGGGATGACAGGGGCGGTGCGACACGTTGTACTGGGTGTCAACGACCGAAGGAGATCTACAGTGACGGAAAAGGCTGTTCTCGCGGGCGGCTGTTTCTGGGGCATGCAGGACCTGTTCCGCCGGCACCCCGGGGTCGTCTCCACCAGGGTCGGCTACACCGGCGGCGACGTGCCGAACGCGACCTACCGCAACCACGGCTCCCACGCCGAAGGCATCGAGATCGTCTTCGACCCGGCGCAGCTGTCGTACCGGCAGATCCTGGAGTTCTTCTTCCAGATCCACGATCCGACGACCCGCAACCGCCAGGGCAACGACATCGGCACGAGCTACCGGTCGGCGATCTTCTACACCGACGACAAGCAGAAGCAGGTCGCCGAACAGACGATCGCCGACGTCGACGCCTCGGGCAAATGGCCGGGCAAGGTGGTCACCGAGGTGACCCAGGCCGGTGACTTCTGGGAGGCCGAACCGGAGCACCAGGACTACCTGGAGCGCATCCCGAACGGCTACACCTGCCACTACGTGCGGCCGGAATGGCAGCTCGGCGAGCGCTGATCGTGCCCTGACCTGCCCTGAGCCCGGCTTCAGGGCAGGTCGGGACCCGGATGCTCCGCGGCGAACCGGTCAGCGCTGCCCTCGGCGGCGAGTGCGTTGTCGGCGAGCCACTCAACCGCGCGAAGCTTTGCGCGGTTGTCGCTGAAGGAGTTCCAGACGGGAACAAGGTGGGGGTATCGGTCGTGCAACTCGTTCCTGAAACGGCGGAAGGCACCCTTGCCGCGGAGTGTCCTTGATAGCCGTTCGCCGGCTCGTTCGTCGCCGATACCCGCCGTGAAGTCGGCCATGTCCTGGAACCAGACAGAGGATGGCAAAGGCTCGATGACGATCAGATCCACGTCGTCGAGGTCGATGGGAGTCCGGCCGTCGATCCCGCCGTCTTGTGTCCACAAGCCCATCTCGCCGGTCCGCGGGTCGACCAGGTGAAAGTGCTCGTAGTCGGTCTGGTCCTGCAGGGCCATCGCGATGGCCCCGAGGTCGAACTTGTCCAAGCCGAGCATGTGGGCAAGTCTATCGGCGCGCGGCGAGGCGCTGGTTGGTCTCGTCGAGATTGAAGTGCGCAGGGTCGAATTGGTCCGGGTCGTCGAGACCGAGCCAGTCGACTACGTCTCGGTGTTCCTTGTGGCCGGGATCGCCGAGGATCTGGATCAGCCGGGCGTACCCTCCCGTTCCGCCGACGTCCTCCGGCGGGCAAGCCCCTTCGCCCGCGACACAGCGCGGATAACGCTCATCGGACGTGGCGACCGTGGCTTCCTCGATGAGAATCTCGTGGTCCCAGCTGTCGCCGAAGTCGTAGTTGTACAAGAGGCGGCCGCCGGGCTTCACCAGGTCGTCCAGCCGCACTTTCCGTTCGTCGCGGTACTGCAGTTCAGGCTCGGCCTCGCCGTAGTAGGTCTTTCCATCGAGGAAGTAGTGCAGGTGGTAGTTCTCCCAGCCCATCGCGGCCTGGATGACGATGTGCAGCCGGTCGAGCGGGATGGCCGCCGGAACCACCACCCGTCGCCACACCGGGAGACCCTCGATTTCCAGCAAAGTGATTTTCGCCTGGTAGATCGGATCTCCGGCTTCCGGCTCGCCCAAGATCCGTCGCATACCCGACCTGCCGAGTTCGGTCAGCTCAGCCGATTCACCCCGGAGGGTCACCGCTCCCAATCGCTGTAGGACCTCGAGCGTTTTCTTGGTGTCGCGGTCATTCGTGCTTCGCAACATCTCAAGCTGGAGTTCGGTGAGATCTTCCAACACGTAAGGTGCGCTCACGACATCCCAGACCGTCGCGCACAAGCTCGCGATTGCGACAGCACCGTCCGCGCCATACAACGACGCCAACACGGCGCGGGTGCCGTGCGCGAACTCCGGGCGCAGCAATGACTCGCCGAATCCCGAGTGCAGGAACGCCTCGCCCAGCTTGTCGAACCCGGTGAACAACGCGAACCACAGCTTCTGCGGGTCATCGAGAAGGACCTGATTCTTCTTCACCGGCACCAGCCGTTGTCCGGTCTTGCGGACCAGCCGCGCCGCCTTGGCGCACTCCACGACGAGCATCAGGTTGAGCAGACGCTCGCTCGACCTGGTCCGGTACACGTGGCTGCCGATGGTCTGCTCGAGAACGTCACCGGTCTTCAACAACGGCACCAGTGTTTTGGCGTCAGCCAAGGTGAGACGCCCGGTCTGGGTGAGTTTCCGTCCTGCGCCCACCCATTCGGTGAACGCGCGCACCTGCTCGACCAGCTCCGACTTCACCGCGAGATCCATGCCACCCCTTCCAGGCTTTCCAGGAGTCTAGGTGCGCTGGTACAGGTCACCCAGCCCCGCTTTGATCTGCTCCGGCGCCATGCTTCGTCGCTGGTAGACGTACTGCGCCGCCGCCAGTGGCGCGAGCAGCGCGTCGGCCCTGAAATGCGCGTCCGCTTCCGGCTCGATTTCGCTGATCAAAGCGACCAGGTGACTGTGGTGCAGCCGGTACGCGCCCGTGACGAACCGCGCCATCGGCGTCTCCGTCTCCGCGACCATCAGCAGTTCGCCGTGCGTCTCGAGCCTGTCGACGTACGCGTCCATGAACGCCTTCAGCCTTTGGGTCGCGGGTGCCCCCGGCCCGAGCGGCGGCGGCCCGCTGATGAACGCTTCCTGGAACTCGCGCTCGTTCTCGTCGAGCAATGCCTGTGCTAAGGCGCCCTTGTCCGGGAACCGTCGATACACGGTGCCGATCCCGACGCCCGCCTCCGCCGCGACCTCGTCCAACGCGAGCCCGTCGATTCCTTTGGCCGCCACAAGCCTGGCCGCCGCGTGGACGATCTTCTGCCGGTTGCGAGCCGCGTCCGCCCGCTCTGGAGTCCCGGCTCCTGCGATGGGAAGCACTCGGCCAGCCTAACCGGTGGACAAGTGGAACTTTCTCCAGTTAACTAAGTGGAGGAACTTCC
Source organism: Amycolatopsis sp. NPDC043889 (assembly GCF_056435645.1). Lineage (NCBI taxonomy): Bacteria > Bacillati > Actinomycetota > Actinomycetes > Pseudonocardiales > Pseudonocardiaceae > Amycolatopsis > Amycolatopsis sp. NPDC043889. The sequence continues at coordinate 204,869 of NZ_JBWKEC010000004.1, forward strand.
ACTTAAGGAGATTTGGATGTCTGTCGAACACTTCACGAGCGATGACGCTTCGACCTGGTTCCAGCGGCTCGACCAGCGGATCTTCCTGGCCGACGTCCTCGCGCAGGACAGTGGCGCGGCCATGTCCGTCGGCTTCGCCCGTTACGGGAAAGGCGAGAAGAACCCGTGGAAGATGACCTACGACGAGGCCCTCGTCATCACTTCCGGCACTTTCACCGTCGAGGGCCCTTCGGGTTCGGTGACGGCTCGGGCAGGCGAGGTGATCTATCTGCGGGCTGGAACCGAGGTGGTCTACGTAGCCGATGAGGACACGGAACTGGTCTATGTCACCTATCCGCATTGGCTGGCCGCTACGGAGTCTTCAGTCGAAGCCCATCGCCTCGAAGATTTCCACGAGGCCTAGCGAAGATCCTCCAACAAGGCGGGAAGGACGAGTTCCTCTTCGATGCGCACTCCGCGTCGCTCCAGCGCCGGCCGCAGGTCCGGATCCCAGATCGCGTCCGCCGGCCTTCCCGCCAGCGGGCCGCCTGCCGTGGTCGTCGCGGAGTACGCCGAAGCATCGAAACGCCAGGGCATCCACGGAATCCGGTCGCGCAGGGTGTTTCCGATCCGGATACCGCCCCAGTCGAAGTCGCCGTGATACCGGAAAGAGGCACCGCCTGCCACGAGCAGATCGAGGAGCCGCCACACCGCGGCAGACGGCTGGCCGTTCACACAGACGAGAGGAGGGCAGCCAGGTCCCAGCTCATCGGCTGCGGAGGCGAGGACGATCGGGTTTTCGCAGACCGACACCAGCCCGAATCCGACGCCGAGTCTCGCGGTATTCAACTGGCGTAGCGTCAGGACACACGGTTCGCCGATTTCCTTCGCCAGCGCCAGCATGCGGCCGGTCGCCGTCTCCGTGTCACCGGGTAGACCGAGGCACAGCACGGACGAGGACAGATCGTCACGGTGTACGCCCACCGCCGCCCAGGAAGTTCGCCGTTCGCCCGCTGTTCCGTCTCCGGCCGGTGGGCGGCCGCGGAGGGCTCTCGCTGCCGAGAGGACGAGCGTCGCCAGGGGGCGCCCGTCGTCCAAGCCGTGAGCGTCGCCGGTGGTCTCCGCCGCGAGCCTGCCCAGCGCGATGCCCTGCGACGGCAACTCGGCGAGAACCTCGACCACTGCAGTGATCAACGCCGAAGCGTGCTCCGGTTCGGAAGCCAACCTCCGGACCATGCCGGTGGAGTCCAACCACGCGCGCCACGTCGCCAGCATCGGACGTCGCGCGACCAGTTCGTCCAGTGGCCCGAAAGCCGCCGTCCAGGCCGCGGCTTCGGTTGCCCGGTCCGGCACAGTTCCGATCAGCAGCCTCGTCGCGTCGGCGAGCCCGTCGGGGGCCGAACCACTGCGGCGAAGCACAGCGTCGACTTCGTCGAGTGAAACGCTCAGGGAGGTACCGGTACCCGCCCGCCTGCCGAGCAACCGTTCGATGGCCCTGCGCTGGTCATGCGTCGCCGAATTGAGTGTGACTACTCCGCTCAACGGCCTGCCGGCGACCATCCGCCGGCGCAAGCGGTCGAGCAGCCACGCCGTTTCTTCGCCGCCCAGGAGCCTGCGGAGCCGATCCGGATCGGCCATCAGGCGCCCGGTACGCAGGGAAGCGGCCGTTGCCGCTGGACACGCTCGCGCCCGTCCCAGCGCCAAGGGGTCACGAGAACGGCGTCGATTCCGTCGCGCCGAGTGAGTTGTGCGATGGCCAGCCCCGGCACCTGCGGGTAGCAGCCCCATTCGCGTTCGCTGGTCATCACGACGTCGAGATCGAATGCGGCGAGCAGGCCGAGGCACTTGGCCCGTGAATCGTCGTCGACGCCTGCGAACGCTTCGTCGAGCGCGACCAGACGTGGCGTGTGGGGATTGGCCGAAGACGAGTAGAAGGAGGAGGCCGCGGCGAAAAGCGGAACCGACGCGGCGAGCACCCGTTCACCGCCGGACGCCGGTCCGGTCGCCGACCGCCACTGGCCATCCTGGTAGCGCTGAATGGCGAACTCGTGCCAAGATCGATAATCCAGCGCGCGAGTCAGTTGTTCGACCCAGCCGCCGGCCGCGTCTTCGGCGTGCTCGCGGTTGATCTGCTCCTGCAGGAACCCGCCGACGGCGGTCCGGTCCTCGGCACTCCAGGCGTCCGCGGTCTGCCGCAACAACCGGTCTCGTACTCGATCGAGCCCATCAGGCGCCGTTCGCGAAGTACGCCACTGCAACCGTAGACGCATTCCGGTCGACGTCGGCCGGGCTTCGAGGTCGGTGTTGATGGACCGGACCTGATCCTCGGCGTTCCCGATCAATTCTTGCAGCGTGCCCGCGACTTCGTTGATGAGGTGGTTCTCGAGGATCTCGCGTTCTTTCGCCGAAAGCAGGTTCGCTCGTTGCTCGTTCTCCATCTCCAAAGCGGTCACCAACGTCGGAATGTCCTGGGTGCGCCCTTGGAACAGCACATCGACGACGATGATTCCGTCTCGTAGGGTCATACCGACCGAGTGGCCGTGCCTGGACAGCGCGTCGGTCAGCAGTTTGTGCTCGGCCGACACCTTCTGCTGAACCAATTCCCACGGCCGGTCCGCGTCGTCCACGCCGTCCAGCGCGGCGTTGATCGCCCGCGCGAGAGCGACGGCCGGATTGGGAGCCCACTCCTTCTCCGGGGCGGGGAAATCCAATTCGGGAACGGCTGTTGCCAACAGCCCTGTCGCCGCGAAGGCCCGCAGCTCACTGATGGCCTGATCACGCCCGGCCACGGCGGTCGAGATCGAATCGCGAAGCTTCTCACGTCGTCCGATCGCCGTGCCTCGGTCTTGGTGCAAGACCCGTTCTTCTTCTCGCACCCGCTTCTCGCGGGCGTCCCGTTCGTCCGATTCCCTCGCGACCGCAGCCAGCTTCCGATAGAGCTCCTCGACTCCCGCGCCCGCGGTCTCCACCAGTACGCGATGGCGTTCGGCCGCGGTTTCGGCTTCAGCGCGGGCTTCGGCGGCCGACTCTCGCGCTTCGTCGTGGCGTTCGGCGGCATCCCGCTTCTCGTGTTCGGCCTTGGCCGAATCCGCTTTCGCCCGAGCCAGCGCCCGCGCCGCGGGCCAGAGCCCGGCAAGGGCCACCCGGTAGTCGCCGACTGCCTTGTGGACGCGGGCCAGATCCTCGGGGTCCGTTGGCAGACCGACATCACCGGCGAATTCGATGGCCTTGCCGCGAGACCGCTCGGCTTCGTCGGCACACTCGGCGGAAACTCCGACAGCTTCGTCGAGGCGGCCGTCGATCCGGCGCTTCTCCTTGTGCTCGCCGACGAGCACGGAGTGGGCCTCGCGGAGATCGGTGTCTTCCGGCTGGGCTCGGTGTTCCGCGGTGAGGGCGGTCCGCTGAGCGGCCAGGCCATCCGCGGCTTCCGCCAGCTCGGCAAGGTGCCGAGACATCCGGTCGCCCGCATCCCGCAGCTGCTGGATCCGTTCCCTGCGCGCGGCTTCCCGAGCACCTTCACCCAGGTAAGCCGCTGCGTCCTTGTGCCATGCCCCGGTCAGCACGCCGATGGCGAACCTGCCGTCCACCGCGACCCACGTGTCCGCGCCAGGACCGAGACCGATCGCACGCAAGACCGCGTTCACCACATCGTCGGTCAGGGCCGAGGCCTGAGGGTCGGCCCGATCCACCGCCGGCGCGAGCACAGCGGTGAGGCCTCCTGACGGCGCGGCCTCACCGGGTTCGATGATCACGTCGCCGGTCCGCGTGCTGTGCAGTTCACCTTCCGGGGATACCCAAGCGTCCAGAACGCCAGAGGCCTCCAACGCCGCTTCGAGCCCAGCACGGTGCTGCTCGTTGACGCCGGGGACGAAATCCACGACTTTCCATAGTGGAGCACCAGGACGGCCGGTTCGTGTGTCTTCGTCACGTGTATAGGGCCTTGGCGGAGCGTCGTGCCCGCCCGCTTCCAGTCGTGCGATCTCGTCGTTGATCGCTTGCCGTTCGGTTTCCGCTGCTGTTCGTTCGGCATCGAGGGTGGCTTGCCTCCGAGCGAGCTCGGCGGTCGCCAGCAGCACGGCCTCCTCGACGGCCGATGCCGCAGGATTGACGCCGATGAGCGTCTCAGTCCACGCGTCGAGGGTGTCGAGCGCTTCGTCCATATCGGACAGTACGAACTGTTCGGTGCTCGCCAGGTAGGACCGGTAACTGTCGACAAGGGCCGCACCGTGCCGGGCGACACTCTCCTCGACCGCGGTGATCCGCTCGGCGGCGCTTTGCTGCTCAGCGGTGATCCGGTCGACACTTGCCCGCGCGGAACGCAATGCTGCCTCGGCCTGCGTCGCGGCATTGAGTAACCGTTGAAGCTGATCGACCGCCTTGGTCCGCCGTTCGATGATCACCTGCCCGGCTCGCTCGTCTTCATCGGCGATGAGCGCGGAATGTTCATCGGTCAGGTAGGCGGCATCGGCGGCCTCGTACGCGATCTCTTTGGCCTGCTCCAAAATCTCCGCATCGGCGTCGGCCGTCCGCTGAGCCGTCTCGGCTTGCTCCTCACGGAGGCGCAGGTTGCCGGCGGCCGACAACAGATCGCGCTCCCGCAAGTTCGCGAACTCACGGAGCCTGGCGGCTTCCTTCCCCACTTGTTTCAGTGTTTCGGCGTCCCGCATTTCGGGGCTGCTCTGCAGTGCGTCACGGCGCGTATCCAGCTGGGCTTTCGTGGCCGCCAGTTCATCGAGAAGTCTCTGGGCCTCGTTGAGCGCCAGTGTCGCTTGCTCGTATGCGGCCTCGGCTTCACCCAACTCACGTCCGAGCTTTTCGTAAGCGCTGTGCGTATGGCGAACTGGTGCCGCACGTCGTTTGGCCGCGATTCGGGAGTAACGCCGGTAATGTGCGAGGAACTGCTCGGCCGCCGTCTTCGCCTCCGCCAGGGCGTGTAAGGTTTCCCGCTCCTCGTCCAGGCCACGGAATGCTTCCGCGACCGTGGCCACCAAGGCCGGGTCGAGCGGCGGGAGTGCCTCGGTGAGCGCCCGGGACAGCAGTTTCTCGTCCGGCTTCTTCGACAGCTGCGGTTGCCGTAGCTGGATCAGCAGATTGACGAGGGCTTCGTAGCGGTGGCTTCCCAGCCCGAAGAGCGCTTCGTCCACTGCGCGTCGGTAGTCTGACGCGGTGTCGTACACCAGGCCATGCCCGACGACGGCGTCCTTGAGCTTCTCCCTGGTCAAGGCCACCCGGGTCGGGCTCACCAGGGAAAGGTCCTGTCCGACGCGCTGGTCGGTGACAAAGAACCAGTGCTTGGCGATTCCACGCCCGGCGACGGCCTTGAGACCACAGCCGAGTGTTCGATACTCGGCGCTCCCGTCGGGAAGGGCACGACCGAATTCCAGCCAGGTATAGCCAAGGCGTTCATTATGTGGATGCTTCCCGCCGAGCAGCAGGTTCCATTCCATGCGTTTGTTGCGATCCCCGTCGGGCTCCACCCGGTGTGCCGAGAGTTCGCCGTCGAGGAGGAACGGCAGGGTCAGCGCGAGGACCTTGGATTTTCCGGTTCCGTTGTTGCCGCGTAACAGCAGACGGCCGTCGTGGAAGTGGAACTCTTCGAGGTCGTAGTAGAACAGGTCGACAAGGCCTGCCCGGAGCGGTTGCCAGCGGGCCTTGTCCGGGACGGGCAAGGTCATTTCCCGGTCTTCCTCTCGCGGATGGTGGGCGCGTCGAGCCGGTAACGCCCGATCGCGGGCAGCGCGCGCACCATCGGTGGATCCCCGACGGAATCCTCGACGAGCCGTAGGGCACGCAGCTTGTGCAACGCGATGGCGAGGAGTTCCTCGTCGGTGACTCCGCGGCGCCAATAGGAGGCATGGTCACGGGCGATCTTCCTGACGTACGCCAGCATTCGCTCGATCGGTACCGGGCCGTTCCGCGCAGCGAGGTACTCGGCGACGAGCAAGGTGGCGTGGCCATCGGTGCGCTGCTCCGGCATGCGCACATCGGTCAAGTCGTCGTCGGGATCGACCATCGCGATGCCCTCCGCGCGGACCTCGGCGACCAGCCCGGTGGCGGCCTCGATCCGGTGCGTCAACGCATGCCGCTGGCCGGTCAGGTACAACCGTTCATCGTCGGCCAGCTCGTCGTAGTAGACCACAGGATCGTCGAGGAGGCGGCGGGTCAGGCGGTGGCGCAGCGCCCGATTGCGCAGGTCATCGGTGTCGGCGACAGGCTCGTGGGCGAGCTCTTCGAGCCTGGTTTCGAAATCGGCGGCATTGATCGTCGAAGGGCCCCGGGTGCTGGTCAAGAGCGTGGCCAGCACCCGGCGCTGCACGTCGTACAAGACGTCTCCGTTGTCGCTCAAATAAGCGTCTTCCTCACCGGCGACACGTTCGAGGACACCCCAGGAGAGCAGTAATCTGACCGCGGCGACGAGATCCGAACGCTCGTCCCGCCGGCTCATCGTGAAGGACACGCCCGCGTCGACGAGTTCGGGTTCGCCCGCGGCGGTGAGTACGCCTTCAGCGAGTCGGCCGAGGGTGATCTGCGCGTCGGCTCGCTCCAAGACGGCCAACGCCAAGCAGAGCAAGACGTACCTGCGGCGGCCGAAAGGTGGTTTGCCCTTGCCGTCTCTCGCTGGATGAGTCTGGTCGGTCAACGTCGGCGCGGTCTTGAACAGGCGCGCGGATTCAGCACTGACCAGCAGCCGCCAGCCCGTCTCGGTGGCCAGCCAGTCACGCAGCTCCGGCGCGTGGCGTCGGACCAGCCGCAGTACTTCGTCGTCCGTTCCGGCTGTCAACAGCGGCTTGGCAAGGAGCGCCCGCAGGGCTTTCCGCTTCTGGGCGACGGTTTCCTCGCCAAGCACGGTCACGCGATCGCCTCCTCCCGGCCGTTCCCGATCAAGTCGATGATCTCGATCAGATGTTCCGGACCGTGGAGGATCCCATCTTCGGTGTGGATGCTCACCGTTCCTCCGCCGCGTACGAGAGTCAAGCGAACCTCCATCGTGCCGTCACTCGTGGTGGTCCGGACTTCGTGATCGCCAGGAGCGCGCGCCGACAGCGCGTCGCCGAGGAGACCGAGGAAGAGCCGGAATGCCCGCGCATCGAGCTCGCCCAGAGCCGATAGACGCGTGGGCCCTGGTGTCGCCAGCCGCTCACGTGCGGCGGCGACCTGCTCGGCTTCGAGAACCGCCTGCTCGGCCAGGATTCGACGCTGCTCCGCGCGGTCCGCGACCCGGTTGGGCTGGCCGCGTCGCTCGTAAGATCCCGTCCTGCGCAACTGCGGGCTGATGTGCACTCCGGCCGCTTCCCGCCACGGCGTACTCGGTGCGGGTTGCTCTTCCTCCCACGCGGCAACGGTTTCGTTGTCGACGGTGAGGTGTCGCGCGGAACTGAGCCCGAACGCCGTCCGCCACAAGCGATGCGCCGCATTGTCGTCCGGTGCCTCCGCGAACCAGCGAGCCAAAGTCCGGAAGTCGGCCGAGCGGTCGGAACGTCCGGAACGGCGTTCGTTGAGCGCGGCCACCGTGTCGATGAGCTGCGTGATCGCCGTGACCGCGGCTCCGCGCAGCAGGCGCGCCTGTGACTGATGCCGAGAGTCGGCCGAAACGAACCAGTCGTGCAGTCCACGCCAGCGGTTTCGCCAAATTTCGTAACGGCTTTCGACGGCGGTCGCGTTCTCGTGGTCGTCAGGTGCGACATCGGCGGCTTCGCGTTTCGCCGCCACCATGAGGATGTCCCTGACGCCGACTTGCTCGATCTTGCCCAGAAGGGTGGCGATCTCCGCACCCCGGTTGGCGAGATCCGCGATGAAGCGGTTGACGTAGTCGATCAGCCGCTGCTTGTAGGCGACGAACGCCTCCACGTCCCCGTCGGCGAAATCGATGACACGGAGTAGCGATGCCATGAACGCCTGCGCGTTGTCGGCCAGACCGGTGAACCGCTCGGCGAGCGCGAGCAACAGCAGATGCACCTTCGCCGGGTCGAGCTCCCGTACCCCGGCCAGCTCCACAAGCGCTCGCAACTGCGCGGCGATGTCCTCCAGCGCCACGGACTGCAGCGATCCGCGGCGGCCCAGGGCCTGGTCGTAGACCGCGAGCGCTTCCTCAGCGGCCTGGCCGGCGGCCGTGAGCTGGTACAGGTACCGGGCACGATGGAAGTCGGCGACACTGGTCACCCGGCTCGTATCCGGATCGGCCCGCAGGTTGTCCCAGTCGACTAGCTTGTCCAGCGCGTCCGCGACCTGCTCGACATCACCCGATCGGCCCAAGTCCGCCGCGACGTCCTCCGGCCGCATGTGAACGATGAATCGGTCCCTCGCCCGCGCGAACGTCAACAGGACGTCGCGATAGAGCGCCGCGTTCGGCGCACTGAGGTGCGCGAACGGTTGAGGCTCCAGGTCGTCGGTCACGATCCCATTATGGGGAGGGCAGCGACAGTTTCGATCGCACCCCTCATGGCGCCTGGTCAGCACGCAATTGCCGCCGACGGCGGGGCGACTTGCCGTTCGGTCATCTCGGCCGCGATGGTCAGAGTCTCGGCGAGCTCCCGGGTTTCGGCCGGAGTCATGTACCAGCCATGGTTGGTTTCACCCTTCCCAAACCAGATACGTGGCTCGATTTCGCGCACGCCCTGCAGAAGGTGCACGGTCGCGTACTCGGGTTGGTATGACAGGCCGTTCCCCATTTTGTCGCCGCCTTCCAGTACAAGAGGGACATTGCCCGTCCACTCGGACATGTGCTGGCGGTCTTGGCCGCGATCGTCATCGCTGTGCCACCCGGAGTCACACCACCAGGGGCATGGCTGGGTCAGCCAGAATACGGAATTCGTGCATATGCGCGCGTGCTCGTCCGCACATACGACGAGGTCCGCGCCATCGAGACTGTGCGGGCTCAGCGGGACACGGCCACACCGGGCGCAGGCACTCCCGCGCTTCTGCGCCTCACTCAACGTGGCGATCTCTACCGGTGGGAAATTCGAGTTGCTCATGAAGGCGGCTCCTGCGTAGCTGCTTCGGATGAATACATGAACCGCATGTCATGCTGCGGAACTACCTGTTTTCAGGTATCCGGCGAGATGCCGGGTGGCGGAGTCCAGCCGGCACGACACCTGGTAGCGGCTGATGCCAAGACGTTCCGCGGCCGCTGACCGCTCGTCATGGTCCAGAAGCACATCGGACACCAAATCCGCTTGTGCCGGTGTCACCGCGCCCTCGAGCATCGCGCCGGCGAGGACAAGATCCGGATGTCCCGGGGCCGAACTCGCGGTGGCTATGGTGTCGTTGAGCTCGGACCGGGACATCGCGAGCCGAGTCTCGCGATTGCAGGCTTCGTGCGCGCGGCGGAACGCTGCCCAGTAAAGCTGCCCGTACACCTTCTGAGCTGCAGCGTCCGCGACGTCGAGTGCTTGCAGGAACCCTTCGAGGATCTCGGAATCCAGGTCGTTTCGCTCGCCCGGATAGCGAGACCTGAGCTTGCTGCCGATGTGCTTCAGACCGGGCATCATCATGGCGGCCGCCACGACGGTCCACGGTTCAGGCGTCGCGTGCGCCCGCCCGACCAAGTCTCGCCAGACGGCGTTCTTGGTGACCCAGCTCGTCTGCCTCTTGAGCAGCAGCACTCGCACCTCGTCGATGGGTTTCACTTCGGCGGGCAGACCGCAACCGAGCGCGGCGCAGTCAAGCGTCAGCGCTCGCGGGCCGGCGGCCAACGCCAGGAACTGCCGCTCGATCACGTCCAAGTCCGACGGGGAGTAGGTCATTATGGGCCTTTCGGGTTCGGCGGAAATCTCACTCCCCAAATCGCCTCCGTGGGCACCATATGCAAATGATTCACTGGATCGGTGGCATGCCGGTTCTTGCAAAGTGAGAATCTCCGGGTCGACGCCAGGTGGCTGGCGTCAACTTCGCTGCGGCGCACGAGCGGAACCCGACCAATCAGCACATCCCGGTGGCCATGAACCAGCACGACAACGAAGTCGGCCGCGCGATCGCCCGGGCCAACCCGGACGCCAGCCCCGAGGAGATGGCGAACCTGGTCGAACAGGCGGTCAAGGACGGCAAAATGGTGGTCATCGACAAGAACGACACACTGGTATCGTCCGACGAATCGCCTCCTGGCGAGACCCGCGAAACCAAGAACAAGCCTTGGCCCACGGACAATCCGGGGCGCAACGACGACCACGACCCCGGCGAACCGTCGGCGACTCTGGACCAATACTGACCATGCGCTTGATAGTGACTCTGTTTGCCCTGCTCGCCCTCGTGGCGGGCTGCGGCACGAGCACCCCAGGAGTGGCAGTGGAATTCGACCAAGGTCTCGAAAAAACGATCGGAGATCTCGCCAGGTCAGGCGGCTCGCGACCGCTCAAGGAACTGGCGCCCGGCGATTGGACCTCGGTACAGGTCCTCACCGGCCCCGCTTCAGGCGCGCGAATCGAACGCGAGCTCGGCAGGCCCGTCACGGTCGAGGGCGATGGCACGCACAGTGGGGACTACGTCCAGGACGGCAATCTGCTGGTGTTCGACCGCGACGGCGCCACTACGCGGATGGTCAGCCTGGGCACCCTCGCCGCTCTCGGCGAGGGTAAGTACCGGGCCGATGTGGTGCTGCGGGCGCAGGGTGGCGCCATCACGATGACGGACCCGGACGGGCGCCCCGCAGGCTGATCAGGGCTATCGGGTCATCTCTTCCAAGAACGCTTGGGTCTCGGGATCGGTCGAATAGACGGCGGTGCCACGCATCCCACGGGTGAGCAGGACCTTGTAGGTGTTCTTGATCAGCGCACCGAAATGCAGTTCGTCGGCCCGTTTCACGGCACTGTCCTCCGAGTTCTGGCGCTGAGGAACCCACATGCCGTCGCGCCGAACGAGATCGGAGCCGAAGATGACTCCGGACCAGTCGTACTCGAATCCCTGCGCGGTGTAGATGCAGCCCACTTGCCCGAAGCCGCGTTCGTCAGTGGCCCAGTAGTTGGATTCCGGGACACCGGCCACGGCCTTGTTCCGCTCCGACTTCGCGTTCCACGGACGCTGCCAACCGCCGATCTTGACGTCGTCGACCAGCGCGCGGCCGTCCGGAGTCATCACCGGATCGCTCCAAGGCCAGCAGAAACCGGCGGCGAGCCGGGGCACTCCGCCGTGCAGTTCCTGTTGGTGCAGCACCCATGACTCGAGTGCTTGCGGCGATGCGGCACTCGACACCGTGATGCCCGCGTCCAGAGGGCCCGCGAGCTTGCTCCATGGGACAGGTGGTTCGACGTTCTGCCCCAGGCCCAGCAGCCGGGCGACCCAAGTGTCGTAGGAGACAGAACCACCGCAGCGCAACTGATCGTGCAGCCGGACGACCTCCACCTTGCATCCGAGTGACTCGGCAGCAGCGGAGATCTCGCGCAGAGAACCCATCTCGCCGGGCCGCACGATCTGATTCTCATCGAGCAGGAACACCGGCACGATGGCGACGTTGATCAGTTCGTCGATCTGGCGACCAGCGCGATCGCGCTGCTCCTTCTTCGTGTACTGCGTGACGCCTTTCTCGCGAATGCGGTGTGCTTCGTCGCAGATGAGGACGTCGAGTTCTCGCGGTTGACAGCCGACGTAGGTGTTGAAGTACTTGAACAAGCCCTGGACGCGTGTACTTCCACGACCGGCGTATTTCCGCATCGTCTGGGTGAAGGACTTGGAGCCGGTCGCGTGGTGGACGGCGAGGCCGCGGCGAGCCAAATCGCCGAGGAGACTCAACGCGATCACACTTTTTCCTGATCCGGGACCGCCCTCGACTATGACGACGGTACGAGTCTGGGCCGCGCGAGAACGTTCTACTGCCTGCATCACCAATTCGTAAGCGACCTTTTGTTCGTCAAGCAGGACGAACTGTTCGCGATCCCGGATCTCCGCGGCCGCCAGCGTCAGCAGAGGTTTGGTCGGGCGGTGTGCGAAGCCGAGGAGTTCGTCACCCGCGGTGAGGTTGCTTCCTCGTTCCGCCGATTTGTCGAGTACGGCGTTGAATGCCTGCCGGAGGTCGGCCTTGTCGTCCATCGTGAACAGTCGCCCGTATTCGCTGACCCTGTACTGGAGGAGGTCGTCGATATCGGCACGGCGGGCGTTGTGCAGGTACGCGATCCCGTGGACTGCCTGGGGACGCTCGGCGAGCGCCGGAGTGTGGTCCACGAAGTACTGGCAGTACCCGCGCACTTGCTCGACCGGATGGAGGTGCAGACCGGGAAGGCCGGGGATGTTGAGCACCTGGGCAAGGTGGACTTCGGCCTTCGACCATTGCTTGAGCTCGACGAATACGAACGAGCTTTGCCCGGTACGGGGGTGAGTTCCGCACAGGACGACGTCCACACGTTGCCTACTATGGGGAAGCTGGTGCTCGAGGAGGACTTCGACGTCTTCGAGTCCCGCATCGATCAGGTCACTCAGCAGGACGGGAAGGCTCTTCTGCCAGGAGACGACCTCGCTCGTGCCTGCCCTGGTGCCGAGCACGTATCCGGACTGCTCACGCAGTCTCTGGTGCAGGCTGCCTGTCCGAGCCTCGACCAGAAGATCGGCTGCTCGGCCGCGTGCAAGTGCCACCTTGTCCCCTCCCCAGGGCGTGCGTCATCGACGTACGGATGGGGACAACAACGAGGTGACTCGGTGTCCGTCGGACCGTTCCCGTCCAGGTTAGTGGATCGCTGTCCCCGCTGCGGTTCACCGGGCCGGGGAGCGTTTCAGCTACAGATGGTTCGCACGACGCGCCAGCAGGCATCTCTACCCCCTGTTCGAGGCCAGGTCGTAGCTCACTAGTGTGAGCGCGCACGCTGGACTCTGACTAAGAGTGACTACGCGACGCTGCCTCGGGGGAGGACGTTTTGCCGGTGAGGAAGACCGCTGCCGAACTGCGGGTGGCGCTGGGCGAGGAAAGTTTCATAGCGACGCTCGCGATACATGCCAGGGTTGGCTACAGCGCTTCGACGAGGAGCGGTGAAGTCGGTTCGTGGCGGCGCAGTCTCCCGGTCCTCGCGGAGACTCTTTGTGGCATCGGGCTGGAGCATGTCGAAGTGTTTCTCGAGTATCGGCTCCCGTTCAGTCCCAAGCGAGTCGACGCGATTCTGTGTGGCGTGCATCCGGAGACGGGGCAACCGTCGTACGTACTGGTGGAACTGAAGCAATGGCGTCACATGGAGTTGGTGGGCGACGGGCTGGTCAAGACGTCGGATGACGATCCGCAGCCCGTCTTGCATCCGTCTGAACAGGTTCGGCGTTACTGTCGTCAGCTCCTTGACTTCACGCCTCAATTCGCGCGTGCGCCGCGACTGGTGAAGGGCATCGCCTATCTTCACGACGCCGTCTACGATCCGACCTGGAGAATGGACAAAACCAGTGCCGATGGTTTGGGTCGGCTCTTCGCGGCTGACACGAAGAAGGACCTGGCCAACTACCTCTGTTCCCTTCTTGACACTGACGCCGGTGCGGCCGCTGGTGCGCGAGATGCGGCGAACGCCCTCCTCTCTGCTCGGCACACCCCGGCTCGGAACCTGCTGACGACCGCTGCCGGAACCCTTGAAAAACGGGACGAGTTCGTCCTTCTCGACGAACAGCAGGTTGCCTACCAGTCGGTAATGGACGCTCTTGACGAGGCGGATTCCAAGGGGTCCTCAGGGGCTGAGAAGAAGGTGGTCGTCGTCAGTGGCGGCCCGGGTTCCGGGAAGAGCGCGATAGCGATAACCCTTCTTGCCAGCCTTGCTCGTCGTAGCAGGCGGGTCCTGCATGCGACAGGCTCGAAGGCGTTTACGGAGACGCTGCGAGCGACGGTTGCCGGAATCGATGATCGTCTCGAGGAGATGTTCAAGTATTTCAACCAATTCGGTTCGGATCGCGAGAACTCATTGGATGTGCTGCTCTGTGACGAGGCGCACCGGGTCCGTGGGCTTCCCGAACGTCCTCGTGCACGAGGACGAGAACAGATCGACCAGCTCATCGACGTGGCCAAGGTTCCCGTCTTCCTGCTCGACGAGCATCAGGTCGTGCGTCCCGGCGAGGTCGGCACCAGGAAGTACATCGTCGACATCGCGAACCTCAAAGGTCACGAGGTTCTCGACATCCGCCTCGACGGGCAGTTCCGGTGTGGCGGGTCGGACAAGTTCGACGAGTGGGTCACGCGCCTCATGTTTCTGAGCCCCGAGGAGCCGATCGTCTGGTCCGACCTGGTCCAGGGAAGCGATGACGAGTATGTGGTCGATGCGGCGGAGTCGCCTCAAGAACTTGAATCATGGCTCCGTCAGCAGTCGAACATGCGTGGTGGAAGCGCGAGGATGACGGCGGGGTTCTGCTGGGACTGGAGCGACCCCATCGAAGTCGACGGTACACGTCGTCTGGTTGACGACGTGAAGATCGATGAGTGGTCGCGACCGTGGAACGCCAAGCCCAAAGCGCCCGTTCCAGGTGTTCCGTCGTCGTCATTGTGGGCCTCCGACCCACGTGGTTTCGGTCAAGTCGGCTGTATTTACAGCGCCCAGGGTTTCGAATACGACTGGGCAGGCGTGATCTTTGGCGATGACCTGGTGATTCGTGACAGGCGATGGGTCTCGAACAGGAGGCCTTTGAAAGATCAGGCGGTGAAGAACGCCAAGGAGAGGGATTTCGACCGTTTGGTGCGGAACACGTACAAGGTGCTGCTGACTCGGGGAATGCAGGGAGTGTGCCTTTATTCGAAAGACCCGGCGACGAACCGGATACTTCGTAAATACGCGCGCTGAGCGCTCGCCGTCGTCGATCCAAGAGCGACTGGCAGGTTCGAGATCCGGGTGACCATGCCACGGCGGGTCTCAAGATCCGTTCCGGCCAGTGAGATCTCCGTGGGGTACTCGAAGTGCCCCCGGCAGGATTCGAACCTGCGACACCCGCTTTAGGAGAGCGGTGCTCTATCCCCTGAGCTACGAGGGCATGTACTGCCACGCGCAGCTTACCGTGTAGCCACGCGAGGGAGCACAGGAGGGCGTCGTCACATCGGAGCGCGCCAGCGGCCAGCCCGGTGAAAGCCCCGAATGCCCCGAACGGCGGTTGCCCAACAGGCCGCGAGAGAGCATGCGGCCGGACAGCGACACTGGCCGCCTAGTGACACTCGACCTGCGGATCTGCCCAGGAGCAGCCACACTCTCCAGCAGCAAACCAGGGTCTGAATCGAGCGCTAGATCGACACAGATGACCCGCGCGGGTCACTCGTACGTGTCTGGTTTCGAAACCCTGAACAACAGTAGGTAATCTTCGTTAACGGGACGCGAGACGCCGCTCCCCCGGCTGCCGGAGGGCTTCGTTGATCAAGCTCATGTTCGCCGACGACGAGGAACTGGTCCGTTCGGGCCTGCGTGCCATGATGTCGGGCGCTGCCGATATCGAGATCGTGGGCGAGGCGAGCGACGGGAGATCAGCGGTCGAGGTCGCCCGGCGGTACCACCCTGACGTCGCGTTGCTCGACATCAAGATGCGGGCGCCTGACGACGGTATTCGCGCGCTGAGGGCCATCCTCGCCCTGCCGGATCCGCCGACCGTCGCCATGTTGACCACGTTCGACATCGACGACTACGTCAGTCTCGCGCTCAGGCTCGGGGCCAACGGCTTCCTCCTCAAGGATATCGACCCGGCGGCGCTGCTCAGGGCTGTTCGCGACCTCGCGAGGGGTGGCGCGGTGCTGGATCCGGGGGTCGCGGCGCGCATGGTCCAGTCGCATCGGGACGAGCAGCGGGCCGCGCAGCCGGCGCGCAAGCTGCTCGCGTCGCTGTCCGAGCGGGAGCGCGAGGTCGTCGGGCTGATCGGGCAGGGGCTGTCCAACGCGGAGATCGGCGGACGCCTGCACCTGTCCGAGGCCACGGTCAAGGGCTACGTCTCGGCCGTCCTGTCCAAGATCGGCGCGGCGAACCGGGTGCAGGCCGCGCTGCTGGCGTACCGCGGTGGCCTGCTCGACCAGTAATGATCCTCACCGCGCTCGAGTTCCTCGGCTTGATCGCGTTCGCCGCTTCGGGTGCGCTCGCGGCGGTGCGGTCCAGGTTGGACGTCTTCGGAGTCGTGGTCGTCGGGTTGACGACCGCGCTCGGCGGCGGGGTCATCCGTGACGTCCTGCTCGGGATCACGCCGCCCACGACCCTGCGGACCTGGCCCTATCTCGCGGTCTGCGGCGGGACGGCGCTGGTCGTGTTCGTCTTCCATCCGCAGATCGCGAAGCTGCGGCGCGCCGTGCTGCTCGCGGACGCGCTCGGGCTCGGGGTGTTCGCGACGGCGGGGACCACCATCGCGTTGAACGCGGGCGCCACTCCCTACGCGGCGTGCTTGATCGGCATGACGACGGGTATCGGAGGCGGCGCCGTGCGTGATCTTCTCCTGCGGGAAATCCCGCTCGTGCTGCGGAAGGAGATCTACGCGGTCGCGGCGCTCGCGGGGGCCGTACTCGTCGCGATCGGTCACTCTCTGCGACTGCCGCCGGGGGCGGTGACGGTGGTGGCAGCCGCCGCCGTGGTGGGGGTCCGGATGCTCGCTTTGTGGCGGAGATGGAACGCACCCGTTGCGAAAGGGCCCGAGACCGGCTGAAACGTCATCTGGACCGCCGGATTTCCTTTGTTGGTTCTGTGTGTGTTCTTAGGCGAGTCTCAGCACTCTGCGTAAGACTGTCGTCATGCGCATCCTCGTAGTGGACGACGACAGGGCCGTCCGTGAATCACTCAGGCGATCCCTTGAGTTCAACGGGTACCAGGTGGAACTGGCCGGGGACGGCGCGCAGGCCTTGGAAGCGATCATCGCCAACAGACCCGACGCGATGGTCCTCGACGTCATGATGCCGCGGCTCGACGGCCTCGAGGTCGCCCGGCGGCTGCGGAGTACCGGAGACGACCTTCCGATTCTCGTCCTCACCGCGCGGGACACCGTTTCCGACCGGGTGTCCGGCCTCGACGCCGGCGCGGACGACTACCTGCCGAAGCCCTTCGCGCTCGAAGAGCTTCTCGCGCGCCTTCGCGCGCTTCTGCGCCGGGCGATCCCGGATCCGCAGGCCGGACAGAACGCCGAGGCCCTCTCGTTCGCGGACCTCACCTTGGACCCGGGGACGCGTGAGGTGCGCCGGGCTGGGCGGGAGATCAGTCTCACGAGGACCGAATTCGCCCTGCTGGAGCTGTTCCTCTCCTACCCGAAGCACGTTCTGACCCGCAGCCGGATCCTGGAGGAAGTGTGGGGATACGACTTCCCGACGTCGGGCAACGCGCTGGAGGTCTACGTCGGTTATTTGCGCCGAAAGACCGAGGCTGGGAGCGAACCGAGGCTGATCCACACGGTGCGGGGAGTGGGCTACGTCCTGAGGGAAACCCCGCCGTGACGGAGCCGGTCCCGGTCGTCGACGTGTCCGAAAAGGATCCACGCGGCGACCGCTGGGGCACGCGGCGCTTCTCGCTCCGCGGCCGGGTGACGCTGCTCGCGGCCGCTTCGGTGGCGGGTGCGGTGGCGCTGGTGTCGCTCGGCGCGTACCTCGTCGTGCGCGACAACCTCTACCAGCAGGTGGACGACAACCTGCTCGCCCGCGCGCAGGCCGCGGTCGATTCGCCGCAGGTGCAGACCGAACTGCAGCAGGTGCCCGGCGCCTTCCTCGCCAGCGCGGACCTGCAGATCGGGCAGCTGACGGTCGGGGAGAAGGTCCGGCTGACCTATCCGCAGTCCGGGAGCCGCCCGCCGTACGGCGAGGACGAGATCGCGGTCGCCTCCGGGGACAAGGCCTTCTCCCTGCGCACCGACCCGAGGACCGACAGCCGCGTCGTCGCCCTCCCGCAGGGGGACGGCCAGGCGATGGTGCTCGCCCAGTCGCTCGGGCCGACGAAGCGCACCCTGAACGAGCTTTCGGTGGTCCTGTTCCTGATCGGCGGCGCCGGGATCCTGGTCGCCGCGGCCGCGGGAACGGCCGTCGCGAGAGCGGGCCTGCGGCCGGTCGACAGACTCACGTCGGCGGCGGAACGCGTCGCCACCACGGGTGATCTGCGGCCGATCCCGGTCAGCGGCGACGACGAACTCGCCCGCCTCACCCAGAGTTTCAACACGATGCTGGGCACGGTCGCCGAATCGCAGGAGCGGCAACGGCAACTCGTCGCCGACGCCGGCCACGAACTCCGCACCCCGCTGACGTCGCTCCGCACCAACCTGGAGCTGCTCCTGTCCGCGAGCAGGCCCGGCGCGCGGACGCTGTCCGACGAGGACCGCAGCGACATCGAGGCCGACATCCGCGGCCAGCTCGACGAGCTGACCCAGCTGATCGGCGACCTCGTCGAACTGGCGCGCCAGGACGAGCCGCGGATCGAGCACGAGCGGGTCGAGATGGTCGACGTCGTCGAGCGCGCGCTGGACAGGGCACGCCGCCGCGCGGGCGAGATCGAGTTCGACGTCTCGCTCCAGCCATGGGTGCTGACCGGCGACACGAGCGCGCTGGAGCGCGCGGTGCTGAACCTGCTGGACAACGCGGTGAAGTTCTCGCCGGAAGGATCGACGGTCGGGGTCCGGCTGTACCCGGTCGGCGACGGCACCGCGGTGCTCGAAGTCGAGGACTCGGGGCCGGGGATCGCCGACGAGGACCTGCCGAAGGTGTTCGACCGCTTCTACCGCTCGTCGGAGGCGCGGACGCTGCCCGGTTCCGGGCTCGGGCTGGCCATCGTCCAGCACGCGGCGCAGCGGCACGGCGGCGACGTCTACGCGGGGCGCGCGTCCACCGGTGGCGCTCTGATGACCTTGCGGCTCCCGGGAGCCCCGGCCTGACGGGTGATTACGCTGACGGGTGATGAGCACCGAGAACGCGCCTGAGATGCCGCCCCGCCGTCTGCTGTGGACACTGCTGGTGGCCGCGGTGCTGCTGGCCGCCGACCAGCTGACCAAATGGTGGGCCGTCGACGCCCTCACCGGCCACGCGCCGATCCCGGTGATCGGCGACTTCATCCGGTTCCGGCTGCTCTACAACCCGGGCGCGGCGTTCTCGCTGGGCGCGAACTCCACCTGGATCTTCGCGATCCTGGCCGCGGCCGCGGTGGTCGCGTTGCTGTGGATCTCCCGCAAGGTCCGCTCGGCGGGCTGGGCGATCTCGCTCGGGCTGCTGCTCGGTGGCGCGACGACGCATCTGGGCGACCGTTTGTTCCGCGAGCCCGGTTTCGCGCGTGGCCACGTCGTCGACTTCATCGACTACAACGGCTGGTTCGTCGGGAACGTCGCCGATATCGCGCTGTTCTTCGGCGCCGTCTCGCTTTTCGTGCTGAGTTTCCGCGGCGTCCCGATCGAAGGCGTCAAGGAATAACGCGACAGAACTCGTTCCCTTCCGGATCGGCGAGTACGCGCGCCCAAGGCGACGAGCCGTTCGACGTCGTCTCCTGTCAGGTCCAGGTGCACCCGGTTCTTGGCGACCTTGGATTCGGGAACCCGATTGAAGAAGAGCCGCGGTCCCGACGCTGCTTCGACCAGTACCGAAGGATCGTCTTCGGGGCCCGAAAACTCCAGTGAACGAAGGCGATCAAGCTCTTCTTCGTCATAGGGTGCGACTTCGTAGCCGTCGAGCGCGGTCGCCCGGAAACGGGCGAGCGAAGCCGGATGACGGCAGGCGGCTCCTCGTCGCGCCATGTTTGATCGTGTAGGATTTTGTGTAGTTGATCCAGGGAGGCTTTCGTGCTCGCGCGGCAACGGCAGGCGGTGATCCTCGAGGAGGCGCGCCGGACCGGGGCGGTCCGGGTCAGCGATCTCGTCGCGAGGCTCGGCGTCTCCGATATGACGGTGCGCCGCGACCTCGACGTGCTCGCCGGCCGCGGACTGGTCGAGAAGGTCTACGGCGGCGCCACCTCCGTCGCCGGCAAGAGCACCGACGAGCCCGGATTCGAGGCCAAGTCCGTGCGCCAGCGCGCGCAGAAGGAGGCCATCGCCGCCCTCGCCGCCGGGCTGGTCCGGCCGGGCACCGCGATCGGCATCTCCGCGGGCACCACCACGTGGACGCTGGCCAGGGCGCTCGACGAGATCCCGGGCCTGACGATCGTCACGAACTCCATCCAGGTCGCCGACGTGCTGCGCGGCGTGAACCGGCCGGATCGCACGGTGGTCCTCACCGGCGGCGTCCGCACCCCGTCGGACGCGCTGGTCGGTCCGGTCGCCGTGCAGAGCCTGCGGTCGCTGCACCTGGACGTCGTCTTCCTCGGCGTGCACGGGATGGCCGAGGGCCCGGGGTTCACGACGCCGAATCTCACCGAGTCCGAGACCGACCGCGCGCTGGTCGAAGCGGGCCGCAAGCTGGTCGTGCTGGCCGACCACACCAAATGGGGCATCGTCGGCATCTCCACGATCGCCGGGCTCGAAGAGGCCGACGTCGTCGTCTCGGACGACGGTTTGCCCGACAAGGCAAGGGAAACGCTCACCGAGCAGGCGGGTGAGCTGATGATCGCCGAAACGGCGGAGACGGCTGAGGCCGAAGAAGCGTGAAACGCCCGGCCGGGAGACGCGAACAGGCTGCGCGCCACCCGCTGCCGGGGCCATACTCATGTCCGATGCACAGCTTTGGCTCAGGAACTTCTCAGGACCATCCCGCAAGGTGAAGACATGACCGAGAACGACCCCAGCGGCCAGGACGCCGAGAAGGCGCGGCCCGCCGGCGCTCAGCCGGACGCGGAGCCGAGCGCGAGCTGGGCGGCCCAACCCGCGCCGCAGCAGCCTGACGCGACCGGCCTCGGCGGCCATGCCACTCCGCACACCGGAGCGCAGCAGGCCTACACCCCGGAACAGCAGCAGTACAACCCGTGGTCTCCCCAGGCGCAGTCTCAGGAACACCAGACGCAGGGTCACTACGCCCAGGGACACCAGGTGCCGGGCCAGCAGACGCCGTTCACCCAGCAGGGTCCGTCGGTGTACGCGGTCCCGCAGCAGCGGCAGGCGCAGAAGTCCACGTCGGGCAAGCTGCTCGCCGGTGTCGCGGCGATCGCGCTGGTCGTCGGCGGCGTCGCGGGCGGCACGGTCGGCTACCTGACCGGTGACGCGTCCGGCGGCTCTTCCGTGAACGCGCTCGACGCACCGAAGCCCGCCCAGCAGACGGGCAATCTGCCCGCCGGTTCGGTCGAAGCGGTGGCACAGAAGCTTTCGCCGAGCGTGGTCGAGCTCCAGGTGTCGGGGCGCTCGGGCGCGGGCGAGGGTTCCGGTTTCGTGCTCAGTACCGACGGCTACGTGCTGACCAACAACCACGTCGTCGAGGTCGCCGCCGGTGGCGGGCAGATCCAGGCGGTGTTCCAGGACGGCAAGAAGGGCACGGCGACCGTCGTCGGCCGTGACCCCACGACGGATATCGCCGTGGTGAAGGTCAGCGGTGTCAGCGGCCTGACCCCGGTGGAACTCGGCCGCTCCGACGACCTGCGCGTCGGGCAGCCGGTGGTCGCCATCGGTTCGCCGTTCGAACTGACGGGCACGGTCACCTCGGGCATCGTCAGCGCGCTGAACCGGCCGGTGAGCGCCGGCGGCAACGGCGACCAGACCACGGTGATGTCGGCGGTGCAGACCGACGCGGCGATCAACCCCGGTAACTCCGGTGGTCCGCTCGCGAACATGGCGGGCCAGGTCATCGGCATCAACTCGGCGATCTACAGCCCGAAGTCCGCGCAGGGCCAGGGCGGCGAGAGCGGCGGCAACGTCGGCATCGGCTTCGCGATCCCGATCGACCAGGCGCGCCGCACGGCCGACGACATCATCAACACCGGCCAGGCGACGCAGACCTTCATCGGCGCGCGAGTGCAGACGGCGCCGACCGGCGGAGCGCAGCTCGGTGAGATCTCGCCGGGCAGCCCGGCGGAGAAGGCGGGCCTCAAATCCGGTGACGTCGTGACGAAGCTGGACGACCGGCCGATCCCCAACGCGGACGCGCTCGTCGCCGAGATCCGCACCCGGGCGCCGAACGACAAGGTGAAGTTCACGCTCAGCGGGGACAAGGTCATCGAGGTGACCCTCGGCGGGCAGCCCGTCACCCCGAACTAGCCCATCCAGAGACGCTCGGCCGCAGTGCGCGGCCGAGACCAGCTCCGGCTCGAACCCCCAGCGGGCCGGACCCGAAGAGGCCACGCGCGACCGGCTGCCAATCCCGGTCGCGCGTGGCCCTTTTCTAGGGAGAAGAAGAGCGAACGTGTCAGGTTCGTGGGCGGGGCCGGCGGTGGGCCGAAGCGCCCTTCGCCGCGTCCGATGCAGCGAAAGAAGCCTTCGACTGAGGCAGGTGCGTGGCCAGCTGAGCCTCCGACGAGCGCAGGAGGCCTTCGTGACATGGTTCCGGACTGGCCATGGGAGCCGATCGTGGCCCGAGTGTCCACAAAGGACACTTTCGCGTGATGAAATGTCTGGTTTATGGCTAGATGTGCGGTTCTTGATGGGGGGTCGTGAGTGGCAATGACGGTTAGAACGCTCATTGCCACTCACGACCCCCGCGCAAAGTGATCAAAATGGACACTGTTACCCGACTGGAGTCCCTTGTGGACGATCAAGAGCACGCCAGGCTCCGGGCGGCCTACTTCGCCACTGACTCGATCACGCCACCTTTGACTTTCGACCCGATATCACGCCTTCCGCCGGACCAGCGCGGCCACGAGTACGCCGAGCCAGACGACCGCCAGGGTGACGAGCAGACCGGTGACGGTGTCGGCGTCATGCAGGCCCGGGTTCCGAGCGCCACCGAAAGGACGCCACAGCAATGGGAACGCGAGCAACGTCAGCACACCGGTGAGCACCGCGCCCGTCTTGACCGGGGTCTTCCAGCGTTCCGGGAGGAACCTGCTCAGCGCGAATCCCACGGCCCCGACCAGCGGCGCGATCAGCAGATCGTGCGCCAGGGGACCGCCGACGAGCCACCCGAGTGTCCCGAAGACGTCCGGGCGCAGCGGGAACGCGTACTCGGCGAACAGCACGGCGCCCCACGCGAGCGCGGCGAGGCCGGGCAAGAACAGCAGTAGCCGCAACGTCTTCACAGCGTCTCCAAGCGGGTGACCCATTTCGTCTGCAGGACGCCCGGCCGGTTCGGGGCGATGATCCGGCACGGGAAGCCGTGGTCGGCGTCGAGCACTTCACCGTTGAGTTCCAGTGCCAGCAGGGTGAGTTCGTCCGCGGTGTGCTCGCCGGGGAGATCGCTGATCCCGTACGGCCCCGCCTTCTCCAGGGAGAACACGCGGACCGGCGTGCCCGGTGTGCTTCCGGCGTGCCGCAGCAGTTCCGGCAGCGAGACCCCGCTCCAGTGCGCGGACTCACTCCATCCCTCGACGCACGCGATCGGCAGCTCGGCCGAAGTCCTCGGGAGGGCTCGGAGCTGTTCCAGCGAATAGGTCTTCGTGCCGTTCGGGGTCACCACAGAAAGCCGCCAGCCTGGGTCGTTCGCCGTGTCCAGGACGCCTGCCGCCGCGGCGGTCCGGTTCACCGGCAGCCCTTGTGGCCCCTTGTTGCTCCGCCACGACAGACCGGAAACGCCGCGCAGCAACGGAACCGTGGCCCCGGCCGTCGCGACGACGCCGACTCCCGCGGCCAGCCAGGTCGTGCGGAGGAAGGCGCGCCGTGAGGGTTCCGGCTTCCGAGTGAGTGAGCGGCGGACGATGGGGAGCTTCACCGCGATGTGCACCAGGATCGAGCCGATCGCCACCCACGCCACCGCGTAGTGCAGCTGCGGGAAGTAGAAGTTCCACGGATAGTTCTGCGCGACGTTGAACAGGCCGGTGGCGAGCTCGAAGAAGGCGGCCGCGGAAAGCACCAGGATCGACAGGCGTTCGAGCGCGTGCGGCAGCGAGCGGATCACCGGCCGCCCGAACAGTTTCGGGTAGACGCTCCAGAGTTTGGCCAGCAGCAAGGGAATCGACGCGATACCGGAGAGCACATGCGTGCCCTGCGTGACCCGGTACAGCCAGACCGGGCGGCTCGGCCAGCCGAACCACGACGGCGGATGCTGGACGAGATGGCTGAGCAGGCCGGTGACGAAGCACAGCGTGAACGTGACGGCGAGCGCGAGCCCGATCCGCGACGTCACCCGTTCCGAAGGTGTGTTCATGCTTTCTCCAGGCAGGCGAACCAGCGATGGCCGTGGCTGGTGGACCACGCGACGCGGAACGCCGTGCGGGCGGCGAGGTCCGCGATCGCCTCGACGCCGACCCACGCCCAGGTGAACCAGGCGCCGTTGTCGGGACGGAGGCGGACTCGGTCCTGGCGAAGGCCGCGGCCGGGTGGGTCGAGTTCGACGAGTACCGTCCCGCCGTCGGTGATCAGTTCCGCCATCCGCGCGAGCAGGCGGTGCGGGTCGCCGCCGATGCCGATGTTTCCGTCGGCGAGCAGGACATGCCGCCAGCGCCCTTCGCCGGGGAGCCGGTCGAACACGTCCCGGTGGAGCGCGGCGGCGCCACGGGCGTGGGTGAGCCGCACGGCGGTGGCCGAGATGTCGACGCCGAGCGAGGCGACGCCGCGTTCGGTCAGCGCGGCGGTGAGCCTGCCGGGCCCGCAGCCGACGTCGAGGGTCGGGCCGTCACAGGCGTCGAGGAGAACGTCGTCGCCTTCGCAGGGGATGGCCGTCCAGCGGTCGACCGGCAGATCGACGCGTTCGCCGGTCGCCAGTTCCAGCCAGCAGCGGTGGCCGAGCAGGCCGCGGTCGAAGGCGGTCACCGGACTTCGGCCACCGCTCGGGCGAACCGGCCGTGCGGAGCCGCCGCCGCGACCCGGCGCGCGTCCGCGAAAGTGTCCACATCGGACAGTGTGGGCAGGGCGCCGGGGCGGAGGCCGATGCCGGCCAGTGCGCGCAGGGTCTGACGTCCGGTGTCGTCACGCGACATCGGCACCCCGGCGAGAGCCTTGGCGTGCGAAGGATCCTTGAGCCCGAGCGCCCACCAGCCGCCGTCCTCGGCGGGCCCGAGGACGGAATCCCCGGGCCGGTCCGCGGCTTCGGCCAGGAGCGCCGGGGTGACCTGCGGGGTGTCCATCCCGATCTGCAGCACCGGTTCCCCGGGACGGGGCGCGTCGGCGTGGGCGTTGACGAGCCGCAGGTCGAAACCTTCCCCGCGTTGGGCGATCACCTCCGTTTTCCGGAGTATCGCGGCGATCTCCGTGCCGCGGGCGGCCTTGCCGAGTTCGCCGGTCATGGCGACGACCACGCGTGCGTCCGGCGTTCGGAGGGCGGCGTCGAGGGTGTCGAGCAGTGAGGCGGCCGCGATCTCGGCGGCCTGCTCCGGCGTCGCGGGCGGGCACAGCCGCGTCTTCGCGAAACCGGGCACGGGCGCCTTGGCGACGATCAACAGGCAGAAGGTCATCGGCTCAGCACCCGCCCGAAATCCCGCGCGGCGCGGAACGTTCCCCGCAGCGAGCCGGAGACCTTCGACTTCGTGCCCTTGGCACGTTCGCCGTAGGACACGTCGAACTCGGCGACCCGCCATCCCGCGCGCCTCGCCTTGATCAGCAGTTCGAGCGGGTAACCGAAGGCGCGATCGGTGACGCCGAGATCGAGGAGCGCCTGCCGCCGGACGGCTCGTAGCGGCGCGATGTCGCGGACCGGCAATCCCTTGTATCGCAAGAGCGACGAGATCACGGCGTTGCCCGCTCTCGCGTGCCACGGCCAGACACCGGGACCGCTGGGCATCCGCCGCCCGACCGTCAGCTCGGCGTCGGCGAGGCCACCGACCAGCATCGGCAGTTCCGCGAGGTCGAGGGAACCGTCGGCGTCGGCGAAACAGACGACGTCCGCCGTGGCCGCCTCCAGCCCGGTGTGCACAGCGGCGCCGTAACCGCGCCGGGGTTCGTGGACGACCTTCGCCCCGAGCCCGGCCGCGATTCCGGCGGAACCGTCCGTGGAACCGTTGTCGACCACGATCGCCCGATACCGCTCGGGCAGGGCCGCCAGCACGCCGGGAAGGGCACCGGCCTCGTCGAGACACGGGAGCACGACGTCAACCTGGTCATCGTTCACGCAACGCACGTTAAGTCCGGGATGGAGGGATCAGAACCCTTGTGCTGCTTACCGAATTCTGACGTCGGCGAAGTTCTTACCGAGTTCTGACGGACCGCGGCACCGGGCCGTCGGAGGCCGAAAACGCGGTTATGGTGCCGGTGATGTCCACAGTCACCGCCCCTTCCCGCACCGGCCGCCGGGCCGATCTGATCGCCGTGGGGCTGGCGATGCTCGTGGTCGCCGCCGCCATCGCGGTCGGTCTCCACTACAACCGTCCCGGTTCCGGCGTGGTGATCTACGCCTTCGCGCCGCCGTTGTTCGGGCTGTGGCTGCCGCATGTGGGGCCGGGTTCGGTGGCCGCGGTCGTGCTCGCGCTCCTGGTCGTCACCAAAGGTCCCTTGCTCGCCGCCCGGCTGCGGTGGCGTCCGCTGCTCGCGCTCGGCTACGTGACCGCGCTGGCGTGGACGTTCTCGCTGGCGATGATCGACGGGTGGACGCGCGGGTTCACCGGCAGGCTCACCACGGAACACGAGTACCTGCACGAGGTCCCGGGGATCACCGACATCCCGAAGATGCTGGACGAGTTCTCCTCGCGCATCCTGGATTTCCAGCCGGATTCGTGGACGACGCACGTCTCCGGGCATCCGCCGGGCGCCACGCTGGTCTTCGTCTGGCTCGACCGGCTCGGTCTGCAGGGCGGCGCGTGGGCCTCGACGGTCGTCGTGCTGGTCGGCTGTCTCGCGGTGGTCGCGGTGCCGGTGACGCTCTCCGCGCTGGGCAGGCAGGACGCCGCGAGGACCGTCCTGCCGTTCGCCGTCCTGACGCCGGGCGCGATCTGGATCGGCGTGTCCGCGGACGGTCTCTTCGCGGGTGTCACGGCGACCGGGATCGCGCTCCTGGCGCTCGCCACGCGACGGCGGATCCTCGCGCTCCCCGGCGGTCTGCTGCTCGGGTTCGGGCTCTTCCTCTCCTACGGTCTCGTGCTGCTCGGCCTGATCGTGCTCGCCGTCGTCGTGCTGACCCGCGAGTGGCGGATCCTGCTTCTCGCCACGGCGGGGGTCGCCGCGGTCGTCGTGGCGTTCGCGCTGGCCGGGTTCTGGTGGATCGACGGCTATCACCTGGTGGTCGAGCGCTACTACCAGGGAATCGCGACGCTGCGTCCGTACTCCTACTGGGTGTGGGCGGATATCGCGGCGGTGCTGATCGCGCTCGGCCCGGCCGTGATCGCCGGGACGCGGCGGGCGGGCGCGGAGTTCCTCGCCGAGCCGAAACGGTCGTTCCGCGAGCCGGTCACGCTGATCGTGGCGGCCGCGGCGCTGGCGATCGCTTTCGCCGACCTGTCCGGCCTGTCGAAGGCGGAGGTCGAACGCATCTGGCTACCGTTCGCGGTGTGGCTGCTGCCCGCGGTGGCGCTGCTGCCGCCGAAGGGACGGCGGTGGTGGCTCGCCGCGTCGGCGGCCACGGCGCTGGTGGTGAACCATCTGGTGCTGACGAGCTGGTGAGTACCTGTTGGCGGAGCTGCGACGAATCCGGAAAGGTGACAATACGCGTGAACCCGCCCGGCCGAAGGCCCCGCTACCGCGGTGGCAGGGCGCCCTTGCAACCCGACGTGAGTCGCTCGACCGGGCAGCGTCCTGCCGACGTCGATCGCGGCCGCGGGTTCACTGACAGACGATGAGGTGGGCTGCATGACAGAGCAAGGACGGGTGCTCGTCGTCGACGACGACGAGACCGTGCGGGACGTCGTCCGGCGATACCTGGAGGTCGCGGGCTTCGAAGTCGACGTCGCCGGGGACGGCACCGAGGGGCTCCGGCTGTTCTCCGCGACCGGGCCGGATCTCGTGGTCCTCGACGTCATGATGCCCGGGCTCAACGGGCTGGAGGTCTGCCGCCGCCTGCGGCAGGTGAGCCAGGTGCCGGTCGTGATGCTGACCGCGCTCGGCGAGGAGGAGAACCGGATCGCCGGGCTCCAGCTCGGCGCCGACGACTACGTCACGAAACCGTTCAGCCCCAAGGAACTCGCGTTGCGCGTGGCGTCGGTCCTGCGACGGGCACGGATGCCGCGGCCCGAACCGGCGGCGCGCGTGATCACCGACGGCGACCTCGCGTTGCAGATGACCGCGCGGCAGGCGGCCCTCGGTGGCGTGGAACTTCCCCTGACGAGCCGGGAATTCGATCTGCTCGCGTTCTTCCTCACCCATCCCGGCGTGGCGTTCTCCCGCGCCGATCTGCTGGAGAAGGTCTGGGGCTGGGACTTCGGCGATCAGTCCACCGTGACCGTCCACGTGAGACGGTTGCGGGAGAAGATCGAGAAGAACCCGGCGAAACCCGTCCGTGTCGCCACCGTGTGGGGCGTCGGCTACCGGTACGACCCGGTGCGGCGATGATCGGCTCCGGTGAGTCGTTCGGCGAGATGCTGGCGCACGCCTGGCATATCCTGCCGTTCGCGCTGATGTTCGCGCTGCCGGTGATGCTGCTCGGCGGGCTGGCGCTGTACCTGCTCCGGCGCGGCTCGCTGGCCAGCACGATGACGATCCTCGTGCTGATCCCGGTGCTCGCGACGCTGATCGCCGTGCTCGGGATCAGCGGGTTCATGTTCACCCCCGCGCTGACCACGATGACGCTGGTCTGTGTGCTGGTCGCGCTGGTGACCGTGCCGGCGGCGCTCGTGCTCGGCCGCGCGATCGCGCGCCGCAGCGTATGGGAGCGGGAGGCGCGGGAACGGGAGCGCGCGGCCGAGGCGTCGCGGCGCGAACTGGTCGCGTGGATCAGCCACGACCTGCGGAGCCCGCTGGCCGGGATCCAGGCGATGGCCGAGGCCGTCGCGGACGGCGTCGTCGCCGACCCGATCGAGGTCACCGGCTACGCGCGGCGGATCAGCGGTGAGACCACGCGGCTGTCCGGCATGGTCGGCGACCTGTTCGAACTGTCGCGGATCACCGCGGGCGCGCTGCGGCTGACCATGGCCGCCGTGCCGTTGCGTGACGTCGTGAGCGACGCCGTCGCCGCGCAAGCGCCGCTCGCCGAGCAGAAACGCGTGCGGATGATCGAATACGCCGAAGTGTGGCCGGTCGTCTCCGGCAGCGACCCGGAACTGGCGCGGATCGTGCGCAACCTCGTGTCCAACGCCGTACGGCACACGCCGCCGGACGGGACGGTCGCGGTCCAGATCGGCATCGACGGCGGCGAGGCGCTGCTCGCGGTCTCCGACGGCTGCGGCGGGATCCCCGAGGACGAGATCGGCCGGGTCTTCGACGTCGCGTTCCGCGGGACGACGGCGCGCACCCCCGAGCGCGGTGGGCTGGCGAGTGGCGGCGGGCTCGGGCTCGCGATCGCGAAAGGCCTCGTCGAAGCCCATCGCGGTCGCATCGGCGTCCGGAACGACGGCCCCGGCTGCCGGTTCGAGGTCCGGCTTCCGCTCGCCATGCCCTGACCGTGTCAGCGGCGTGTCACCGCGGTGTCAGCGCGGGAGGCGATCGTTGCCGCCATGACGACTTCAGCGAAGCGATTCTTCCGACGGGCCGGGATCACCGCGGTGGCGGCCGCACTGCTGGCCGGGGTGACACCCGGTGTGGCCGCCGCGGACAAAGGACGGGACCGGCCGGATCTGCGGGCGATGGCCGAGCAGATCGCCGCCTCCGGTTTCGCCGGGACACAGCTGCGGGTGCACGACGCGCGGGGCGACTGGACCGGCAGCGCCGGGGTGCGTGAGCTGGGCTCGGCCGCCAAGCCGCCGACGAACGGGCGGTTCCGGATCGGCAGCAACACCAAGACCTTCGTGTCCACGGTCGTCCTGCAGCTGGTGGGGGAGGGCAAGGTGGGCCTGGACGCGCCGGTGGCCGGGTACCTGCCCGAGTTCGGCCTCGACCGGCGGATCACGGTGCGGATGCTGTTGCAGCACACCAGCGGCCTGTTCGACTACACCGGCGCGATGCTGCCCGACGGCACGATCGTGCCGGGAATCCCCTTGACCGGTAAGGAGTTCCTGGACAACCGGTTCCACACCTACCGGCCGGAGGAACTGGTGCGCTTCGGGCTGTCCAAGCCGCCGCTGTTCGCGCCGGGCACGGACTGGACCTACACGAACATCAACTACGTCCTGGCCGGCCTGGTGATCGAGAAGGTCTCCGGCCGCCCCTACGGCGACGAAATCCAGCGGCGGATCCTGCGGCCGCTCGGACTGCGGGACACCGTGGTGCCCGGTACCTGGCCGGGCATCCCCGGGCCGCACGCGCACGGCTACTACCGCTACGAGGAGAAGCCCGGGCAGTGGAAGACGGTCGACATCACGAACCAGAACCCGTCGTGGGCGTCCAGCGCCGGTGAGCTGATCTCGACCACGAAGGACCTCCACACGTTCTTCTCCGCGCTGCTGGGCGGAAAGCTCCTGCCGGCCCCGCTGCTCGCCGAGATGCGCAAACCGCACCCGAAGGGCGGCTACGGCCTGGGCGTGTACGTCCAGGAAGCGAGCTGCGGCACCGTCCTCAAGGGCATGGGCGGCTTCCACGGTTACGGGACGGTGATGGCCAGTACCCCCGACGGCAGCAGGACCTTCGAGCTCTCCATGACCTACGGCGACTCGGACGCCGATCTGGGGCAGGCCTACAACAAGGCGGACCGGCTGCTCACCGACAAGGTGCTCTGCGGCAAGTAGGTCAGAGCCGCAGGAACCCCATGTCCGGGAAGTGGGCCGGCGCGATGATCGCGCCGGTCTCTTCCGCTTCCGCGAGGAACCGCTGCCGGGTGCGGAGCGCGAGTTCCGGGTCGACGTCGCCGAGGAAACCCACGCGCGTGTCCGTCAGCTGCGCGGGCGTGTGCAGGACGTCGCCGAGCAGCAGCAGGCGCTCGTCGTCCGCGGTGATGTCGAGGACGTAGTGGCCGGGCGTGTGACCGGGGGCGTGCCGCGCCACGATCCCGGGGGCGATCTCGACGACGTCGCCGCTGATCGCCTCGGTCAGCCCCGCGCCGCGAGCGGTCTCCATACCGACACGGCTCCATTCGCCCGTCCCGGCGGGCGCGATCAAGGCGTCCCAGTCGAGTTGGCCGAAGACGACCTGAGCGCCGGGGAAGGTCAGGTCGCCTTCGGGGGCGATCCAGCCGATGTGGTCGTTGTGCAGGTGGGTGAGGAAGACGGTGTCGATCTCGTCGACCGGGCAGCCCGCCTTGTCCAGCGCGGCAGCGAGGTCGCCGCCGGTGCCCATCGGCGGGGTGGGGTCGCCCTTGGCGGGCGTCATCCCCGGCGGGAAGGCGAACTCGCGCGGGCCGAGGCCGGTGTCGACGAGGATCGTGCGGCCGTTGCCGCGGATCAGGTACGCGCCGGTCGGGACGTGCACGGTGCCGTCCTCGTCGAAGACGTCCGGGTGGGCTTCGGGGTCGAGACCCGGGAAGAACGCGAGCGGCAGCCTGATCAGACCGTCCCCGATCGCTTCGATCTCGATGTCTCCGACGGTGATGCCCACCAAAACCCCCAAAAAAGTCGATTCCGTTGCCGGGAACGACAACCCAGCGGGGGCCGGGTCTGTTCCCGGTTTCAGAGACCGACCGGTTCCCGCAGCTCAGCGGTGGCGAACCCGGCGATGCCTTCGGCGAAACCGGTTCGCGCGGTGAAGCCGAGCAGCTGCCGGGCGCGGGCGGGGTCGGCGACGACGTGCCGGACGTCGGCGGGCCGGGCACCCCCGGCGATCTTCGGCGCCGGTCCGCCGCAGGCCTTCGCGAGTTCCTCGGCGAGTTCGCCGACGGAGTGGGGTTGCCCGGAACAGATGTTCAACGGGGTCAGGTCACCTTCGGGCCCGTCGGTGCCCAGCGCCAGGACGTTCGCCCTCGCCACGTCGTGGACGTGCACGAAGTCGCGCTGCTGTTTCCCGTCCTCCAGCACGATCGGCGCCTCACCGCGCAGGAGTGAGGACCGGAACAGCGACGCGACGCCCGCGTACGGGGTGTTCTGCGGCATCCGCGGCCCGTAGACGTTGTGGTAGCGCAGGGCCCAGACCGTTCCGCCGGTCTGCCGGGCCCACGCGGCCGCCAGATGTTCCTGCGCGAGCTTGGTGGCCGCGTAGGTGCTTCGCGGCCGTAGGGGCGCGTCCTCGGGAACCAGCCGCCAGTCGAGTTCGGCGCCGCAAGCCGCGCACGCGGGCTCGAAGCAGCCGGCGTCCACATCGGACTGTTTCCGCGGCGACGGCGGCACGATCCCATGGATGGGGCATTCGTAGCGGCCTTCGCCGTAGACGACCATCGACGAGGCGAGCACCAGCTTCCGGACTCCGGCCTGGTGCATCGCGGCGAGCAGGACCGCGGTCCCGTAGTCGTTGTTCAACGCGTACGACGGCGCGTCGGACGGATCGACGCCGTGTCCGACGACGGCCGCCTGATGACAGACCGCGTCGACGCCGTCCAGCAGCCCGGCCACCAGGTCCGTGTCGGTGACGTCGCCACGCAGGAACCGGTGGCGGCCGGTGTACCCCGGCGGGTGCCACGAACCGTGCGCGGTGCTCAGGAGGTTGTCGAGGATCACGACCTCGTCACCTCGATCGGACAGCAGATCGGCGATGTGGGAGCCGATGAACCCGGCCCCGCCGGTTACCAGTGTTCGCACCGTTCCGACGCTAAGGGCGATCCCCGGCGGCGGCGCCGGATCGCGGGCTCACGTCAGGGAATCGTCACAACTACGCGGCACCGCTCAAGCGAAGATCAGCCGAAACCGGATACGGTGTGACCATGGAACGGAGCGCACAACGGCTGGGCCGCGCACTGGTGGTCATCGTGGACGATCGGGTCGCCCACGGCGAACACGAGGACAACACGGGACCGCTGGTCACGGAGCTGCTCGAAGAGGCCGGGTTCATCGTCGACGGCGTCGTGGTGGTCGAGGCCGAGACGGCCGCGATCCGCAACGCGCTCAACACCGCCGTGATCGGCGGTGCCGACCTGGTGATCACCGTCGGCGGCACCGGGGTCTCCCCGCGCGACCGCACTCCCGACGCGACGGCCGGTGTGCTCGACCGCCCGATCCCGGGCATCGGCGAAGCGCTCCGCGCGTCCGGCCTCGCCGCCGGCGCGGTGGACGCGGGCATCTCCCGCGGGCTCGTCGGGGTCTCCGGCAGCACGCTGGTGGTCAACCTCGCGGGTTCACGCGCGGCGGTCCGCGACGGCATGGCGACGCTCTCGTCGCTGGTGCCGTACGTGATCGACGAGCTGTCCGGGCTCGAAGAGGCCTAGTTCTTCGGGGCGGGTCCGGGTTCGGTCCCGGGCTCGCCCTTCTTGTCCTGGTGCAGCACCCCTTCCACTTTTTCGGTGACTTGGCCGATCTTGTCCTCGAACCGGCCACCGGTGACCTTGTTCGCCCCGGCCGACGCGGCCGAGACACCCTTGGCCGCGACGTCGCCCGCCTTCTCGGCCAGCGGCCCGGCCTTCTCGCGGACCTCGCCCGCGACCTCTTCCGCCTTGTGGATGGCCTGCGCGGCCAGCCCCTTCGCTTTGTCGACGATGCTCATGCGCTGATGGTCCCACCGGCGGGCGGCCCCCGCGACCGGTGCGAAAATGGACGTCATGCCAGGTGAAGACGAAGACAAGCGCCGCTGGGCGGCGGAGAAACGGCGGGTCGACGAGATCTTCGGCGCCGTCCTGCCGGACACGACCTCCGACGAGCGAGAGCCGGGGCAGCGCTCCCCGGACTCCGACTCGTGGTTCCTGGAGAACCGGCCGCCTCATCACGACCGGTGATCCGGCTCAGCTCGCGCGGTTCTGCTGCGCGCGCAGCAGGTCGCGGATCTCGGTGAGCAGCTCGACATCGGTCGGCTCCGAGGGGCCCGCCTCTTCACCGCGCTTGCGCCGCTCCTGGAGGTGCTTGACCGGCAGCACGATCACGAAGTACACGACGGCCGCCACGATCACGAAGTTGATCGCCGCGTTGATCACGCCGCCGAAGTCCATGAACGTCGAGTCGTTCGCGCTCAGGATGTTGAACCCCAGCCCCTTGGCGGCGTCCGAACCGCCGATGGCGTTGATCAGCGGTTTGATCAGGCCGTTCGTGAAGGCCGTGACGATCGCCGTGAACGCGGCGCCGATGACCACCGCGACCGCCAGGTCGACGACGTTCCCGCGCATCAGGAAGTCCTTGAAGCCCTTGATCAAGACGCTCTCCTCTTTCACCTGGGACGGTTCGCCGACCGTCCCATCTCCATACCGGGGGGACGCAGGCGCCCGCCGCCACAGGGCAGGCGCGAGCTAGCGGAGGGTAACCGTTATGGAACGTTCCAGCGAGCTGGCCGCGACTCGTGTCGCGATCGCGGACGGCAGGGAAAGCAGCACCAAAGGTCCCTTGCTCCCGGCACCGGAGGTCTTCGGGTCGCGGGTGCCCTGATCGCCCACCGCCGCCACGACGGCCGCGCTGGCCAGCACAGAAGCCTCATGCCCGGCTTCGGCGGCCGCGACGACGTCGACCCGGTGGCCAGGCCTGAGCAGCTCCGTGACCCCGGCGTCGGCGAGCCGCACCGGGACAGTTGAATTCTCGGGATCACCCGATTCGGGGATACCCGCGTCCAGCAGGCGGACGTCCGTCAGCGGTTCACCCGCCCGCGCCGCACCGACGAGCATCCGTCCCTCCACCGAGGACGGCAGGCCGGTGGCGCCCTGTGGACGGACTTCGTCCGGGAGGTCGACGAGTTTGACGTCTTCGGCACGCAGCAGCGAACCTGCCGGGAGGTCGCGGGCGGAGACGACGGTCGCGGTGCCGGGCGTGCCGCGGGCGGACGCGGGCAGGAACAGCGCGATCAGGCCGCCGAGCAGCAGGGACAGGGCGAGCCAGCGGCGGAGCAGCCGGGCGGGCCTGCCGTGGAGTCTTCGCAGGACGGGCAGATGGTGGAGCACGGGATTCCCCCTCGTCGATCGGTGATGATCTCGACGCTAGGGGCGGGCGCGCTGCCCTGGAAAGTACGAAAACCCCCGGCTGTGGATAACCGGGGGCCTGTGGACAACTCGGGACGTCAGGAAGCGGCGGCGGCCGTTTTCGTCGTACCCGTGGAGGAGGATGCGGCGCTCTTGGTCTCGGTCTTCGACTCCGACTTGGTCTCGGTCTTGGCCGGGGCCGAGGTGGTGCTGGCCTTCGAGTCACGCGAGTCGGTGCGGTAGAAACCGCTGCCCTTGAAGACCACGCCGACCGAGCTGAAGACCTTGCGAAGCGGGCCCGAGCACTGCGGGCACACGGTCAAGCTCGCGTCGGAGAACGACTGCACGGCCTCGAAAGCGTGGTCGCATTCCTTGCAGGCGTATTGGTAGGTGGGCACTGCTGCTCCTTCGTGCATTGGCACTCAGCCGACAAGAGTGCTAACGCCACACGGTACCGGGGCATTCCGACGCAGGTCAAACAAGGTTTCCCAAGGTCACATGACGACCTGGTCACGCTGTTCGTTCCGCACCTGGTCCGCGCCGGTGTGCGGTGACCCGGTCGACCGGGGCGAGTCGATCTTGACCGGCGTGGGATGTGGTGGCGCGCGATCGGATGCGGTGAGATGACGTCATGACGTCACAGGATGGGCAGGGGGAAGCGGCGGAACTGGGGCAGCTGAAAGAAGCCATGCATCCGCTGCCCGTGATCGAGCAGGCGAAGGGCATGTTCATGGTGTTGCGCACCTGGGGCCTGACGAAGCCTTCGAGGCGCTCGTGAGCATCTCGCAGCACACGAACGTGAAACTGCACGACGTGGCGGCGGTGGTGGTCGCCGCGGGGAGCGGCAGCGGGGTGTCCGGGGTTGATCCGCTCGTGTACGCACGCGTTCTCGAAGAGGTTCGGCCGTTCTTCGGCGGACTGGCTGAAGACAGTGCGTAGGGCTGGCCAACGGCGGTCACCCGCGCCGCGCCGGGAGCGGTCTACGATCCGGCCGTGACGTGGACCGACCGCGTGGACCGGTGGACGCGGACACACCCGATCGTTCTGGACGTCCTCTTCGCCGTGGCCGTCGCGGCACTGCTGGGGCCGCCGTCGCTCGGCATCCTCCTGGTGGCGGACTCCCCGGCCTGGGTGCTGTGGGTGGCGGGTCTTTGCGCATTCACGGTGCTCGTCAGCGTCGCGTTGCGGCGGTTCGCCACCGTGGCCGCGTTCATCGCCGCCGGACTCGCGATGGCGGTGACCGTCGCGCTGCCGAACACGGAGGTCCGGCCCGCGCCGCTGGGGCTGGCGAGCGCGAGCGACAGCATGGAGATCCCGCTGTTCTTCCTCCCGACGTCGGCGGCCTACCTGGTGCTCCTGTACGCCGTCGCCGCGCGCCGGCCGCGGCGCGAGAGCCTGCTCGCCCTCGGGATCAGCGTGCTCGGAGCGTTGTTGTGCACCGCTCGCACGGCGACGGCCTATGGCGCGCTCCCCGCGGGGTGGCTCACGCTGCTGCTGGCCGTTCTCGCGCTGGTCGCGGCGGTGGCGGGCACCTGGGCCGTGGGATGTTTCCGGTTCGACCGGCGGCGCCGCCTCGCCGACGAGGCCGCGGAAGCCGCCGAGCGCGCCGCGGCCGGCGAACGACAGCGCATCGCCCGCGACATGCACGACATCGTCGCCCATTCACTGGCGGTCATCGTGCGTCAGGCCGAAGGCGGCTCCGCCATCGCCTCCAAGTCACCGGACCGCGCGGCGCAGGCGCTTTCCGTCATCGCCGGGACCGCCCGCGAGGCACTGGCCGACATGCGGGACACGCTGCGGGTGTTGCGGGAGACCGAGCCGCGGCCCTCGCTCGCCGGAATCCCTGCCTTGGTGGAGCGTGTCCGCGCGACGGGCGTCGTTGTCCGGCTGGCCGAACAGGGGCGGCCCGACGCGCTGACGGCGAGCGCGGCCATGGCGGCGTACCGGCTCGTCCAGGAGGGCTTGACCAACAGCGTCAAGCACGCGGGTCCGCGCACGGCTGTCACCGTCACGATCACGCACACCCCTCATACGTCGGTGTTCGTCGTCGAGGACGACGGAGCCGGTGCCGGCGAGCGGCCGTCGCTCCCCGGCACGGGCGCCGGACTGAGCGGTGTCCGGGAACGCGTGCGAGCCGCGGGCGGTACGTTCGAGGCCGGTCCGGTCGACGGCGGTTTCAGGGTGCGCGCGGAGTTCCGCGTCGGCGAACAGGGAGTTTCGAGATGACGATCGACGTCGCGCTGGTCGACGACCAGGAACTGGTCCGGACCGGCTTGGCCATGGTCGTCGACGCGACCGACGACATCCGGATCGTCGTCCAGGCCGCCGACGGGGTGGAAGCTGTCGCGAAGCTCGCCGAGACGCGGGTCGACGTCGTCCTGATGGACGTCCAAATGCCGCGTATGGGCGGGGTCGAGGCCACTCGCTTGGTCGCCGCCCGCGAGAACGCGCCCAAGGTGATTCTGCTGACGACGTTCGACCTGGACGAGTACGCCATCGCCGGCCTGCGCGCCGGCGCGAGCGGGTTCCTGCTCAAGGACGCGTCGGCAGGCGAAGTGCTGCATGCCATCCGCGCCGTCCATGCCGGGGATGCCGTGATCGCGCGCTCCACGACCCGCCGCATGCTGGACCAGCTCGCGGTCGCACGCGAGGCTTCTCCATTGCTGAAGCGGCTCACCGCGCGCGAACGCGACGTGTTGCTGGAGATCGCGCAGGGGTACTCCAACGCCGAGACCGCCCAGCGGCTCTTCCTCTCCGAAGCCACGGTGAAAACGCACGTCGGTCATCTCCTCGCCAAGCTCGGGGTCCGTGACCGGGTGCAGGCGGTGATCTTCGCGTACGAGAACGGGCTCGTGCGTCCGAGCTGAGCCGGGACAGCCCTGTTCGCCGTCTGCAGGGATTCCGGCTGTGATTGATCCTTCATGTACTCGGGCGGGCGACAAGAACACCGGTTCCGAGTCGGTCAGGTCTCGTGAGTGGTGAGGACGGTTAGAACCGTCCTCACCACTCACGAGCCCAGGGGGCAGCCGCAGTGTTCCGACGGGCTGTTTGTACGACGTCCGCCCGATCTCATCATTTCGGTGGAGAGGCCGACGACCTCAGGCCGAGGATTCCCGTCGAGCGGGCGAGCAGCCTGGTGCGCATGACGACAATCGACACGACCACCACTCGCGTCCGGTGGCGCGACCCTGCCACCTGGGGCGGGATTCTCGCGCTGTGCGGTGGCCTCTTCCACACCGTGGTCGCCGCCACGATGCGCCAGGAAGTCTGGGCGCGGATCTTCGGCGAAGGATTCTTCAACACGGTCACGCTGGAGCCTTCACCCGACCGGCTTCCCATGGCCGAGGCGTTCTGGTTCGGCCCGGGCAGTTTCGGGGTGCCGTTGCTTCTGCTCGGCGCGCTGGTGCTCCGGCAGACCCGGCGCGGCGATCGCGTGCCCGGCTGGCTGGGCTCGGGCGTTGTCGCGTGGGCGGTCCTGCTCGGACTGCTGGGTGGTTTCGACGGCGGAACGCTCATCCTGCTGCTCATCGGCGCTCTGTTCCTGGCAGGCGCCTGGTTCGGGAAGAACCCGCACGGCCGCGGTCGTGGAATCATGAACTAATGACGGAAGAGGGGCGTCGGATGACCGAGTTGCGGGATCTGCTGGCCGACGTCGCCTCCCGTGTCACCCGTTACCGCGAAAACGTCGCCGACGCCCCGGTCTTCCCCGATGACACGACGGGTGTCCGGGAGAAGCTCGGTGACCTGCCCGAGAAACCCGCCGCGCCCGCCGACGTGATCCGGCGGCTGGCGGACGCCGTCGAACCGGCCCTGGTGGCGAACACCGGCCCGAGGTACTTCGGTTTCGTCACCGGTGGGGCGTTGGACGCCGCGACGGCGGCCGACATGCTGGCGACCGGTTGGGATCAGCCCGCGTTCAACAAGATCACCTCGCCCGCCGCCGCGATCGTCGAGGAGGTGGCGGGCGAATGGCTCAAGGACGTCCTCGCCCTGCCGTCCGGTGCCTCGTTCGGTTTCGTGACCGGTGGGCAGGGCGCGAACACGGTCGGCCTCGCCGCCGCCCGGCATCACGTCCTCGCGCGGGCCGGGTGGGATGTCGAGCGCCGCGGGTTGCACGGGGCGCCACCGTTGCCGGTCGTCGCCAGTGAGGAGCGGCACGCGACGATCGACCGGTCCCTCCGCTTGCTCGGCCTGGGCACCGACGCCGTCCGGCCGGTCCGCGCGGACGGCCAGGGCGCCATCGACATCGCCGATCTCGAGCGGCAGCTCGACGGACCCGCAATCGTTTGCCTCCAGGCCGGGAACGTGAACACCGGCGCGTTCGACGACTTCGCCGCCGCGACGGAGATCGCCCACCGTCACGGAGCGTGGGTGCATGTCGACGGCGCTTTCGGGCTCTGGGCGGCCGCCGCCCCCGCGCTCAAACGGCTGACCGCGGGGCTGGAAAAGGCCGATTCCTGGGCGGTCGACGGGCACAAGTGGCTCAACGTCCCCTACGACTGCGGGTATGCCTTCTGTGCCCATCCCGAGTCGCACCGGGCCGCGATGGCGCTCACCGCCGCGTACCTGACCGGCCAGGGAGAGGGCGGGGTGAGGGCGCCGAGCGACTTCGTGCCCGAGTCCTCCCGCCGGGCACGAGGGTTCGCGACATGGGCGGCGCTCAGCGAACTCGGCCGCACGGGGATCGCCGAGATGATCGAACGGTGCTGCGCGCTGGCCAGGCGGTTCGCCGAGAAACTCGAAGCGTGCGAAGGCGTCGCCGTCGTGAACGACGTGGTGCTGAATCAGGTGCTGGTCAGCTTCGGCGACGATGCGGACAGGGTCGTCGAGGCCCTTCAGCGTTCCGGCGAGTGCTGGATGGGCGCGACCACCTGGCACGGCATGCGCCTGATGCGCGTCTCCGTGTCCAACTGGAGCACGACCGAAGCGGACGTCGATCGCAGTGTCGCCGCGATCCGGGCGGCGATGAAGAGCGATCAGGAATCGAGAAGCGTCGCGAACCGGTCTCACCTAGCGTGACCGTCATGGACATCGCCATTCACGGGAGCTTCCTCCCGCAGACCGACCCCGAAGCCGCTCTGGCCTTCTACCGCGACACCCTCGGCTTCGAGGTGCGCAACGACGTCGGCTACGACGGCATGCGCTGGATCACCGTCGGCCCGCCGGGGCAGCCGGTGTCGATCGTGCTGCACCCGCCCGCCGTCGACCCGGGTATCACCGAGGACGAACGCCGCGTCATCGGCGAGATGATGGCCAAGGGCACCTACGCGAGCATCCTGTTCTCCTCCGACGACCTCGACGGTCTCTTCAAACACCTGCGGGAGTCGGGCGCCGAGGTCATCCAGGAGCCCACCGACCAGCCGTACGGCCTGCGTGACGGCGCCGTCCGCGACCCGTCGGGGAACCTGATCCGTATCCAGCAGCGCGTCTGAACTCACCGGGTGCGAGCGCGGACGTGGACCCGTTCGCCCTGTTCGCCGAAGAGGCTCAGCACCTCGACTCGCCCGCGGCCAGTGGCGCCGAACCAGTGCGGCGTCCGGCAGTCGAACTCGGCGGCCTCGCCGGCGCCGAGCACGACGTCCTGGTCGCCGAGCACGAGCCGGAGCCTGCCCCGCAGCACGTAGAGCCACTCGCGTCCGCCGTGCGATCGCGGGCGGGGTTCGTCGTCGCTCGCCGGGATCGTCATCTTGTAGGCGCGGGGCCCGTCCTCGTGCCGGGTGAGCGGGATGAGGACCCGGCCGTCCGCGGGCGGTTCGAGCACTCTCGGTGAGGAGACGATCTCGTCGACGCGCAGGCCCAGCGCGGCGATGACCGGCAGCAGCAGTTCGAGGCTCGGTTTGCGCTGCCCGGATTCGAGGCGAGACAGGGTGCTGGTGGAGATGCCGGTGGCGCGGCTGAGTTCCACCAGCGTGGTGCCCTTCTTCTCCCGGGCGCGGCGCAGGCGGGGCGCGATCTGTTCGATCGCCGCGGTGACGGTGGGTTGGCTCTCCATGTCGCCAGCACAGCAGGTCGTCCCGGTTCCGGCAAAGTTCTTTGCCGAAACAGCCAGAAGCTTCCGATGCTGGCGGCATGATCGAGACGAAACGCCTTCCCGCCGGGGTCTACCTCCTCGCTTTCAGCCTGTTCGCGATGGGGAGCGCCGAGTTCCTGATGGCCGGGGTCCTGCCCGCGGCCGCCGCCGATCTCGGCGTCTCCCTGTCGTCCGCGGGTGCCCTCATCACCGCGTTCGCCCTCGGGGTCGTCCTCGGCGGCCCGCCGTTCGCCGTGCTGAGCCTGAAGTGGCCACGGCGCGCGGCCTTGATGACGACGCAGGCCGTCTTCGCCGCCGCCATCGCGGTCGGCCTGCTCGCCGGCGACTACTGGATCCTCCTGATCACCAGGTTCATCGCCGGTCTCGCCTACGCCGGTTTCTTCGCCGTCGCCGCCGTGACCGCGATCAGCCTGGTGACACCCGACCGCAACGCCCGCGCTTCGGGTGTCGTCGTCGCCGGGCTCAGCGTCGCCATGGTGGCCGGGGGGCCGGCAGGCACCCTGCTGAGCAACTTCACCGATTGGACCGGCGGCTTTTGGGGCGTCGTCGCGCTCACCGCCCTGGGCGTGGTCGCCTGTGCCGTCGGCCTGCCGGCCACCACCTCCGCCGCCCCGAGCCTTTCGGGTGAACTGCGCGCCATGCGGACACCGCGCCTCTGGGGCGTCTACGCGATCACCATCCTGAGCACGGCCGCGTACATGGTGTCCTTCAACTACTTGGCGGCGATGCTCGCGGACGTCCTGCCCGCGGTCTGGATCCCCGCGGTCCTCGCGCTGTTCGGGATCGGCGCCTTCGCCGGCCTGTCGCTCGGCGGCCGGATCTCGGACCGCCGGCCACACCAGGCGCTGCTGGGCGGCGGCGCCGGCATCGCGGTCTTTTCGGCGCTGCTCGCGCTGTTCGCCACTTCCGCCTGGGTGGTCGTGCCGACGGTGTTCCTGCTGGGTGTCGCGGCCTTCGTGCTCAATCCGGCGCTCTACGGCCGGGTCTTCACGATCGCCGCCTCCGCCCCGACCCTCGCCGGCGCGACCACGGTCTCGGCCTTCCAACTGGGCATCAGCCTCACCCCGGCCTTCGCCGCCGGGGCAGTGAACCTGGGAGCTTCACTGACCGCGATCCCGTGGATCGGCGCGGCGCTGGCGCTGGCCACGATCCCGCTGGTGCTCTTCGACCGCTCGCGTGACCGCATGCTCACTTGCTAGCATGCGAGCATGTCCCAGGTCGCCAAGCGGCAATTCAACGTCTATCTGCCGAACGACCTCATCAAGCGGGTGAAGCACGCGTCCGTCGACGCCGACGAGTCGCTCTCGTCGTTCGTCGAACGGGTGCTGGAGGAGTACCTGCGGCGGACCAGTGAGGAACGTGAGCGA
Organism: Amycolatopsis sp. NPDC043889; assembly: GCF_056435645.1. Classification (NCBI taxonomy): domain Bacteria; kingdom Bacillati; phylum Actinomycetota; class Actinomycetes; order Pseudonocardiales; family Pseudonocardiaceae; genus Amycolatopsis; species Amycolatopsis sp. NPDC043889. Next base: position 247,029 of record NZ_JBWKEC010000004.1, read on the forward strand.
TGAAAGTCATGCCGATCCGCTACAGCGCGGACGTCGAGGCGATGACACGGTTCTACGAGACGATCGGCCTCCGCGTCGGGCCGGTGTCACGGCCCGGAGGCTGGGTCGAGATGCCCGCCGCGGGCGGGATGCTGGCCATCCACCGGTCCTCCGGCGACGACGTGGGCCGGTGTGAGCTGGCCTTCGAGGTCGAAGAACCGTTGGAGGACGTCGCGGAACGCCTGCGAGCGGCCGGATTCGAGCCGGGACCGCCGATGGACGAAGGCTTCGGTCACTCGTTGCGCGTCCAGGACCCGGACGGGGTGTGGGTGCAGCTCAACCTGTACGACCGCGACCTCTACACGTGACCGAGACCCGGCGCGCGGGTCCGCTGTTCCTCGCGGTGGGCATCGTCGCGCTCGAGTTCGCGGCGGCCGTCACCGGTTTCGTCGCTTCCAGCCTGCTGCCGATCGTCGCCGCCGATCTCGGCGCGAGGAACGACCTCGGGCTCCTGATCGCCGGCTCGACACTGGGGTTGTTCGTCGCGCTTCCCTTGGCGAGCCGGGTTCTCGGCAGGCTGGGCCCGCGCGGCACGCTCGCCGCCGGGATGGCCGCCTACCTCGGCGGGCTGCTCCTGGCCGCGACGGCACGGACGGCGTGGATGTTCGCCCTCGGCCAGTTCTCCGCCGGGCTCGCCGGCGGGCTGTTGGCGATTTTCGGTATCAGCTCGGCGATCCGGCATCTCGACGACCGGTTGCGGATCCGTGTGGTCGCGGCGTCCTCGGCGATGTGGATCGTGCCCGCGCTGGTCGGCCCGGCCGCGACCCTCGGCCTGGAACATCTCGTCGGCTGGCGGTGGACCCTGTTGCTCCCGGTGCCGTTCGTCCTTTTCGGACGGTTGCTGGTCGTGCGCGCCGCCCGCGGCAAACCGTCCACAGAGGACGGACAGCGACCGCTCGCGAAGACGCTGACCGTACCGCTGGGTGCGGCACTCGTCGTGTTCAGCGCGGGCTCCTGGCCGCTCGCGCTCGCCGGGGCGGCGATCACCGTCGCCGGGATGATCGCGATCCTGCCGCCGGGCACCGCGCGGCTCCGGCCGGGAACCCCAGCCGCGCTCGGCGCGATGGTGCTGTTCGCCATCGGTTATTTCGGCGCGGACAGCCTGATCACCGTGCTCCTGACGAGCGGGTTCCGGGTGAGCCTCGGGCAGGCGGCGATCGTCCTGAGCGCCGCCCCGCTCGGCTGGGCGGTGACCAGCCTGGTGGCCGCCCGGTTCACCTCGGCCCGCTTTCCCGTCGTGGGCTTGGGCCTGACCGCCCTCGGCACCGCCGTCCTGACCTTCGGCGGTTCGTTCGTCACGGCGCTCGCCGCCTGGACCGTCGCCGGAATCGGCGTCGGACTCGCCTATCCTGGCCTGTACATCCGAGCCACCACCGCGGGTTCGAGCGGTTTCACCGCCGCGGAACTGGCGACCGCCGTCATCACCGCGGAATGCGTCGGGCAGCTGCTGGGCCGGGCCATCGGTGGCGCCTTGAGCTCCTCCGGCACCGGTTTGCTCGCCTCGTACACGCTTTTCGCGGTCGCCCTGGCGGCCGCCACCTACGCCGCGGCGCGCCGGGAATGAATCAGCCGGCCCGAAGACGGCGCCACGGCTCGACCATCGACCGCCTGCCCATCAGCGTGCCCAGCGCGTGCGACAGTTCCTGAAGATCCTCGGTCACCAGCCCCTGCGGCCCGTCGCAGAGCGCCTCCTCCGGATGTGGGTGCACGTCCACGAGGCCGCCGGAATGCGACGGGTCGGTCATCACCGGCAGATGCGAAAGACGCTGGACCACCGGCGTCGACACCGGCGGCTGCCCGCAATCGTTGGCCTCCAGGAATGGCCGCGACGCGGCCCCGATTCTTCTCCCGTCGTGCTCTCCCTTTTCTCTTGAGCAGTCGAGGAGATGCCTCGCGTGCGAGGCGGCCGAGAATCAGGGCATTGCCTGACGGCGACCCGGGGAGGACGAACGTTTCCGCATTCGCAAGTAGCTTTCCGCCTGAAGGCCCCAAAGATCGGGGGAGAGACGTGGTCGAGAATATGTCCGGCGATTCCGCGGCCATCCTGGCGGAAATCTCGCGGATAGCCCCGCCGGGGCCGGGCCTTGACGAGGCGGTGCTGCCCAGGCTGCGAGAGCTGTCCGCGGCTCTCGTCGCCGCGTCCGGTGAAAGTGCGGCCGAGTTCCGGCGCTACCTGTCGGTGGCCGAGCGAAGTATCGAGGTGCCGGACGACGGCGTGCGGGAGTACCTCGCCGGGCGCACGGTCCTGGTCACGGGAGCGTCCGGATGCATCGGAACGGCGTTGCTCCGGCGGCTCGCGCGAGACCGGCCCGGCCGCCTTGTCGCCTTGGACCTGGTCGCGCCGAGGGCTCCGGTCGCCGCGTACCACCAGGTGGACGTGCGGGACCGGGACGCGCTGGTGAACACGGTCACCGAGATCAAGCCGGACGTGGTGTTCCACGCGGCCGCGCAGCGCGACCCGAGCCTTGCCGAGCGTGCCGTGCACCGAACGGTGACGACGAACGTGTTCGGTACGCGCAACCTGGTCGAGGCGTGCGCGCAGGCCGGGATCGACCGGCTCGTCCTCGCCTCGACCGGCAAGGCGCTGCGGCCCTACACGCCCGATGTGTACGCGGCCAGCAAGCGGGTCGCCGAGCTGATCGTGGCGGACGCCGCGACTCGGGGTGTGCTCCGGGCGTCCGCCGCCAGATTCACCCACGTGGTGGACAACGCCATCGTGCTGGATCGCTTCCGGAGCTGGTGCCGTCGCGGCGAGGTGGTTCGGCTGCACTCCGTTGACAGCATGTTCTACGCCCAGTCGGCCCGGGAGTCCGCCCAGCTCATGTTGGTCGCCGCGGTCACCTCCGCGGAGGACGGCCTCGGGCTGCACGCGATCCGGAACCTGGGCTGGCCGGTCGCGCTGCTGGACGTGGCGCTCGGGGCGATGGTCGAGCAGGGCGTGGCTCCGCTGCGCATCTCCGGCTACGACCCCGGCTACGAGGAGCAGGCCTTCCCCGGCTTGTACGATCCGACGTTCGCCGGCGACCTGAGCCCGTTGATCAACTCTTTCGAGGCGCCCGGAGCCCGGGCCAGCGCCTCGCCGGACGTCGACCTCGTGGTCAACAAGGTCACCCTGCCGGAGGATGCGCGCCGTCGCCTGGACGAACTGGACGCGTTGTGTGAGACGGAGCGCGACGCCGAGGTCGTGCGGGCCGGCTTCGATCTGCTGTCCCGGACACTGCTCGAGGTCACGCTGGCGAGCGTGCCGCAGGACGTCCTGCGGCGGGTGGTCGACCTGGCCAGACCGCATGTGCACCGGATGAACGAAACCAACATGTTCATTCACCACCGGGTCCGCATGCGCGCGGGCCAGGTCACCCGGCCGTCGTCCGCGCCGGTGGGGATTCGGAACGAAGCCGCGTCGTAGTGACCGGGATCCCTGGAACAGAACTGCGCCGTTCTCCTGCGACGAGGCCGCCGCTGTACCACCGACGGCTGGTGCTGTTGTGCGTCAGCCAGGCGGTGGGGTCGATCGGGCTGGCGGCCGGGGCCGTCGCCGGACCTTTGCTGGCCGAGACCGTCACCGGCTCGGCCGCCTATGGACCGCTTCCCTTGGGCCTGTTGGTGATCGGTGCCGCGTTGTCCGCACCGGTGGTCACCGGCGCGATGCGGTGGGTCGGCCGGGCCAGGGGCCTGGCCGCCTGTCATGTGGTTGCCGCCGCCGGGGCCGCCGTCGTCGTGCTGGCCGGCGCGCGGCACCTGGCTCCGCTGCTGTCAGGCAGCTTGCTGCTTGGAGTCGGCAACACCGGGGTGATGCTCGGCCGGTACGCGGCGGCGGATCTGGCCACCCCGGAACGCCGGGCCGAGGCGATGGGTGTGGCCATGGCCGCGGTGACCGTTGGCGCCGTGGCCGGTCCGGCGCTGCTCGGCCCGGCCGGTGTGCTGGCCGCCCAGCTGGGCTTGCCCGCTGCGCTCGGGCTGTTCGTGCTGGCGCTGGTGCTGTTCCCGGTGACCGGGGCGATCGGGCTGCTGGCCGACCGCGGTGCCGAGGACCGGTCACCGGCCGCTCGGGCGCGCACGGTGACCGCGGCGAGCCGCGCGCGGCTCGCCCCGTTGCTGGTGCTCGCGGTCACCAACCTGACGATGGTGTCGGTGATGGGGGCGATGCCCAATCACCTGCGGCACCACGACTGGGACCTGTACGGGGCCGGCCTGGTCATCGGGACGCACGTTGCCGCCATGTTCGGCCCCTCGCCGCTGACCGGGCGGTTGATCAGGCAATTCGGTTACCGCAGGGTGTCGTTGTCCGGCGCGGTGCTGATGGTGGCCGCGATGGTGGTCGGTGTCTGCTGGACCGGCGAGGGAGATGTGGTCCTGCTCCTGCTCCTCGGGCTGGGGTGGAATCTGCAGTTGCTCGGCGGCACCGCATGGCTGATCGACGTCACGCCGGATGGGCTGCGGCACCGGGCGGAGGGGCTGGGCGAGGTGGTGATGGGCATGGCGGCCGCGACCGGCACACTGCTCGTCGCCGGTCCGCTGCTCGCCATCGGCGATCTTCCCATGCTGTGCCTCGCCTTCGTGGCGCTCAACGTCGCGGCCACCGCGGCGTTCGCAAGGGGTGGGCGTCGATGAGCCGGGCCGTGCTGTTCGACTTTTCCGGCACCCTGTTCGACGACACGTCAGTGCTCACCGGAGCCCGGCTGGCCGCCCGCTGTGCCAGGCGGGACGTCCGGCTGACCATGGCCGCCGCGAACGCGTTCCTCGCCGCTATGCAGTCCACTGTGGACTCTCCGGACGGACGGTCGGCCTTGCGCGGCGCGGACGGCGACTCCGGTACCCACCGCGCGCGGTGGACCGCCCTCGCGGAGTCGGTGCCAGGGGCCGGACCGGCGATCGCCGCGGCGTACTACGACTGTGTCACCGACGTGCGCGCCTGGCTGCCATACCCCGACACGGCCGCCACGCTCGGCGCGCTGAAGAGGGCGGGGGTTCCGGTCGCGGTGGTCAGCAACACCGGCTGGGACATCAGCGGTTCGTTCAGCGAGGCAGGCCTCGCCGGGCTGGTGGACGCCTTCGTGCTCTCCTGCGACCTCGGCCTCGAGAAGCCGGATCCGCGGCTTTTCGAGACCGCCTGCCAGAAGCTGGGTGTCCAGCCTGCCGACGCGCTCATGGTCGGCGATGATCCGGTCCGTGACGGTGGGGCCGCAGCGGCCGGTGTCCCGGTCTACCTGCTGCCTCGGGACCGTGCGGGCGACCGGTCCCGAGGCCTGTCCGCTGTGCTGAGGCTGGTCGGAGTGGAAGGAGTCGCATGACCATGACACCTGGGCGGGCGCCGCTGGTCGTCGCCTCGAATCGGGGCCCGGTGGAGCTGCGCGTGGACGAAGACGGCCGGGTGGTGGAGAACCGCGGCGGCGGCGGGCTGATCGGTGTGCTCGGACCGGCGTTGGCCAGCCGGAACGGAACCTGGGTCGCCGCGGCGCTCACCGAGGAGGACCGGCGCGCGGCCCGAACGCGGGAAAGCGGGACGGTTGTCGAGCTGCCGGAAGGTGCGGTCCGGCTGCGGTCGCTTGACCTGGACCGACAGGACTACGACGGCTACTACCGCGACATTTCCAACGGGTTGTTGTGGTTCCTGCACCACCAGATGCTCGATCCGGCCCGTGAGCCGGTGATAGACGCGGGGCTGCGCGAAAGCTGGCGGGCCTTCCGTCGGATCAACGCGCGGTTCGCGAGCGCGTGCGCGAGCGAAGTCGCACCGTCCGGCCGGGTCCTGCTCCAGGACTACCACCTGTCGCTGGCCCCGCGGCAGCTCCGCACCGCGCGGCCGGATGTCGGAATCGCCCACTTCACCATGATCCCGTGGGCCGATCCGGCCACCTTCCGCGCGCTGCCGCCGGACCTGGCCACCGAGCTGCTCGACGGCATGCTCGGAGCCGACCTGCTCGCCTTCCTCGTGCCCCGCTGGGCGGAAGCGTTCGTCGCGACCTGCGAGGCCGCCGGCTACCCGGTGGATCGCGGCCGCGCCACGGTCACCGACCGCGACGGCAGGCGGGTCGGGATCTGTTGCCTTCCGGTCGGTGTCGATCCCGACCGGCTACGCCAGGCCTCCGCGGGCGCACCCGCGGAGGCGCACCGCCGAGAGCTGCGGCGGCTGGTCGGCGACCGCCGGCTGGTCGTGCGCGTCGACCGGATGGAACCCTCGAAGAACCTGCTCCGTGGGCTGGACGGGTTCGCTGAACTCATCGGCAGGGACCCGTTCCGGCGCGAACGAGTGGTGCACTACGTCCTCGCCTACTCCTCGCGCCAGGGCGTTCCGGCCTACCAGGCCTATGACCGCGAGGTCCGCCGTCGCGTCCAGCTGATCAACGAGCGGTTCGGAACGCCGGATTGGCAACCCGTGGTGCTGGAGACCCGCAACGACTTCGAGCGTGGCCTAGCCGCGCTTACGCTGGCTGACGTCCTGGTGGTCAACGCGGTCCGGGACGGCATGAACCTCGTGGCCAAGGAGGGCCCGGTGGTCAGCCGCCGTGATCTCGCGCTCGTGCTGTCCACCGAGGTGGGCGCGGCCGACGAACTCGGCGATGCCGCGATCATGGTGCACCCCTTCGACGTCAGCGCACTGGCCGACGGCATCGCGGCGGGGCTGGACATGCCGCGGGCCGAGCGGTCGGAGCGGCTGACCCGGCTGCGCAAGGCGGCGGGCGCGCTGCCGCCCCGGCAGTGGTTGGCCCAGGCCGTGCACGAACTCGACCAGCGGTTGGCCCGCACCGAAGATCCGCGGACCGATCAGGAATCGGAAAGCACCGGAAACCGGCCTCACCTCGCGTGACCGTCATGGACATCAGCATTCACGGGAGCTTTCTCCCGCAGAACGACCCTGAAGCCGCGTTGACGTTCTACCGCGACATCCCCGGTTTCGCCGTGCGCAACGACGCCGGCTATAGCGGGATGCGCTGGCGCACCATCGGCGCAGCTGACCGGGACCGTGGCCCCTTAGAGCCTGTTGGCGGAGCTGCGCCGTGCCTCGCGAAAGGGACATAACGCGTGAACCCGCCCCGGCCGAAGGCCCGCTATCGCGGTGGCAGGGCGCCCTTGTCGTCAACGTGCGAGGTTTGACCAGGTCGCGCCCTGCCGACGCGATAGCGGACGCGGGTTCACCAACAGACACTTACACTGCGTGGCATGACGATCTACCGGATGGATCACGCCGGCATTGTGGTCGAGGATCTCGCGGCCGCTATCGCGTTCTTCGTCGAACTCGGCCTGGAACTGGAGGGCGAGTCGGTGGTCGAGGGTAAATGGGTGGACCAGATCCTCGGGCTTGACGACGTCCGAGCGGACATCGCCTTCGTGCGGACCCCGGACGGCCACAGCCGGGTCGAACTGTCGGCCTTTCGCACGCCGGTGGCCACCGGTGCCGGGCCGAGGATGCAGCCGAACACCCCGGGCATCTCTCGCCTCACGTTCGCCGTCGACGCCATCGACGACCTCCTCGGCCGCCTGCGCGCCCACGGCGCCGAACTCGTTGGCGAGGTGGCGCAGTACGAGGACTACTGCCGGTTCTGCTACATCCGCGGCCCCGGAGGCATCATCATCGGGCTGGTCGAGGAGCTCTGAACAACACGCCGAGTGCCGGCGTCACCGGATGCAGGCCGCGATGGCGGCCTGCAAGTCCGCGACGCTGCCTGTCGAGGAGAAGCTGCCGACCGCGGAGATGACCGCGACCGTCTCGGCAGGTGTGCATGCCGAGCCGTGCGCACACGACGGGACAAGCCTCAGCCGCTTGAAGTCCGCGATCGCCGCCCGCTGGTATGCCGGATAGTCGGCGGGGCGTGCGTCACCGCGAGCGGGAATGGACCCCTTCCTGGTGTTGAAGGCCAGCTGACCCTCGAGGCTGGCCACGGTCTTCAGCCAGTCGTTCGCTCCCGCCGCGTTGGGGGCGTTCTCGGGCTGGACGAATGCGTCGCCGAGCCACTGGAAGGTCCCGTCGGCACCCGGGAACGGCTGGTACGAATAATCCGTGAACCCGTTGCGCTCCAACTCGCCGACGACCCAGTCGCCCATGAACAGGTAGCCGGCTCTGCCGCTGCTCAACAGCTTCGCCGCCTCGGTCCAGTGCAAGTCGTCGCGGTCCGGGTTCGAGTACGACAGCAGCCTCTTGTAGTCGTCAAGCACCCCGGTGACGTCACCTTTGGACCAGTCGGCCTTCGCGGTCCACAGCGCCTCGAACCGTTCGGGTCCGAGTTCGGCGAGCAGAAGCCCCTCGAGAAGTTCAAGCTGGGTCCAATTCGCGCCGAGCGCGAGCGGGTGATCGACGCCGGAGGCGCGGAGCACGTCCAGGTGGTGGATGAACTCGTCGAGGGTCGTGGGCTGGTCAGTGAGTCCAGCCTTTGCCAGCACCTCCAGGTTGCTCCACAGCAACAAGCGGTGGATACCCGCGGGCACACAGTAGATGCTCCCGTTCACGGTGATGGCGTCAAGCAGACCCTTTGGCAGGACATCGATCAGACCCCACTGCGCGAACTGGTCGTTGAGATCCGCGAGTTGTCCGGCGTCGATGTAGTCCATCAGTTCCCCGCCGGGATGCACTTGGAAACTGTCCGGCGGGTCGTTTTCCCGCAACCGGGACCGGAGTGCCGCTACCGGGTCCGCCTGCCCACCTCTGGCGAGGACAGGATTGACGAATTCCCGTTCGGGACACCGTTGGGCGAACACCCCTGCGAGGGAGTCGACCGCGGCCTTCTCGATGGCCCTCTCGGGATCGTCGTCGGTCGCCCATGCGAAGACCTCGACTCTGTGGTCCTCCCGGTTCGCTGGCTCGATACTCATGCCGCGCTACGTTCCTCGCTCGCGTCAAGAGACTTCAGATCGGCGCTGCGCGGCTGAACCGGCGCCTTGGGCTCGCCCGGCTTGCGGCCGAACCGGCGCATCATGGGTGTCTCCACGAACCGGAACAGGAGCCATCCACCGAGCAGGGTCATGGCGAACATGCCGAGCGAGAGCAGCAGGGCGCCCGCCAGGTCGTACTTCGGACCGCCCGTCACGGCCCGGAAGTAGAAGACCGTCACAGCCTGGCACATGTAGAAACCGAAGGAGATCTTCCCGAGGAAGACCATGCGCTTGCCGCGGACAAGGGTTCGCGTTCCCCGCAGGTCCGCGTTGGCGAAGGCGGCCACCACGATACCGATCGGGGCGAGGGTGATCAGGTTGAGTGCCAACTGCACCGGTACGAACAAGGTGGCGGCGTAGCCGACCGCCATGATCAGTGTCGCGACCAGCGGGCCGAGCCGGGCCGGCCACTGTCCCGTGATGACGATGCGAGCAAGGAACATGCCGAGCAGGAACTCGAAGATGCGCCCGACCGGGAAGAGATAGGCGAGCCAGTACTGCGTGTCGGACATGGGCACCCCGGAACCGGCGGCCGGGCCGGGGATGAAGGTGGAGACGGCCAGCTGGTACAACCCGAGGCCGACGACCATCGCCGCCGCCCCGATCCACAACCCGCGTGAGGACAGCCGGAAGAGCGGCTTCACGAGGAAGGGGAAGGACAGGTAGAAGAGCAGCTCGGCGCACAGCGACCAGGCCGGCACGTTCATGGACTGGCTGATCGTGTAGGTCGGGAACCACGACTGCACCAGGAAGAGGTTGGGCAGCCACACCTGCCAGCTGACGACGCCGCCGGCGAACAACAGCATCACCGCCGCCCACATGACCAGGTGGTTGGGGAAGACCTTCACCAGCCTGCGGCGGATGAACGCTCGCGCCGACGTACCGGGCTTTGCCGACCAGGTGATCACGAATCCACTGAGTACGAAGAAAAAGGAGAGTCCGATGTAGCCGCTGTAGCCGAAGAACCAGTAAATCGACTCCGCGAGGGCGGTGTCGGCGAACGGGCTGATCGCCGGCCAGCTGAAATCGAGCGGGTTGACCAGAACGGTGATGTGGAAGAGGAACGTCATAAGGGCGGCGACAAAACGTATCCCTGTCAACGAGTCCAGCGTCTTCGACGGCTGTGTTGTCGCACTACCGGAGCCGGGGCTGACCGGCACAAGCCTCGCCCTGTCGCCGTTGCTGTCACTCACGACCTACTCCTTCGCGCTGGTCGGCTGATTCTCTGGTGGAACCGTACGGTTCGACGATCCGGATGGACGTCTCCGTGCTTGCGGCCATCGGGGTGGTGGGGCGGGAGTCGTTGGCGGGCAAGGATTCGCGGATCCTCTTTGCCCGCGGTACCGCCTCGCTCACGCCGCCCGGTCCGCGGGGGCGGTCGTCCGCACGACGCCGGCCAGGGCGCGCAGCACCGTCTCCTTGTGCTGCCGGAAATAGAAGTGATCGCCGGGGAAACAGCGAATGCCGATCTCACCGGTCACGTGTCGTTGCCATGCGCACAGCGCATCGGCGCCGATCGCGTCTTCGCTGCCGCCGAACACGGTCAGCGGCACGGGCAACGGGGTGTCGGCGCGCCATTCGTAGGTTTCCAGGATCTGGTAGTCGGCCCGAAGGTATCGGGCGACCCTGGTCTTCCGCTCGGGATCGGCCAGAATCTCGCTGGACAGGCCGCCGTGTCGCCTGCCCACCTCGTTGAGGAGGTCGTCTTCGGGCAGGTGGTGGATGGACGGCTCGGTGCGCGGTATCGAGGGTGCCGGGAAGCCGGAGACGATCAGGTGGTCCGGCAGCCTGCGCCCGGCGCGGCGCAGTTCCCTGGTGACTTCGTAGGCCACCAGTGCGCCAAAGCTGTGTCCGAACATCGCGTACGGCGCGCCGGCAGGCATGATGCCGACCACCTCGGCGACCAGTTCGTCCATTCGCGTCAGTACGGGTTCGGAAAGGCGGGAACCGCGACCGGGCAGTTCGACGGCGCTGATCTCGACGTCGGGAAGAAGGCGTGACCAACGGACGAATTCCGCCGCGGCACCTCCGCCGTGCGGGAAACAGAACAGCCGTGGCCGGCCGGGCCGCGCTGGGCCCCGGATGAGCCATCGGCCGGTCGTGCGCGCGTTCATCATCGTTGGCCTCCTGCCCACTCGGCGGTCACAAGACGAGCTCGCGTCGCCGGTCGGTGCGCCCCGCGGGTCGACGACGTCGACGGTGAACCGGGTGACATGTCCTTGCCGGCCAGCATGGTCGGTGGTGAGACACCGGACGCCTTCCGGCGTGCTCTGTGCTGAGCATGGCGTGAGGAAGGCTGCCGGCGGGCCGATACCGCATGTGACGAGACGTGCTCGCTGTCGCGTCTGCGGGATAGTCGGCTCCGTCCACGTGAGCCGATGCCGGGTGTCCTCGAGCGACGCGCCCGCGGACGGACGTGATCCCACGACATCGGGAGTGATCTGCGTGACTCAGGAATCGATCGAGGTGCGCGGGGGCGCGCGCCCGGCGCTGACGAGCCTCCGGTTCTTCGGCGCCTTGCTGGTTTTCATCACCCACGCCGCGTACCTGGCGCCGTTCGCGAGCGTTGCCCTCGCGGGCGGCTTCATCTTCATCGGCATCAATGCCGGGCACTTCGGTGTGTCGTTGTTCTTCGTGCTCAGCGGTTTCGTTCTCACTTGGTCGACCGGGGCGGGGGTCCGGTGGCGCGACTTCTACCGCCGACGCTTCATGAGGATCATCCCGAGCCACCTCGTGGTGTTCGTCCCGGCGCTCGTCGTGACGTTGCTGGTCGCGGGGATCGGGCTCTTCCCGCTCCTGTTCAATTACCTGTTCCTGCTGCAGGCTTGGGTCTGGGACTTCGGTTTCGCGTCGCAATCCCCCAACCCCCCGACGTGGACGCTGGGGGTCGAGATCTTCTTCTACGCCCTGTTCCCGCTGTTCTACATGCTGGTGCGGCGGATCCGGCACAACCGAGTGTGGCACTGGTGGGTGGCCACCGGGCTGCTCGTCCTCGCCATCACGATCGTGGTCGGCGCGATCCTCCCGAGCGGCCCGCCCAGCCCCGCCTTCCCCAGCGGCACCTGGCTGCAGCACAAGGCGCTCCTGTTCTTTCCCATCACCCGGTTGCCCGACTTCGTGATCGGCATGCTCACCGCGCGCCTGGTGCAGGAGGGTCGGTTCTTGAAGATCGGTGTCGGGTGGGCGATGGCCTTCACCACGGTTGTCTACGTCGCCACGCTTTTCCTGCCGCCCATCTACGGGTACTCGGGAATGTGGGCCTTCCCGGCGGCGCTGCTGATCGGCGCGGCGGCCACGCGCGACCCGCGCCGGCCGGGGTTGCTGGAGAGCCGCCCCGCCCTTTGGGCAGGCGAGACCACCTACGCGTTCTACCTGGTGCACCTGCCGTTGCTGTTGTTCGCGCTCTACGTGGCCGGGAACGGGTCACTGGCCGGCGCGAAGATGGGCACGGTGCCGGGGATCCTCTTCCTGCTTGGCATGTTCGTCGTCTCGCTGCTCGTGGCCCGGCTGTTGTTCGTCACCGTCGAGCGGCCCGCGATGCGGCGCTGGGGGCGCTCGCGGCGCACCGGCCCCGGCCTGCGGCCCGTCACGGTGGGCGGCGAGGACACCGTGCGGTCCGACGACGGCGAGCCCGAACGCCCTGGGCGTGCCGCGGCCTGACAGACCGCTGCCCGGCGGGCGAAGAGGCCCGCCGGGCAGCGGTACCGGCACCGTGACATGGCGACACCGAGCCACCTCGATCCGTTCTCCGGCCCGGAGGCGGCAGTTCCGGGGCCGCAGTTCAGGAGACGAGCGAGAGCGGTAGCGGGCCGGACAATGGACAGGCTCCGATCCGGCGGTCCGGATCGGAGCCGTCAGCCCACATCGACCATCGCGAGATTCCGCGTCGGCACTCCTAGCACGGGGGTCTATACCCATGCATGTCGCCATTGTCGTCCAACCAGCTCATGGTCACGTCAACCCGATGCTTCCGCTGGTCCCGGAGTTACTTTCTCGTGGCCACCGCGTCACTTACGCGACGGGCCCGGAGTGCGTACCCGCGGTCACGGCCGCCGGTGCGAAGGTCATCACCATCCCGGCCCGGGTGCCCCCCATGTACTGGCCGGAGGGGGCGAACGACGAACGTGTCGACGGGATGCTGAGCGCGCTGTCCACTGGCGTCGGGGAGAGCCTTCCGATCCTTTTGCGCGAGTTCACGCAGGACCCGCCCGATGTGCTGTGCTACGACCTGACCACCGAGGTCGGGCGGATCCTGGCGAAGATTCTCGACGTGCCGTCGGCGGCGTTGGTGCCCCATTTCGCGTTCAACGAGGACCTCGGGATGCGTGACGCCATCGCGATCGAGGAGGATTGGAGTTCGCAGGACCCTGGGTGGCCGTGGCACCGCTACCTCGCGGCGATGGAGGAGATCGCGGCGAGGTATGGCGTGACGTGGAAGGACGACGCCCTCGACGGAACCGCGCCCGCTGATCTGAATCTTGTGCTGATTCCCAAGGATTTCCAGTACAAGGCCGAGACGTTCGACGAGCGGTTCCAGTTCATCGGGCCGCTGGACAACAGCCGGGTCCAGATCGGGCAGTGGGCGCCGAGGAACCCCGCCGCGGAATTGTTGTTCATTTCGTTCGGCACGTTGTTCAACAACAATCCTCAGTTCTACCGCACTTGTTTCGAAGCGTTCGGTGATCTCGATTGGGAGGTCGCGATGGCCGCGCACAAGCTGGATGTCGCCGAACTCGGTCCCATTCCATCGAACTTCGAGGTGCGTCCGCATTTCCCGCAGCTCGACGTCTTGCGAAATGCCTCGGCGGTCGTGTCGCACACGGGGATCAAGACCCTTATGGATGCCACGACATGCGGCGTCCCGATGGTGATCGTGCCACCGGTGCCGATGTGCAAGCTGATCGCGCGGCGTGCCGAGGCTGTGGGCCTGGCCCGATGCCTCGACCCCGTCACCCTGGACGCCGAGACGCTGCGGAACGCCGTCGAACAGATCCCGCACGACGAGGAGATCCGTCTCGGCGTCAAGCGATACCAGCAGCTCATCGCCGACTGCGGTGGGGCGAAGGCGGGGGCGGACGCACTCGAGGCGTACCGAGGCTGAACCGCGCTGCCAGCTGGCTACCTGCCCGACCGGGAGGACGTTCATGAGCGACCGCAAGGAAAAACTATTAGACGACGTGGCCAAATACCACGCCGATGTCAGCACGTCCCGACCGTTCGTTCCGGGGCATACCGAGATCTGGCCCGCGGGCGCGGTGCTGGATGCCGCCGACCGCACCGCGCTGGTCGAGGCGGCTCTCGACCTGCGGATCGCGCATGGGCGCTCGGCGCGGGAGTTCGAGTCGGCGTTCGCGCGCCGCATCGGGGTCCGCAAGGCGCTGCTGACCAACTCGGGGTCTTCGGCCAACCTGCTGGGGATCACGGCCCTTACCTCGCCGTTGCTCGGAAAGCGTCGCCTGCGGCCGGGGGACGAGGTCATCACCGTCGCCGCCGGCTTCCCGACCACGGTGAACCCAGTGGTGCAGAACGGCTTGGTTCCGGTGTTCGTCGACGTCGACCTGGAGACTTACAACGCGACGGTGGAACAGGTGGCGGCGGCCATCGGCCCGCGGACGCGGGGGATCGCGCTGGCACATACGCTGGGCAACCCCTTCCCGGCCGCCGAGATCGCGTCGCTGGCCCGTGAGCACGACCTGTTCCTGCTCGAGGACAACTGCGACGCCGTCGGCTCGCTCTATGACGGCAGGCCGACGGGGACTTTCGGCGACCTCGCGACTACGAGCTTCTACCCCGCGCACCATCTCACGATGGGCGAGGGTGGCTGTGTGCTGACGTCCAGGCCCCTGCTCGCCAAGATCGTAGAGTCGCTGCGGGACTGGGGCCGTGACTGCTGGTGCGCGCCGGGCGCGAGCGACACCTGCTGCAAGCGATTTGTGCAGCAGAAGGGCACGTTGCCCGCCGGCTATGACCACAAGTACGTCTACTCCCACGTCGGTTTCAACCTCAAGTCCACCGATATCCAGGCCTCGCTCGGTCTCTCCCAGCTCGACAAGCTCGACTGGTTCACCTCGGTCCGGCGGGAGAATTGGGCCCGGTTGCGGGCGGCGTTGGAGGGAACGCCCTACCTGCTGCTGCCCTCGGCGACCCCGGGCAGCACCCCGAGTTGGTTCGGCTTCGTGCTCACCCTCACCGCGGACGCCCCCTTCGGCAGGCCGGAGCTGATCCGGTTCCTCGAGGAACGCAAGATCGGCACCCGTCACCTGTTCGCGGGCAACCTCACCCGGCACCCCGCCTACCAGGATGTGCACTATCGCGTCGTCGGGGAGCTCACCAACAGTGACATCATCACCGAGCGCTCCTTCTGGGTCGGGGTCTACCCAGGGCTGACCGCCGAGATGATCGACTACATCGCCGCGTCGATCCGATCCTTCGCCGAGAACAGGGGCCGAGACGTTGCCTGACGTCCCCGTTCCCTCCGGCTGGTCCGCAACCTCGAAGTGGTGCGCGGGCTCGGCGCTGGAACACCATGAGTTCGGAACAAGGACAGCTCGATCCAGCGCTGGCCGGAGCATCGGGGTCTGCGCCAGGGGCCTCTGAAGCAGGATGACTGGCCGGAAACGATCACTTACCGCTCGAGATCTTTCATCGAAGCCATTCGTATTAGGAGAACACTCGTGACGACAACCGGACCGCTTCCGTCCTGCTTGACCCCTGCCGAGCTCGAAGCACTTGACCGGCGCCACCTGATTCGCTCGATGCACCGCGGCGACATCGCCGACCGCGTCATCATCGTGCGTGGCAAGGGCTGCACGGTCTGGGACTCCGAAGGCAACGAACTGCTCGACGCGGCAGGTGGCGGCGTGTGGCACTCGCCGATCGGTCACGGCCGCGAAGACCTCGCCGAGGTCGCCGCGAAGCAGATGACCGAGCTGGAGTTCTTCACCAGCCTGCTCGAGTTCTCCAACGACAAGGCCATCATGCTCGCCGCGCGCCTCGCCGAGCTCGCCCCCGAGGGGATCAACCGGGTCGCCTTCTCCAGCGGTGGCTCCGAAGCCGTCGAGACGGCGATCAAGTCCGCGCGCCTGTTCCACTTCCGCAGTGGCCGTCCCGAAAAGACGTGGATCCTTTCGCGACAGTACGCGTTCCACGGCGCGACCTACGGTGCGGGCACCGCGACCGGCTTTCCCCCGATGCAGTACGGCGTCGGGCCGAACCTGCCGAACTTCGAGCACCTCTCGCCCGCCACGACGTACCGCGGCCAGTTCCTGTATGGCGGCGAGAACGCGACTGACTTCCTCGTGCGCGAACTGGAGCAGACGATCGAGCGCATCGGCGCCGACAACATCTCCGCCTTCATCGGTGAACCCATCATGGCGGGCGGCGGTGTGCTCGCGCCGCCGGAGGGCTACTGGCCGCGCGTGCGCGAAGTCCTTTCCAAGAACGGGATCCTGCTGATCGCCGACGAGGTCGTGACCGCGTTCGGCCGCACCGGCGCCTGGTTCGAGTCGGACCGGCTCGGGATGAAGCCGGACATGATCACCGCGGCGAAGGGAATCGCCGGCGGGTACGCCCCGCTCGGCGCGACCCTGATGACCGACGAGATCGCTGACGTCGTGATCGGCGAGAGCGGCTTCTTCCACGGCTACACGTTCCAGGGTCACCCGGTCGCCTGCGCGCTGGGCCTGGCGACGCTGGAAATCATCGAGAAGGAGGGCCTGATCCTCAAGGCCGGCCTGATCGCGGACTGGCTGAAGGCCGGGCTGGCGCCGGTGAAGGACGTGCCGCTGGTCGGCGACCTCCGTGTCGAAGGTTCGCTCGCCTGCCTCGAACTCATCGCCGACCCGCAGACCACGCAGCCGGTCGAGTGGCAAGTCTGCGAGAAGGCGGCGTTCGAAATCCGCAAGCAGCATGGCGTGATCGCGCGGCCTTACGGTCACAACCTCGTGCTCGCCCCGCCGCTCGTCATCAGCCAGGAGGAGACGGCCCGTGCGACGGCAGCGGTCGTCGACGTGGTGTCGCGGCTGTCCGCGGACGGCACCCTCGCACCCCGCCAGTAGCCCGCTGTCCTTCGGCTGCCTGAATCAGGAGAACGAAGAATGTATGACTATGTGATCGTCGGCGCGGGCTCGGCGGGCAGTGCGCTCGCGGCCCGGCTGAGCGAGGACCCCGACGTCAAGGTGTGCGTGGTCGAGGCGGGCGGCCAGGACACGGTCGAGAACATCCACATCCCGGCGATGTTCGGCGACCTGTTCCGGACCAAGGTCGACTGGGACTACGACTCGGCGGAGGAGCCCGAACTGGGCAACCGCCGGATCTTCCTGCCGCGCGGCAAGGTGGTCGGCGGGACCAGTTCGATCAACGCGATGCTTTACATTCGAGGCCACAAGAGTGACTACGACGGCTGGAACCAGCCGGGCTGGAGTTACGACGAGCTCCTGCCGTACTTCAAGCGGTCCGAGGACAACGAGCGCGGCGCGTCCGAGTTCCACGGCGCCGGCGGCCCGATGAGCGTCTCGGATGGCCGGTCGAACAATCCGATGTCGAAGGCGCTCGTCGAGGCCGCGATCGAGGCAGGCCATCCGTTCAACGACGACTTCAACGCCGGTGACCTGGACGGCTTCGGCTATTTCCAGTTGACCCAGCGGAACGGCAGGCGCTGGAGCACCGCGCAGGGCTACCTGCACCCCTCCTCGGATCGGCCGAACCTGACGGTGAAGACCAACGTCGAGGTGCACAAGGTCCTGATCGAGAACGGCCGTGCCGTCGGCATCGTCGGGGAGCGCTTCGACGAGCCGGTGACCATCCGCGCCGAGCGGGAGGTCATTCTCAGCGCCGGCGCGTACAACTCGCCGAAGCTGCTGATGCTGTCGGGGATCGGCCCGGCCGACGAGCTGAGCATGCTCGGCCTCGACGTCATCCTCGACCAGCCGCACGTCGGGCAGAACCTGCAGGACCACGCGTTCGTGCCGATGATCTTCTCGCACTCGCAGCCGGTCAGCCTGCTGATCGCGCACACGCCGGAGGCGCATCGGCAGTTCGAGGAGGATGGCGTCGGACCACTGACGTCGAACGGCCCGGAGTGCGGCGGTTTCGTCCGGACGCGTCCCGGTCTCGACGCCCCCGATGTGGTGTTCTTCGCCGGTCCGCTGATGTTTCCCGACAGCGGCTTGAGCATGCCCACCGCACACGCGATCACGTACGGCCCGATCATGCTCACCCCGCGCAGCCGCGGCCACGTCTCGCTGATCGCGGCCGACCCGACCACCAAGCCGAAGATCGAGCACAACTACTACGCCGACCCCGATGACCTGCAGACCGCGGTCGACGGTGTCAAGATCGGCATGGAGATCGCAAGGCAGGCACCGATGGCGCCGTACACGGAGACGTACTACCAGGCGCCCGAGTCGGACTCCGACGCCGACGTGCGCGCCTTCGTCCGCCGTCGGACGCACGCGATCTTCCACGCGTCCGGGACGTGCGCGCTCGGCACGGTCGTCGACGAGCAACTGCGTGTCAAGGGGATCGACGGCCTGCGGGTCGCCGACGTCTCGATCATGCCGAAGGTCGGGCGTGGTGCCCCGAACGCCACGGCGATCATGATCGGTGAGCGCGCGGCCGACATCATCGCGGGCGCGGTCAGCCGAGCGAAGGCGGCGTAAGCCCGGGCGGGCCGTGAGTGGCGATTCGGTTATTTCATGGAATACGAATCGCCACTCACGGCCCTCCTTGCGTGGCTGCGAAGACCGCACGACAGGAGATGCGCTCGGTGATCGCCAGGCCTGACAATGCCGGATTGCCGCCGCTGAACCGGTTTCCCGGTATCGCGAGAAATCGGATTCAATCCCGATTTGTAGGAGAAATGAGCGCTGCTATAGTCGGAGCTATGCGAAAACTCATAGTTCAGCAGTGGGTTACCGTCGACAACATCGCCGCCGAAGAAGACGGCGGTCTGAGCTTCGTGGCAGGCGAACCGTTCGACGACAACACCCAAAGTGCCTTCAAGGACAGCGTGATGGGTTTCATCGACTCGGTCGACACGATGATCCTCGGCGCTAACACCTACAACCAGACCAAGGGGTACTGGCCCTACGCCGAGGAGCAGGGAAAGTACGGCGAGAAACTCAACAACCTCACCAAGTTCGTCGCTTCGTCGAAGCTGGATGACGCCCCATGGGGCGACTTTTCCGCCGCGACCGTGACGCGCGACCCGGCCGCCACCATCCGGGAGCTCAAGGGGCAGAGCGGCAAGGACATCTGGCTGTGGGGGAGCTTGACACTCATGCGCTCCTTGCTGGACGACGGCCTTGTCGACGAAGTTCAGATGCGGGTCTGCCCAGCGTCACGCGGTAAGGGAACGCGCGTTTTCGAGGATCGGCAAGACCTGGAGCTGCTCGAGGGCACCTCGTTCGAAAACGGCGTGGTACTCCTGCGTTACGGGATCAAGAAATAAGCGAAGAGTCCGCACTTTCGAATAAATCGGACGCCGGGCGATACCGCTCGTTTCGGTATCGTCGGCGTCCGCTCTTCCGTCGCCGTTCACCGGTCACCAACGTATAGCTCCGGCTGCTCCGTCGCGGCGCCGAGTGCCTCGTTATCCTCGTCGCCGGAGAACTCTCCGTAGCAGGCGTCCACCGGGGCAGGACCCCCGGCCTTCGCGCGCCGATCATCTCTTCGAGATCAGACCGAATCGGCTGCATTCTCGGCACGAAATTTCTCTTGACGACCTGTCGCGCCCATGGTCGTGGCCGCGCTGCCGGATTCGGAGGCTTTCGAGGAGTAGACGCCCCCGGCGGGGGTCAGAAGAATCAGTTACAGCCGGGCAGGCTCGACTGTGCGGGTCCGGAGCTTGGAAGTCCATTGAATGACTGCGATATCCACCGCTTCGTGCGCTTGGGAGTTCTACCTTCCCCGATGCCGGTGGCCAGGTCCCGGCCGGCGCCCGCGACCTGAAACGCTGAGATTTGGGAGTGGACATGACGCTCGTGACGGAAAGCCCATCGTCGTCCTCCTGCACCGTCGGCGAGGCGCCGGTGAGGGTGCCGCTTCTTGGCGGCGTGCCCAGGCGGTGGTGCCGGCCCCTGGAGTTCCTGACCGCGCTGCCGGCGCACGGTGTCGCCGTGGTGGCAGGCCTCGCACCGGTCCACGGTGAAGTGGCCGTGGGGAGGCGGGCCTGATGGCCTCGACCGAAATCGCGGTCCACGCGCAGTTGTTGGACTGTCTTCAGGCCAATCTCGCGGTCCTTGCCGACCGGCACCACGGCTCGGGCACCCATCTGGCGCTGGGAGCCGCCCTGCGGTTCCGGCCCACCGCCGGCACGGGCGAGCTGCCGACCGTCGAGCCGAGTCTGGCAGGCCATCTCACTGACGCGGGGCGGTTCCTTGGTCTCCTGGTGAAGGCTCAATGGCAGCATGTCACCCCGGTGCGGCTCGCCGACTTGAGCTCCCAGCACGGCGAGCTTTACGTGGTGGCCGACGCTCACGATCTGCCATGGACGCCGTATTACGGGCAGCTGCACATGGAACACAGCTTCTTGGTCGGCAGCGGCCCGGACGGCGCCATGATCACCGACGCCTACCGGAACCTGACGCCGTGGGGCACTGCCGTGCCTGGCCGCTGGGAGGTGGACTGGGCCGAGCTCCCCACCGCCGACCACGTGGTGGCACTGACGCCCACCGCGACCGTGCCGTCGGCCACCCCGGTCGTCGACATAGCCGACCCCGACCACTACCTGGACGCCTACGCCCGGCACGCCGACCGGGTGGCGGCGCTGCGCCAGCTCACCCTGGAGACCTGGCTGCTGGTCCGGTCCCGCCGGCTGCACGCCGGGTTCCTGGCCCGATCGGGCACACCGGCCACCGGCGAGGTCGAGGAGCACCTGCGCGGATGGGACCTGCTGGCCGAGCAGGCGTACCTGGCGGCGCGCCGGGTGGAGCGGGGGCGCCGGGAGCCTGCCGGGTTGCTGGGCCGGTTGGGGCAGGCACTGGCCGCGGACCGGGAAGTGTTCGCCTGCGGCACCTCGCCGGTGCAGATGCGCGACACGGTGGCCGGGATCGTGGCCACGGTGCTCGGCACAAGAACCGAGCGGGTGCTGGCCGAGCCGGAACTCACCCTGTTGCCGGGGTTCGACTCCATGCGGTTGGTCGCGGTCGTGGCACGTCTCGAAGACCGGCTCGGCGTGGAGTTCGATCCGGACGACCTCCTGCCGGAGAACCTTCACCACCTCGACGGCCTATGCCGGTTGGCCGCCGGATCGATCGGTGCCATGGGAGAAGCCGCGTGAACCCTCAGCCCACTTTGCTGGCGCACCTGCTGGACGCCGCCGCCGCCCGATGGCCCGACCGGCCGGCGGTGACCAGCGGTGGGACCACCCTGACCCACGCCGAACTGGCGGGTGCGAGCCACCGGCTCGCCCGTTGGCTCGCGGACCGGGGCCTGCGGCGCGGCGACCGGATGGTCGTGGTGGCAGGCTCCACCCCGCTGACTCCCGCGCTGCTGTATGCGGCGGCGCGCGTGGGGGTGGTGTTCACCCTCTTGCACGAGCAGGTGCGCGGACGACCCCTGGCGCACGTGCTCGACGACTCCGAGCCCGCGCTGGTCGTCGGCGCCGACCGATCGGTGGTCGACGACGCACGAGCCAAGGCGATCGACGCGATCGACACCGCGGCTCTGGCCGACGTCGGGTTCACCGGCGAACCGCGGTCCTGGGCCCCGCCCGCCGGTCACGATCCGCTCCCGGTGGATCCGGTGTGCCTGATCTACACCTCGGGCACCACCTCGCTGCCCAAGGCTGTCGTCAGCACACACCAGCAAGCCGTCTTCGCGGTGCTCGCCATCCAATCGCAACTGTCCTATCGAGACGACGACGTGGTGTATTCGCCGCTGCCATTGTCCTTCGACTACGGGCTCTACCAACTGTTCCTTGGCGCGGCCAGCGGGGCGCACGTCTGGCTGGGGCAGCCGGCGGAAGTCGGGCCCGCGTTGGCGCGCAACCTCGTGCGCGCCGGCGCGACCGTCCTGCCGGCGGTGCCGGCGGTGGCGGAGGCGTTGGCCCGGCTGCTGGCCAGGGGCGGTCCCACCCCGGCCTTGCGGCTCGTCACCAACACAGGCGCGGCGATGCCGTCAGAGGCGCTTACCGCTTTGCGAGCGGCGATCCCCGGCCTGCGGGCGCAGCTGATGTTCGGGCTCACCGAGTGCAAACGGGCCACCATCATGCCCCAGGACGAAGACCTGGTCCGCCCGGGATCGTCCGGTCGTGCGCTGCCGGGAACCGAGGTGTTCGTCGTGGACGGGTCAGGTCGGCGCCTGCGGACAGGGGAGGTCGGCGAGATCGTCGTGCGCGGGCCGAACGTGATGGCCGGCTACTGGCGGCGGCCCGAACTGACCGAACAACGGTTCCCCAAGGCCAACGGGTTGTTCCCGGAACTGCGCACCGGAGACTACGGCTGGCTGGACAAGGACGGCTACCTCTACTTCGCGGGCCGCCGGGACGACATCTACAAGGAGCGTGGCTTCCGGGTCAGCGCGACCGAGGTGGAGGCCGCCGCGCGCAGGGTGCCTGGCTGCGCGTCGGCCGCGGTGTTGCCGCCGAGTGAGGGGGAGCCGGCCGCGCTGGTGGCGACCGGCACGGTGACGGCCGAGCAGGTGCTGGCCGGCATGCGGGATGAGATCGAAGAGTTCAAGATCCCTCGCCGCTGCGTGATCATCGACGAACTTCCCTTGTCCCGCAACGGAAAGGTCGACCGCGAAGGACTGGCCAACCTGCTCAGGGAGGCGCGGCATGTCTGAGGCGGTGCTGGACCAGCAGATCACCCTGTCTCCCGCGCTCCAGGAAGCGCTTCACGAGGTGGGCACCCCTGCCTACGTTTACGACTTGGCCGAAGTGCGGCGCAATGCGCGCCGGCTGCGGGCCGCGCTGCCCGAGGGTTCCGGCCTCTACTACTCGCTCAAGGCGAACCCCCACCCGGAGCTCCTGCGTGAGCTGCGGAAAGCCGGGGCGAGGCCCGAGGTGTGCTCGCCGGGTGAGCTGGACGCGACGCTCGACGCGGGCTGGCCTGCCGCGGATGCCCTGTACACCGGGCCTGGTAAGCGGGACGCCGACGTGGCGGCCGCCCTGCGGTCGGGTGTCCGGGAGTTCTCGGTGGATTCGCCGGCGGCGTTGGACCAGCTGGACAGGATCGCCGCGGGTCTCGGCGTGAAGGCGCAGTGCATCCTGCGGATCAACGACGACCAGCCGACGCCCGGCCAGCGGCTGGCGATGACCGGCGTGCCGTCCCAGTTCGGAGCGGACACCGGGTGGGTGCTCGACGAGCCCGCGCGTTTCGCGGGCCGTCCGAACGCGTCAGTGGTGGGACTGCACCTCTACATGGGCACGAACCTGGTCGCCACCGAGGACCTCGTCGCCCAGTTCGGCCACTCACTGCGTACCGCGGGGCGCCTGGTCGCGGAGCTGGAGGCGGCTGGGGCCGCGATCAAGGTGCTCGACCTCGGCGGCGGTTTCGGCGCCCCGTTCGCGCGGGCAGGCGCCGCCGTCGAGTTCGACGGGCTGCGCGAACGGCTGGAGGACCTGTTCGACGACGGCGTGCCCGGCTGGCGTGCCGGGCACCCGGCGATCGTGTTCGAGTCGGGCCGCTACCTGGTCGGCACGGCGGGCACGCTCGTTACGGCCGTGCTCGACACAAAACGGTCACACGGCAGGGAGATCGTCGTCCTCGAGTCGGGCATCAACCACCTCGGTGGCATGTCCGGCCTGCGCAGGCTGCCGCCCTTGGTGCCCCACCTGCTCACCGTCGGCCACGCGTCCGGTCCTGCCGACACAGCCGAAGCTACGGTCGTCGGCCCGTTGTGCACTCCCCTGGACACCTGGGCGCGCAGCATCCCGCTGCCAAGGCTCGCGCCGGGAGACCTGCTGGCGGTCCCCAACACCGGGGCCTACGGCCTGTACGCGAGCCTGCTGGCCTTCCTCGGCCACCCCGCCCCGGCGGAGATCGTCATCGACAGCGACCTGCCCGGCTCGCCGGTTGTCGACGCCTCCCGCCTACACCTCACGCGCGCCCCGGTTCGCCATGGTGCCACAGGAAAGGAATGATCCATGGACCAGCGATTCACCGAGCTGCTCACCCGATTCCTGAAGTTCCTGGACGGACGGGAGATCACCCCTGAGTCGAGGCTGTGGGACCTCGGGCTGGACTCAATGCAGTCCATCGAGCTTTTGTTCGCCATTGAGGACGTCTTCGACGTCTCACTTCCCGACGAAGACCTCACCGACGCCACCTTCACCACCGCCGGCAGCCTGTGGGGGGCGGTGCAGGCCGCGATCGGCACGCCCGGCGCGCGAGCGGCATGAGCGACGCGATGGCCCTGGCCGAACCGGCGCCGGAGAGCACCACTGCCTGCGCCGGCCGCGTGGCCGGGGTGGCTGCCGAGCACGCCGCGCGCCACGACCGGGAAGCGACGTTCCCGGTGGAGGCGTTGGCCGAGATGCGGGCAACCGGACTGCTGGGGCTGCTGGTTCCCAGTGAGTACGGCGGCCTCGGTGGCGGCATCACCGACCTGCTGGACGTCGCCATCCAGCTCGGGCGCGCCGACATGTCCGCGGCGATGATCTTCGCGATGCACTGCCAGCAGGTCGCCGCGGTGGCGGGGCACGCGGGCGCTCGACTGCGCGAGGAGCTGCTGCCCGAGATCGCGGCGGGCCGGGTGTACCTGGCGTCGGTGACCACTGAGGCAGGCAAGGGCGGCCACCTGCGCACCGCCCAAGCCGAGCTCGCCGTCTCCGACGGCGAGCTGGTCGTCGATCGGTTCGCGCCGATCGTGACCGGCGGGACGCACGCGGACGGCTTCCTCGTCACCATGCGCAGCCCGGGCGCCGTGTCGCCCAACCAGATCTCGCTCGTATACGCGCATCGGGATCAGCTCCAGCTGACCGCGTCCGGCGACTGGCAGCCGATGGGGATGCGCGCCAGCCACAGCGCGCCGCTGCGGCTGGACGGACGGATGCCCGGCCACCAGATCGTCGGAGAGCACGGCGGGTTCCCCCGGATCGCGTCCGAGGTCTTCGCGCCGCTGGCCCATCTCGGCTGGTCGGCGAGCTGGCTCGGCACCGCCTGCGGCGCGCTGTCGCGGGTGTTGACCCTGTTGCGTGCCAAGGAGAGCCGTCAGCGGTTCAACCTCGACTCCGAGCTGTTGCTGAGCAGGCTCGGTTCGGCACGGCAGCGGGTGGACGCCGTGCACGCCCTGCTGCGGCGGACCGCGCACATGGTGGAGGAGGCGGACGACCTGTCGCGGCCGCGCAACCAGCTCATGCTGAACACGCTGAAGATCACCGCCGCCGAGCAGTGCCACGCCGTGGTGGAGGACCTGATCGACGCGGTCGGCCTGCAGCACGGCTACTTGAAGGGCTCGCCAACCGGCCTGGAGCGGGCGTTGCGCGACCTGCGGTCCGCGGCGCTGAACTACAGCAACGACCGGCTGCGGCTCGCGGACGGCCGATTGGCCCTGCTCGACCCGGAGGTTCGCCTTGCCTGAGTCGCCCTACACGTGTGACGCGCCGACCGGCTGGCCCGAGAGCTGGGCCGCGCTGAACGGCGGCGGGCCCGAGATCTGGGCCGCGCTTGGCGCGGCCGGCGCTCTGCGCTCGGCGTATCGGGGCGGCGATCCGGCCCTTGGCGTGGATCCCGCGGGCATCGGCCACCTGCTGTCCGAAGTGGACGCCCAGGCGAGCGTGGGGGCCACTCTGTCGCTGTGCGTCCAGCTGGCCACCGCTGTGCCGCTGCTCGCCACCGGCTCAGGCCCGTCCGAAGCGGCGCTGGCGGACGCGCTCGCCGGGAACTCGGTGACCGCATTGGCCGCCACGGACACCACCGCCGGATCGGACCTGACCGCGCTCGGCACCGAGGTGACCATCGGCGACCGCGAGCTGGTGCTCAACGGCGGGAAGCGCTGGATCACCAACGCCACCCAGGCCGACCAGATCCTGGTGCTGGCCCGCCACCGCCCAGGACGGCACTTCACCAACTTCACATGGGTCCTCGTACCGGCTTCGGCCGCTGGGGTGACAGCGCGTCGCGCGGACACCGAACTGTTCGCGGGCGCCGGCGTCGGTCAGCTGACCTTCGAAAACGTGCGGTTGCCCCGCGAGCACCTGGTCGGCAGGCCAGGCCGGGGACTGGCCGCCTTCGCCCGCCAGATCGCAGTGGAACGGCTCGCCGGTGCCTTGTGGGCGGTCGCGCTGTGCCGGCGCGCGCTGGCCGCCACGAAGACAAGGCTCGAGGACCCCGCGCGGTCCGATGAGCCGCTGTGGCGACACGACAGCATTCGGCAGCGGTTTGCCACGTGCGTGGTGGCGGTGCGGCAATTGCACGCGCTGTGCCAGGAACTCGGTGACCGGGTGGCGAGCAGGCACGACACCGCGGCCGCCGCGTTGCTGAAGGCCGGCGCGGGGATGACCGTCGAACGGGTGCTGGCGGAATGCGCCCAGCTGCAAGGAGCCGACGGATTCGCGACCGGCGGCGCGCAGTGGCTTCGCGCCCAGGCCGCGGTCTTCGGGATCGGCGGCGGGGCGACCGAGGTCGTGCTGTCCGCGGTCGCGGACTCAGCGGACATGCTGCTGGCGGAGACAGCCAAGGAGGGATCTCGATGAACGACGCCCGTACTCTCGATGACTGGTTCACCGCCACCGTGGCGGAGTTCGGTGACCTGACTGCCTTGGAGGTGGCAGGCGAACGGTTCAGCTATACCGAACTCGACGCCTTGGCCAGCGGGCTGGCCGGGGTGCTGATCGCCGAGCATGGCGGTGCGCCGGCGAGGATCGGGCTGCTGGCCGCGCGCTGCCCGCTGGCCTACGCGGGATATCTCGCGGCGCTACGGCTCGGCGCCACGGTCGTTCCCTTGAACCCGGCGTTCCCGGCGGCCCGTAATGCCGCGATCACCCGAGCGGCCCGCCTTGACCTGGTGCTGGCGCAAAAGGACACGCCTGGGTATGACGATTTGCCGGTGCCCGTCGTGTGGGCCGACCCCCGGTTGGACACGTTCCGTGCGGGCGCTGACCCCGTTCTGCCCAGCTCGACGGCCGGTCCGGAGGAGCTCGCTTATATCCTCTTCACCTCGGGTTCCACTGGGACGCCGAAAGGTGTGCCGATTCAGCACCGCAACGTTTCCGCCTATCTCGACTACGTGATCCCCTTGTACGGCTTGGGCCCGGGCGCGCGGGTCTCGCAGATCTTCGACCTCACCTTCGACCCGTCCGTGCGCGACATGTTCCTCGCGTGGGGCTCGGGTGCGACGTTGGTGGTGCCCAGCGGCAACGACATTCTCGCGCCGGTGCGGTTCGTGAATCGGGCGCGCTTGACGCATTGGTGCTCGGTGCCCTCCGTGGTTTCGTTCGCGATGCGGCTGCGTGGCCTCGCTCCCGGCAGCATGCCGACCTTGCGGTGGAGCGTGTTCTGCGGCGAGGCGCTGACCACGAGCCAGGCGGAGGCGTGGCAGGCCGCGGCTCCGGACAGCGCGTTGGAGAACAGCTACGGCCCCACCGAAGTGACTATCACCTGTGCCGGATACCGCCTGCCGGAACAGGCAGGGCGATGGCCGCGCACGGCAAACGGCACCGTCCCCATCGGCACCATTTACCCGGCACTGGAGACCTTGATCGTCGGTGACGACGGGAGGCGCTCGGAGGACGGCGAACTGTGCGTGCGCGGGCCGCAACGGTTCCCGGGTTACCTGGACCCCGCCGAGAACGTCGGCCGGTTCGTCACGCTCGACGGTGAATGCGCCGGCGTTTACGACGGCTCGGCGCCCTTGACCGAACAGCACTGGTACCGCACTGGAGACAGGGTACGAGTCGAGGACGGCCAGCTCGTCCACTACGGCCGGCTCGACCACCAGATCAAAATCCGCGGCTACCGAGTGGAGCTCGGCGAGATCGAAGCAGCTCTCCGGGCGCAACCAGGCGTACGAGACGCGTTCGTCGTCGCCGTGGCCGGCTTGAACGGTGAGTTGGACCTCGAAGCCGCATACACCGGCGTCGCACAGGATGCCGAGGTACTCCTCGCCTGCCTGAGGACGAGGCTGCCCAACTACATGGTGCCGCGTGGTGTGACGGCATTCGATCGGCTGCCGCTCAACCCGAACGGCAAAGTGGATCGAGCCGCATTGGCCGCCAGCCTCGCCGCGGGCGACTGAGGCGCCTTCTGGGTATAGGTGACGGGCGAGGGTCGGGACACCGGGTCGAAACGCCACTCACGACCCGACCCTTGCGGTACCGATGCTCTTTCCGGTCGGTGAAGGGCTCTGCTTCCCTCGGCTGGTCACCATCGGAAGTCCTCCGGGGGGCCGGAGGACTTCCGATGGTGACCACTATTTGATAGGTAGGTCAACTATGGCGTGGCGGTCTCCCTTGTCACGTCGCGGCCGGCCGTGAAGGCCTCCTTGCCTACCCTGAAGGTAGGGAAGGAGCCCTTCACGGACGTACCGCCGGCACGAGACACGTTTGCCTTACCCCTCAATAAGTGACCAGATACGCCCTGATACTCCAGTCGAGGGAAGGGGCCATTACGTACCTACTCGCCACCGCCACGGGGCAGTGCGGCTCAAGATCCACAGAGGACAGCGCGCAGCGCCTCGAGAACGGCCGGATCCTCGATCGTCGGAGGCACCGGGTCGGTACGCCCATCCGCGATACCACGCATGGTTTTCCGTAAGATCTTCCCCGATCGCGTCTTCGGTAATGCCTCCACAATGGACACATCGCGGAAGGCGGCGAACGGCCCGATATCCTGTCGTACCAGTGCGACCAATTCACTGCTCAGCGTGCTGTCATCGATGTCGGCTCCGGTTTTCAGGACCACGAATCCCCGGGGCAACTGGCCTTTGAGCTGGTCTTTGATGCCGATCACGGCGCATTCCGCCACGGCCGGGTGAGAGGCGAGCACCGCTTCGATCGAGCCGGTCGACAGCCGGTGACCTGCGACGTTGATGACGTCATCCGTCCGGCCCATTACGAAGAGGTACCCGTCCTCGTCGATGTACCCGGAGTCGCCGGTGAGGTAATAACCGGGATGCTGTGAGAGGTATTCCTCACGGTACCGCTCGTCGGCGCCCCACAGCGTTGGCAGTGAGCCCGGCGGCAGCGGCAGGGTGATCACAATTGCGCCCTCTTCGCCGGCGGGGAGCTGTCCACCGGCCCGGTCCAGAATGCGCACGTCCCAGCCTGGCACGGGTTTCGTCGAAGAACCGGCCTTGACCGGCATGGGTTCGAGACCGCGCGGATTCGCCGCGATGGGCCAGCCGGTCTCGGTCTGCCACCAGTGATCGATGACCGGAACGCCCAGTTTCCCGCTGGCCCAGTGATAAGTCTCCGGATCGAGCCGTTCGCCTGCCATGAACAAGGTCCGGAATCGTGAAATATCGTATTTGGCCAGTTCGGTCGCGTCCGGATCAATTTTCTTGATGGCCCGCAATGCGGTCGGTGCGGCGAACAGCGCGTTGACCCCGTGCTCGGCGATCACCCGCCAGAAGGCGCCCGCATCGGGCGTACCGACCGGTTTCCCCTCGTACAGAACGGTCGTGGCGCCGATCAGCAGTGGCGCGTAGACGATGTAAGAATGCCCGACGACCCAGCCGACGTCCGAGGCCGCCCACCAGACGTCGCCGGGGTGGATGTCGTAGACCGCGCCCATCGACCAGGCCAGCGCGACCGCGTGGCCGCCGGTGTCGCGCACGACGCCCTTCGGCTTACCCGTCGTGCCGGAGGTGTACAGGATGTACAGCGGATCGGTCGCGGCGACCGGCACGGGATCCGCCGGCGACGCGTCCCGGATGACGTCCGTCCAGTCGAGGTCCCGTTCGCCGAGTTCGGCGCGAGCGCGCTCACGTTGAAGATAGACGACGTGATCCGGTTGATGCGAGGTGACTCCGAGAGCCGCGTCGATGATCGGCTGGTACTCGACGGTCCTGGTCGGTTCGATCCCGCACGAGGCCGCCACGATCACCTTCGGCTTGGCGTCGTCGATCCGCGCCGCCAGCTCCTTGGGCGCGAATCCGCCGAACACCACAGAGTGCACCGCGCCGAGCCGCGCGCAGGCGAGCATGGCGATGACGGCCTCGGGCACCACCGGCAGGTAGACGAGCACGCGGTCGCCCTTCGCGACCCCGAGCGAGGCGAGGGCTCCGGCGAATCGCGCGACTTCGTCCAGCAGTTCGGCGTAGGTGTACCGCCTGGTGGAGCCGGTGACGGGCGAATCCCAGATCAACGCCGTCCGGTCGCCGTGGCCCGCGTTGACATGCCGGTCGAGTGTGTTGAACGAGGTGTTCAGCTCGCCGTCGGAAAACCAGCGGTACATCGGCGCGTTCGCGTCGTCCAGTGCCTTGGTCGGGGGGCGGGTCCAGTCGATCGCTTTGGCGGCTTCGAGCCAGAAGCCATCCGCATCTTCCAGGCTGCGACGGTAGGTTTCGGTATACGTGCCCATGGTTCCGGCTCTCCTTTTGATCGGCTGGCCCTCGTAACTGGCAGGGCGCTCTACCGTCACTCACGACCTGCCCCTTCGCACCGGCCGGTCGGTTCTCCGGTGAAAACGTTACGGTTCCCCGATCCGTGCGGACGTCTCCGTGATTGCTCCGGCGAACCGGTGTGACCGCGAAAGTATGGGGCGATTCTCCCGGCGGAAACGGTCGAGTGTCCGATTAGGACTGGCCGGGATCACGGTGCGACCGGTCCGGACAGGCCATAGAGGTCGTTCCCCGCCCAGTTGACGATGTCGCGTACCGGTTTCGACGGCGGTGCCGGGACGAAGTTGGCCGCGTCGTCGATGCTTCCGGTTCCGGTGTACTTCGCGCGGAGCGGGTACGGGAACACAGGGCGGGTGCGGAACACCTTGCCGTCGGCGTCGCGGCCGGTGGCGATGGTGCGGTCGGGTGAGGCGCCGCGTTCGACCCAGGCGACGAGCTCGCGTAGTGGGTCGTACTCGGTGAGTTTGTCGCCGTGGTAACAGTGGTAGAAACCGGGGACCATGAACAACCGGGCCCAGCTCTGTGTCGCGGCGGGACCGCCGGAGGCGCGGGTCAGCCGCTGGTAGTAGTCGGTGGTGCCGGGCGCCGGGATCGCCTGGTCCGCCCAGCCTTGCCAGAGGACGAGTTTCCCGCCGGAGCGGCGGAATTCGCGCAGGTCGGTCGACATCGCGTTGGAGCGGATGCCTTCGGGGGCGAGGCGGTCGAATTCACGGGCGGTGAAGGTGAACTTCTCGACCGACGAGTGCGGTGTCCCGTTCGGGTAGGCCATGTACCTGAGGTAGTTGTCGGCGAGCGTGTACGCGTACGAGACGCCGCCGAGTTCCGGGGCCGGGATGATCCAGCCGTACCAGGCGAGTTCGGAGCCGACGGCCTGACCGGCCGGGTACAGCTTCCGGCCGCGCTCGTCGGTCGGCGGCGCGTAGAGCCTCTTGGTGGCCTCGACCTGTGCGGTGGTGAGACAGCCGGCGTTGTCCGTGCCCGGCGGGCAGGTGAGGGATGCCGGGTTGAAGCGGCAGGCGCGCG
The DNA here is from genome assembly GCF_056435645.1 of Amycolatopsis sp. NPDC043889. NCBI lineage: Bacteria > Bacillati > Actinomycetota > Actinomycetes > Pseudonocardiales > Pseudonocardiaceae > Amycolatopsis > Amycolatopsis sp. NPDC043889. The sequence goes on from NZ_JBWKEC010000004.1 coordinate 278,463, forward strand.
GGTCGTCGATGGCTCCGTCGGCGAGGCCGTCGGACCGGTCGCAGGAGGCGACCGCGGCGGCGTGCAGTGCGGGGAGTTTGCCGGCGGTCAGGATCGGTTTTCCGTCGGCGCCGGTGTTCACTTTGGCCAGCCAGGTCTGGTAGACGCCGAAGAGCGGCCCCCAGAGGCCTGCCGGGGCGCCGGAGACGATGCCGTCGAAGTCGTGGGGGTAGCGCTGCGCCAGCAGGAGTCCCTCACGACCGCAGCCACTGAAGTACGACTTCCTTGGCGGGGCGCCATAGAAGGCGGTGATGACCCGCTTCGAGGCGAGGGACACCACGTGGGGTGCGCGGAAGGCGAAGTCGTCACGGGCGGTTTGGTTGTTCTCCGCCCATTTCCCGTCGTCGAACACGAGCGGGGTGGTGCCGACGTGGCCGCCGTCGGTGGACGCGACCGCGACGTCACCGCCATGCGGGAGCCCGCAGTCCGTGAATGGCGGGGCGGTGACGCCGCCGCAGAAGCCGCCGCAGCCGACTTGCACGTACCGGCCGGCGTAGGTCGTGATGGGCAGCCTGAGCTGGAATCTCACGGCAGGTTCGACATAACCGCGGACGTCGCAGTTCTCGGGTTCGGTCGCCGTCGCCGGCACGACCGTGGCCGCCGTGACGTGGGTGACCGCGCCCGGCAGGTCGTAGGTGCGCACGAGTTCGGCGCAGGCCCGCACAGGGCGGAGTGTCGCTACGTCGGCTGCCGCCGCCGGTATCGGTATCAAGCCTGTCGTGATAAGCATCGCTACGCTGAGTATTGCCAACCGTCGCATGTCTCTACCCAGTTCCCTCGTGTCCTGAGTTGGAAGTCCGCGTTCATTTGAGTCCATTATGGACAGTTGTGGGTGAGGCAGGTGTGACAGGTGAGGCGTGGTGCAGGGGGTCGTGAGTGGCGTTTCGGCTCTCTTGATAACCCGAAACGCCACTCACGGCCCCCGCCCGGCAAGCGGGAGGCCCTCTCGGGAGTCAGCCCTTGATGGGGCTGCTCTGGTGCGAGAAGAGGCTCAGCTCGCCGTCTTCGCCGCGAACGACCGTCCACACCGCACGGATCTGGTTCTCCGGCGCGATCTCGGACTCGCCCGCCCGGATGATCCCGCCTTCGGTGATGACGATCGCGACGTTCGGACCGAGGAACTTGACCTCGAGCGGCCAGCCGTAGACGTGCGCTCCTTTGAGGCCGCCCTGGAAACCTGTGCGCATGAAGTCGCGGATCTGCTCCCGGCTGGTCAGCTGGTTGTCCTGCAGCAGCAGGCTGCCGTTCTCGGCGAAGACGTCGGCGAACGTGTCGGCGTCGTTCTTCAGCCAGGCGTCCTGAATGCGCTGCGGTACCGTGAGGACGGCCTTTTCGTCTTCACTGGTGAATGAACGGTAGAACGCCGTGTCCTCTTTGACCGCGTGGTCGGCGAGAATCGACGTGGCGTTGCCCCACGAATTGGTGGTCGGCACTGTGATCTCCCGTTAGTAGTCGTTACCAGCGGAGCGTTGCGCCGGCGCCGCGGGGGCTGTTCTGATAGACCGCGAGCTGCCACTCGTCGTCTTTCTTCACGACGACCCAGGTGGAGCGCACCGCGAGCTCTTCGTCGATTTCGGTCTCGCCGGGGGCGAGAATGCCGCCGTGGGTGCGCAGCAGTGCGACGGTGTCCGAGACGAACCGGACGTCGACCGGCTTGCCGGTGACGCCGCTGTCCTTGAACGGGCCGGCGTAGGCGGCGGTCATGAACGAGCCGATCGCGTCCCGGCCCTTCTTCAGCACGTCACCGGGGAGGATGAGGATGCCGTCCTCGGTGAACTGCTCGGCGACGCCGTAGCCGTCGTTCTTCGCCCATGCGGCGATAAGGCGCAACGGGACGTCAAGGGCTTCTTTTTCCTTCTCTCCGACGAAGGGGCCGTAGTAGTCGTCCAGCCTGGCCTGGTCGTCGTCAGTGGGTGCAGACACTGTGTTCTCCTTCAAAGTGATCGGCTAACCAACGGCACAAATACGATTGGCCCCATACGCCCTTTAGCTTCACACGCGCGATGGCCGGGGCTCTTCTCCTGTTTTGCCACGCCGGACGTGCTTTTCACGCGCGATTCTTTGGTGTGCGCTCGCCGGATACGCGGGTTCGGCGCACTCGAGGAGACGCACCCGAATCTTCGCTGCGGCGACCATTACGACGCGGTACGGGTCCCGTGCCTGGCGGATCATTCAGGTTATCAGGTAGTCAATCAAGGAGAGCCGGATGTCAGAGAAGGCCGCAACCCTCGTCGCGGGGGCCAAGCAATGGGCCACCTATTACGGAAAGTTCACTCAAGGCGAGGAGAGCGTCGCGCTGACCGCTCTGCTGCGCGCCAGGGCCGCGTGGGACGCGAATGACGCCGACGCCTTCGCCGATCTCTTCACCGCCAACGGCAGCATCCTGGTCGACGACACGCAGTTGACCGATCCCGAGGCGATTCGGCTGTTCTTCAAGGAAGCCTTCGCCGGGGCGCTGCGCGGCACCACCCTGGTCATGGAGCCGATCGACATCAAGATCCTCGAGCCGGGCATCGCCGTGGTGATCACGGACGGCGGCGTGCTGTACGAGGGTGAGACCACGGTCCCCGTGGAGCGCACCGTGCGCGGCACCTGGGTGACCGTCCGGGTCGACGGCGAATGGCGGCTCGTTTCGCAGCAGACCAGTCCCATCAAGGGCTGAGCTCGAAGGAGAACGAGCCGATGAACGCCATCGTCGGGGTTACGACCGTGCCCGCCGCGGCGGGCACATCGCACGACATCGGGAGTGACTTCTCATGAGCAACCGCCAACGGCGGAACCTGGTTCCGGTAAGTCTTTCTTTGCCTCCCGTCCCGCAGGAAGGCACAGAGCCCGACCTCGGGTGGGCCGGCGGCGGACGGGTCACGGGGACGACCGCGTCGCGTCGGGGGAATGGCGTGCCGGCATGACGGGGGAGGGCCTCGTGTCCGATGGCCAGAGCGGTCTGACCGCCGGCGAGGTCATCGTCCGCCGGTACTTCCGCGGGCCCCACCTGAGCATGGCCCAGGCCGCCAGGGTGGTGCGGCGGTCGGCGTACGGGCTCCTTCTGTGGGTCCCGATCGGGTCGGGCTTCGCGTCCCTTCGCTGCCCCGATGGGTCCCCCATGCGGGAGGAGCCGATCGATCGCATCGCGGAGGCGCCGCTCGTCACGACCTCATGGCGCGACCGCGACGTGCTCATGCTCGTGCCGCCGGGCCGGGCGCACTCGGTGTGGTGGTTCTTCGACCGCGGTCGCTTCGAGGGCTGGTACGTCAACCTTGAGCGGCCGGCGGTGGGCTGGGACGACGGGACCACGGCCGGCCTCGACACAGTCGACCACACCCTCGACCTGCTTGTCGCTCCCGACGGCACCAGCCGGTGGAAGGACGAGGACGAGTTCCACTGGGCGACCGGCCGTCCGGGCTACTGGTCGGCCGACGAGGCGCGTGCGGTGCGCGCGGAGGGTCGCCGCCTGCGGCGCGCCGCCGCCGCGGGCCGGTTTCCCTTCGACGGGACTTGGTGCGATGTCCGGGTGGACTCGCTCGCTCCACCCATGCTGGACGGGGAGCTTTGGCGCTGGCGGCCCGCGGCGTGGACCCTCGCCGCCGCGGCGTGAGGAAGGCCGGTGCCCGTGCGCGTTCGTACGGTCGTGAAGGGCCCCTTCACTACCCTGAAGGTAGTGAAGGGGCCCTTCATTCACGACGTCGCCGTGATGACGACCGGAATTAATCATACCTGGGGACGTGTATTCCACACTTCCAGCGTCGGGTCGCGGCTCGGTACCGTCGTCCCCAGTATCCGGAAAAGGAGAGGCGAACACCTTCGAGAGCTACTGGCGAGCACGCGCGACCGGTCGACGCCTTTATTCGTGCTCTGCTCACCGCAATTCTGAGGTGGTCCGCCCGGGTGTCTCAGGCACTCCGTGGCGTCCGACGCGATCCAGACCGAGGTAACGTTAAGGAGTTCCACATGCGCGTAGCTTTCGTTATTTGGCCGGCGTCGGCACATCTGTATCCTTTGGTCCCGCTCGCGTGGGCGCTCAAAGCGGCGGGGCACGAGGTCTGTGTCGTTTCCCATCCGGCGATCGCGGCGGAGACCGCGTCGATGGGCCTGACCCCGGTGTCGGTATGCGACGCCGACAGCATGCCCGCACTCATGGGGCCCGCGAGGCCCTATGTCACCGAGCGGGCCGATCTCGCGCGGATCACCGCCGCGTTGGACTTCGACTCTGACGACCCGGATCGTGAGCACTGGGACGTGTTGACCCAGTACTACGTGCCGTCGATGTGGGACTTCCTCCCTTACAAGGGCGACGCGAGCACTCCGCTGCCCGCCATGGACGGCTTGGTGAACTTCGCCCGCACATGGCAGCCCGACCTGGTGCTGTGGGATCCGACTGTCCCTGGCGGCGCGGTGGCGGCGCGTGTGTGCGGTGCGGCGCATGCCCGGTGGTGGACGGCGCCGGACGTCTTCAGCCGCAGCATGGACAGGATCGCCGAGGCCAACAGCAGACCGGGCGCCCCGCCGGTGGACAATCCGGTGGCCGAGACCGTGCGGCCGCTGGCCGATCGCTACGGCGTCGAGGTCGACACGGAGCTGCTGTTCGGGCAGTGGACGATGAATATGCAGCCGCGAGCGGTGGGACCGACCGTCTCCGCGCGGACGTTGTCGATGCGCTGGATTCCGCACGCGAGGCAGGAGGTCATGCCCGAGTGGATGTACCCGGTGCCGGACCGCCCACGGGTGGCCCTGTCGCTGGGTCTGTCCGAGCGGTCGTTCATGGCGGACGGATGGGCGCATATCCCGGCGCTGCTGGAAGCCGTGTCCGTGCTGGACGTTGAGGTCGTGGCAACGCTCAACGACAAGCAGTTGTCGCAGGTCGACAAGATCCCGGACAACGTGCGGGTGGTGGATTTCGTCCCGCTCAACCAGTTGATGCCAACCTGCGACCTGCTCATCCACCACGGCGGTATGGGCACGGTCATGCCCGCGATCGCCAACGGTGTGCGGCAGATCGTGGTCGACTTCGTCGGCCACGAAATCGTGGCGACCCCGTCCTCCGGCGAGGAGAAGCTGGGCCGGTCGAGGTACAGCCTTGGGCCGGCACTGGCCCGGTACGTCACCGATTCGGGGGCAGGCCTCGTCATGAACGTCAGTAAGCCCGATGCCCTGGAGATGCGGGAACAGATCACGAGGGTGCTGACCGAGCCGTCGTTCCAGGAGGGAACGGATCGGTTGCGCAGAGATCTGCTCTCCACGCCGAGCCCCAGCGAGTTCGTCCCGATCCTGGAGCGGCTGACCGACGAGCACCGGCGCCGGTAGGCGCGCTGACGGACGGGCGGCAGTAAGCCCACCGGCCGGTCGGGCGCGACGTCGCCACCGGCTTCGCGATCATCTGGATGGAGAGAGATCATGACCACAGAGCTCACGGGCGGCTCCCACCTCGGTCCGAGGAAGGCGGGTGCCCGCCAATGGATCGGCCTCGCGATACTGAGCCTGCCGACGATGGTGGTGTTCCTCGACCTCACGGTGATGTTCCTGGCGCTGCCGCACATCACCGTGGACCTCGGTGCCAGTGCCTTGCAGAGCCTGTGGACCGTCGACATCTACAGCTTCCTGATCGGCGGATCACTGGTCGCGATGGGGCGGCTGGGTGATCGGGTCGGCCGGCGCAAGCTGCTGCTGATCGGCGCCGGCGCGTTCGGCCTGTTGTCGATCGCCGCGGCGTTCTCGACGAGCCCGGCGATGCTCATCGCGATGCGGGCGGGGCTGGGGGTGGCCGGAGCCACGTTCATGCCCTGCACCCTGGCGCTGATCAGGACGATGTTCCCCGACCCCAAGCAGATGGCCAGGGCCATGGCGATCTGGTCGACGGTGGGTATGGCAGGACTCTGCCTGGGTCCGTCGGTCGGCGGGCTGCTGCTGAACTCGTTCTGGTGGGGCTCGGTCTTCCTGATCGCGGTCCCGCTCATGGCGCTGCTGGTGCTGACCGGCAAGGTGTTGCTGCCGGAGTCCCGCGACGAGAACGCCGCCCGCCTCGACTTCGCCAGCGTGGCGCTGTCGCTGGTCGCCATCCTCGCGGTCATCTACGGGCTCAAGGAACTGGCCAGGAACGGGTGGGACCCGGTCCCGGCGGTGGCCTGCGTCGTTGGTGTCCTGCTCGGCGTGCTGTTCGTCCGCCGTCAGGCTCGCCTCGCCGATCCGCTGCTCGACATGAGCCTGTTCCGGATCCCCGCGGTCGCGGGGGCTCTGACCCTGTTCATGGTCACCGGTATCGCCCTGGCCGGTAGTGGCCTGCTCGTGTCCCAGTATCTGCAGCTGGTCCAGGGACTCAGCCCGTTCGCCGCGGCGCTGTGGCTCATCGTCCCGTCGGTGGTGGCGATAGCCGGGGTCCAGTTGTCCGTCCCACTGGCCACGCGGCTGCGCCCGAGCCTGGTGCTCATGGGCGGGCTGCTGCTCAGCGCCGTTGGCATGGTCGTCATTTCGCGGGCCCCCTCGGCGGGCGGTCTGGCCGTCCTCGTCGTGGGGTTGTGCATCATCTACGCCGGTGTCAGCGCGGTCCCCGCGATCAGCAACCAGCTCACCATGATGGCGACGCCGCCGGAACGCAGCGGCTCGGCCGGGTCCCTCTCGACCACCAGCGGCGAGCTCGGCAACGCACTCGGCATCGCCGCCATCGGCAGCCTGTCCACCGTGCTCTACACCAGTTGGGTCGCCGTACCTCCCGGCGTCCCCGCCGGTGCCTCGGCGGCCGCCAAGGAGGACCTCGCGGGCGCGGTCGCCACCTCCGGGACGCTGCCTGCCCCGCTGGGCGATCAGCTGGCGGCGGCGGCTCGCGAGACGTTCACCAGCGGGCTCAGCACCATCGCGATCGGATGCGCGGTCACGCTGGCGGCACTCACCGTCGTGGTGTACGCCACGATGCGCCACGTCAAGCCCATCGGCTCCGAGGCGCCAGAACCGGAACCGGAGGACGGTCCCGCCGTGCCCCGTGAAGCGGAGGTCGCCGCGGACCGAGCGTGACCGGCCGCGCCGCGCCTGCCCGATGAGGATTCGACATCGAGACGCCCAGCCACCCCGGCGCGCGCCGGGGTGGCTGGGCGTCTCGATGTCGCCGTTCCTGGTGGACGGCTTCGCCCATCCGCACCCGTGTGACACGAAATCGCGCGCCGTCCGAGCAGTCACGGAGACGTCCGGACGGATCCGGGAATCGTACGGTTGGCTACCGGAGAACCGACCGGCCAGCGCGAAGGAGTTAGTCGTGAGTGATGGTTTGAGAGGGGCGGAGAACGTAACGCTCTGCCAGACGTGCCGGGACATCAAGGTCCGCAAGTTCTTGTCGCTCGGCATGCAGCCTTCGTTCCATTTCCCCGCGAACCAAGAGGAACTGGACAACGAACAGCTCTGGCCACTCGAGCTGGGGTTCTGTGAACAGTGCAGCCTGGTGCAGGTCATGGAATGGGTCAGTGAGCGCATCCTGTTCTCAGGCGACTACCACCACCTCGCGGGTCTGACCGCCGGCTACCACGTGCACTTGGAGGAACTCGCGGACACGCTCGCAGGACTCTATGAGTCGGGCCCTGATGGCCGATCCGTCGTCGAGTTCGGGAGCAATGACGGCAGTTTGCTCGACAAGCTGGCCGATCGCTCGTTCGACGTCCTCGGCGTCGATCCTGTCGGTTCGTCGGCAGCCGGAAACCCTGTGGTCAAGGACTATTTCAGTTCGACTGTCGCGACCGAGGTGGCGTCGGCCCGCGGGAAGTCGGACATCGTGGTCGCGCTCAACGTGTTCGCGCACGTCACCAACCTGCACGACGTGCTGGACGGCATCACGACGATCCTGAAGGACGACGGGCTGTTCGTGAACGAGTCGCACTACCTGCCGGATCTTCTCGAGACCCTGCAGTACGACTTCGCCTATCACGAGCACTCGAGGTACTACTCGCTGACGGCGCTGGACGAGGCGTTCCGGCTCCACGGTCTCGAAGTCGTCAAGGTCGAGCGGATCCCGACCCACGGCGGGTCGGTCCGGGTCTACGCCGGCTTCGCCGGTGCCCACGAGATACACGAGTCGGTCGCGGAGATCCGCGAGTACGAAGACACCCTGAAGCTGCGGGACTCGATGATCTACTCCGCTTTCGCCACCAAGGTGGAGGAGCACCGGGAGAAGTTGCGCGACCTGGTCGCGGAGCTCAAGAGCACCGGTGCCACGGTCGCGGGGGCTTCCGCTCCGGGGCGTGCGGTGACACTGTTCAACTACTGCGATCTCGGCACCGACGACATCGACGTGGTCTCCGAGATCAGCCCGCGCAAGATCGGCAGGTTCTTTCCCGGCACCCACATCCCGGTCATCAGCCAGCAGGAGCTGTGCGGGGAGGACCAGCCGGACTACGCCATCCTGCTGTCCTGGCACATCGCCGACGAGGTGATTACCAACCTGCGTAACGAAGGCTTCCGCGGAAGGCTGATCGAACCGCTGCCCGAGCCACGGATCCTCGACCGATAGTGTCCCGAGTCGTTGATTCGCGCCATAAGTCTGCGGGAGGGCTGAAGGGGACTTCCCCTCGTCTCTCGTGGTGAAGGGCGCTTTACCCGCATCGCATGCGACGAAAGTCCCCTTCAGCGCATCGACCCCACAGGAACTTATGGCGCGAGTTCGTGGCGGCGTTTGGCTACTTTGTTGTCTGGCCTGGCTAGGTGACACGCCAGGTGAAGTACATGAAGGCCTCCTTCCTTGCGCCTAGTGTCGCGTGATCCTGCTGCCTTGCGTCCGCTGTGAATCCACGTGGATCATGGCAAGACGGAGAAAAGCTGGCTGTACCAGGGGTTTTCTCCGACGCGGCCAGGGTCGCGTGGGCCGCAGCGGCGTAAGGCAAGCAGGGTCACGCGACACTAATGCAAGGAAGAAGGCCTTCATGTACTCGGGGAGGTAGTGCGCGCGGCGCATTCCGGCCCGAGTGACGCACCTCGAACGTGGCGAAAGGAGATTGGTCGATAAAAGCGGGGGTGAACGCGAAAAGACCCCCGGTCACGGAGGTCCTTCTCACCCGTTCGGCCGGGCGGCCGGCTCACTCGTCCTTGTACTGGTAGTGGCGGCGGATCGATTTCACCGGACCGGTGTAACGGTCGGCAGGCTTTTCCCATCGCTCTTGCCTGCCAAGCGCAGTCAGGTCGAGCAGGTGGAACGTACTGAGGAACACCTCGGTACCCCGCGCATACGTCGAATACGTGTGGAAGATCCGATCGCCGTCCCGTAGGAAGACGCTGGCGCCCGGCGTCTCCATGCCTTTGAACTCGGTCAGGCCGCGCCGCTCGAGGGCCGCGCGATCCTCGTAGTTGTGCTCGACGGGGGCCACCCGGTCGTCGAGGGTCACGTGGAAGTCGTAGTTGAAGTCGCTGTCCCCCGACGAATGCCAGTCGAAGTCCCATCCCATACGGTCCCGGTAGGCGAGCAGCTTCGACAGCGGCGCCCGCGACACCACCGCGAGCGAAGTGTCGCGCCGGTGCAGATGGGAGAGGCTGCCGAAGTTGTCGACCAGGAACGAGCAGCCCACGCACCCCTCGTCCCAGTCGGGGTGGAACATGAAGTGGTAGACGATGAGTTGACGACGACCCTCGAACAGGTCGATCAGGCTGCGCTTGCCCGTAGGACCCTCGAAGACATAGTCCTTCTCGACTTCGATCATCGGCAGCTCACGGCGGGCGGCGTTCAGCGCGTCCCGCATCTTCGTGGCCGCCTTCTCCTTGGCAAGGAAGTCCTTGTGAGCGGAATGCCACTCATCACGAGAAACTATCTTCGGCAGGCTCATCGTTCGCCCTCCCCTTGTCTCGTCATTCGTATCCTGATCCGCCCGGAACAAACGGAACCCGGAAAATCGCGGCCGCGCGCGTTTCCGCGCGGGTCGTCGTCCGGTTTCCCTGATATTCGGAAACCGGTTCACCGGCGGCCTCCCCGACATCGTCGGGCGAGGCGGCCGCCGGCGCATCTCCTATCGTGCGGTCTCGCGGATCAGTTCGGCCGCCCGTTCCGCGATGGCGATCACGGCGGCGTTGGGGTTGCCGCGCACGCCGGTGGGCATCACGGAGGCGTCGGCGACGCGGAGGCCGTCGATGCCGTGTACGCGCAGCTGCGGGTCGACCACCGTGCCGATCGCACAGGTGCCTGCCGGGTGATACGTCGAATGCGCGTACGCGCGGATGTGGGCCCGTAGGTCCGCGTCCGACTCGGAGGCGGGCACGGTGTGCGGCGTCGTCGTATACCGTGCCAGGGCGGGCTGGTCGGCGATCTCGAGCGCGATCCGCAGCGCGTCGACCGCGGCGGTCAGGTCTTCGGGCTCGGCGAAGTAGTTGTGCACGATCTTCGGCTTCGCCGTCGGTTGTGGCGAGGCGAGCGACACGGTGCCGCGGCTGAGCGGGGTGAGCATGCTCGGGCCGAACGACACCGCGTGCCCGGTCGGTGAGCCGAGGCCGCCGTCGGCGAACATCACCGGCGCGGCGAGGAACTCGGCGTCCGGTGCGGTCAGCGTCGACCGGGTGCGGATGAACCCGCCGGCTTCCGGGCCGTTCGAGGTGAGCGGTCCGCTCGCGGACTCCATGTACCTCGCGACGTTCTCCGGCGTGCCGGCGGCGAGCAGGCTGATCGGGTGCTCGTGGGTGTAGACGAGCGGGATCAGCGCGTGGTCCTGCAGGTTGGCGCCGACGGCAGGCAGGTCCGCGACCACCGGCACGCCGAGCGCGCCCAGCAGCGCGGCCGGCCCGATCCCGGACAGCTGTAGCAGGTGCGGGGAGTTGTAGGCCCCGGCGGAGACGATGACCTCTCGCTCGGCGCGGACGGTGACTTCCTCGCCGTGGCGCCTGCCGGCGACCCCGACCGCGCGGCCGGTTTCGACCAGCACGCGGTGTACCCGCAGGTCGGTCTCGACGGTGAGGTTCGGCCGGGCGGCGGCGGGGTGCAGGTAGGCGGTGGCGGTGCTCTCGCGACGGCCGTCGCGCTGGGTGACCTGGAACTCGCCGAAGCCGTCCTGCTCGGCACCGTTGAAGTCCTCGGTGCGCTTGTACCCCGCCTGCGTGGCCGCTTCGACGAAGGCGGCCGACATCGGGTTCTTCGAGCGGCCGTCGGAGACCCGCAGCGGGCCGCCGGTGGCGTGGAACTCCGACTCGCCTCGCTCGTTGTCCTCCGCGCGCAGGAAGCAGGGGAGAAGGTCGGCGTAGCTCCAGCCCGGCTGTCCCCAGCCGTCGAAGTCGAGGCGGTTGCCGCGGACGTAGATCATGTTGTTGGTGGCGCTGGACCCGCCGAGGACCCTGCCGTGCCCGAGGTAGACGCGCCGGCGCTGCAGGTGCGGCTCCGCGTGGGTGTCGTGGTCCCAGTCGAAGTCGGTGCGGAACAGCCGGCCGAAGCCGACCGGTACGTGGATGTCCTCGGCCGTGTCCCGGCCGCCGGCCTCGACCAGGCAGACGCGGACGTCGGGGTCTTCGCTCAGCCGGGTGGCGAGCACGGCGCCGGCCGAACCGGCGCCCACGATGACGTAGTCGTACATGCTTGTGCTCCTTGAAAGAACCCCCTGCTGACACGAAGACGGCCTCGACATGGCGGCGAGGCCGTCCTTCGGCTACCGGCTGTCCAGTGAACCCACGAAGGTCCGCAGGTCGCCGACGTACAGTTTCGGCTGCTCCAGCGCGGCGAAGTGGCCGCCCTGGTCGAACTCCGACCAGTGGGTGATGGTGGAGTAGTCACGCTCGGCGAGCGTCCGGATCGGGAGCCCCGGATCCTGCCCGAAGACCGCGACGCCGATCGGGACGGTGACCGGGTCCGGTGCCGCGCCGGGAGTGAACATCTTGCCGAGGGTCGCGGCGGACTCGTAGTAGAACTGAGCGGACGACGTGGCGGTTCCGGTCAGCCAGTAGAGGGTGGCATTGGTCAGCAGCCGGTCACGTCCGACCTCCTCCTCCGGCGTCTTGACCGCCTTGTTCCAGTCGTGGAACTTCTCGACGATCCACGCGAGCTGTCCCACCGGAGAATCCGTGAGGCCGTACCCGATGGTGAGCGGACGGGTCGTCTGCACCTTCATGTAACCCGACAGCTCGGCGTCGAACCGGCTCAGCTCGGCGAGACGGGCGAAGTCCGATTCGCCGAGCTGCGACAGCTCCTCCGGATCGCCGGAGGGCAGGGTCAGCAGCATCGACAGGTACGCACCCCGGACTCGTTCGGGTGCGAGGCGGCTGAGTTCGAGGGAGATGATCGAACCCCAGTCCCCACCCGCGGTGACGTACGAGTCGTAGTCGAGGCGCTGCATCAGCTCTGCCCATGCCCCGGCGACACGCTGGACGTCCCAACCGGGCTCGGTGACCGGACCGGAGAAACCGTGCCCGGGGATGGACGGAATGACCAGGTGGAACGCCAGGGCAGGGTCGAGGCCGTTGGCGCGGGGGTCGGTGAGCGGACCGATGACGTCCAGGAACTCGACGATCGAGCCAGGCCAGCCGTGGGTGAGCAGCAGCGGCGTCGCGCCCGGCTCCGCCGAGGTGATGTGCATGAAATGGACGTCGGCGCCGTCGATCTCCGTGATGAACTGAGGGTGCCGGTTCAGTTCCCGTTCCGCTGCTCGCCAGTCGTAGGTGGACTGCCAGTACGTGGCGAGCTCACGGAGGTAGTCACCGGGGACGCCGCGCTCCCAGCCCGGGACCGACACCGCGGTCGGCCAGCGGGTCGAGGCGATTCGCGCGCGTAGGTCCGCGATCTCGGAATCGGGTATGTCGATCCGATAGGGCCGCATCGAGGCCACCTTTCCTCAGCCGGGGGTATGGGTGGTCCCCGCGTCCCCCGTCCGGGAGCCGTTGAGACCCGAGGTACATCGTGGTCATGGATGGCAGCGCCCGCGTCTTCACGGTTGCTCGGCCTCCGGCGCCACGGACTCCCGGTGCGCAAAGGAGGAGACGATCGAGCACCGGTGGCCTGGGATCGTCGTTGCGAACGTGCGAGTGAGGCAGCGACGGCGACATACATATTTGGAGGACGCCTTGTCCGGATACGCCATACTGTCGGCGGACGAGCTTCGTAAGCGGGCCGAGGACCTGGTGCCGCTGATCGAGTCGAAGGCGCTGTCGGCGGAGCAGAACCGCACCCTGGACGACGAGGTGGTCGAGGCGCTCGCCGAAGCCGGCCTGTTCGACTTGCGCCGGCCGCAGCGCTACGGCGGCCACGAGACGAGCGCGCTCGACACGGGCGACATCGTGTCGATCATCTCGGCGGCCGACCCGTCGGCGGGCTGGAACACGGCGGCGTGGGCGATCGGTGACTGGTTGGCCGCGGCGTTCCCCGACCACGTGCAGGACGAGGTGTTCGCCACGTCCGCCACGCGGATCTGCGTCTCGCTGAGCCCGACGGGGGTCGCGACCGAGGCCGGGGACGGACTGATCGTCAACGGGCGCTGGCATTTCGTGAGCGGCGCGCGGCGCAGCCACTGGCAGGCCATCATGGCGATGGCCCCGGCCCCGGACGGCAGCCAGTGGCCAGTGGCCGCGCTGGTGCCGATGTCGGAGCTGACGATCGACGATGACTGGCACACGTCGGGCTTCGCCGCCACCGGCAGCGTCGACACGATGGCCGAGAACTTGTACGTCCCGCGAGAGCGCACGCTACCGATGGTGTCGGTGCTCCAGGAGCAGTACGCGTCCGAGCTCAACGCCGCCTCGCCCGTGTTCCGCACCCCGATGATCCCGACCGGTGCGGCGGGGTTCATCGGCGTGGCGATAGGGATGGGCCGAGCGGCGCTGGCCGAGTTCCACCGGAACCTGTCGGGCCGGCCGATCACGTTCACCGACTACAGCCTCCAGAGCGAGGCTCCGGTCACACACTTCGAGGTCGCCGAGGCGGCGTTGAAGCTCGAGGAAGCGGAGTACTACGCCTGGAAGATGGCCACTGTCCTCGACCAGAAGGGCACAGCGGGCGAGGCCTGGACACTCGAGGAGCGGATGCACAACCGCGGACGTCTCGGCCGACTCGTGCGGCTGGTCGAGGAGGCCGTCGACGTGCTGGCATCCGCGAGCGGGGGCTCCTCGATCAAGCTGTCCAAGCCGATCCAGCGGATCCGGCGCGATATACACGCGTTCAGCCTGCACGGCCTGATGCACCCGAACACCAATTTCGAACTGTACGGCCGCTCTCTCTGCGGGCTCCCGCCGAACACGCAGTACCTCTGAATCGCTGAGTTCCACGACGCCACTCCACGGCAGGCCTTCGCGCAACTCCACGCCGTCCAGCACGACCGGCAGACCACCGACGTGCCCGAGCCACGAACCGACGGCCAACCCGAAATGCCACTGGGCCGCCTCCCTAAAGAGAGGCGGCCCAGTGGTTACCAACCGAGTCCAGGTCTTGCTACGTGGCGTTGCGTGCGGAGGGTCGCCGTGGTGTCGACCCAGATCTTCGGCACTCTGCTGGGCACGGTGGTCGCCGCACCCTCGGCCGAACGCGAGCGGTGGGTGACCGAACTGAACCGGGCCCTGGTCGGCTACCTGGCCACCGTGCTGGATTGAGCAGCGCGCGTCCGCGCTCTTCCTCGCCGTCGACGGACCGCTGATCCCGATCGGCGTCGCGCGGTACCCGGTGCCGGCGCACCGGGCGACTCGAATCCGCTGCTGGCCCGCCTCCACCTGGCCGGTTGGGCGGTCCCGCGGGCGGGGATGTCCAATTGGATATGCGTCGGTGCCAGCTTCAACGGCCCACTGCACTGGTTCGACCGAGACGACCTGCGAGAACGGTGTGAGTCGCAGCTGGCCTTTGTCAGGTTGCCGAAGGAGGAGCAGGATGCACGCACCGCCGAGGCTCTCAAGCGAATGTCAGAGTTGATGTCTCCAGGCATGACCGGACAATCGCGTTAAGCAGCTCGTGCTCGCCGGCGCTTGGACGGATCGTGGGCTTTCTATTTGCATGCCACGGTTGCGTCCTGGTCGGTGTCGAGGTTGGTTACCTTCGGTCTCGCCCGAGAACAGGAGCCCAACCAGCCCGAAGCCACTACACAGAGTGGCCACAAGCCGACACCTGAGGTGAGTTAGTACTCCAGCCGGACTTCGTGATGTCGTTGGTGGGCTGCCCGTAGACAGGTGCGGCCACCAGTTGATCATGGTCGGTTGTGTGGACTAACCCTGATCGGCTGGTGGCCGCGGGTCCCAGCGTAAACCCTGACCGATGGGCGGTGATGTTTGAGGAGATGATCAGCCGGATCGCCGGCCGGTTCACCCGCGTCGAACCCCGCCGACGAGCACGAACACTGCTGCTCGGGCTGCTGTCGGACCTGCCGGACAAGAACTGCTGGACCATCTCCGAACACGCCGGCGACGACACCCCCGACGGGATACAACACCTGCTGCGCAAAGCGGTCTGGGACGCCGACAAGGTCCGCGACGACCTGCGCGACTACGTCACCGAACACCTCGGCGACACCGGCGCCGTGCTGGTCGTCGACGAAACCGGCGACCTCAAGAAAGGCGTCCACACCGTCGGAGTGCAACGCCAATACACCGGCACCGCGGGTCGCATCGAGAACGCCCAGGTCGCGGTCTACCTCACCTACGCCACCGACACCGGCCACGCATTCATCGACCGAGCCCTCTACCTCCCGAAATCCTGGACCACCGATCCCGACCGCCGCGCAGGCGCCGGAATCCCCGACGACACCGCGTTCGCGACAAAACCCGCGCTGGCGACCACCATGATCGGGCGTGCCCTCGACGCAGGGGTCCATGCCCGGTGGGTCGCCGGGGACGAGGTTTACGGAGCCGACCCCACCTGCGCAAGAACCTCGAACAACGCGGAGTCGGCTACGTTCTCGCCATCGGCCGCGACCGCCGGGTCAGCACTCCAGCAGGCGTGCTGCGCGCTGACGGTGTCGCCGCGAGGATGCCCAAGCACGTCTGGCAACGCCTCTCCGCCGGTGCCGGGGCGAAAGAACATCGCTACTACGACTGGGCTTTCGCCGACATCGACACCGCCGAGCCCGACGGGCACCGGTGGCTGCTGATCCGCCGCCACCGCACCACCGGCGAGCTGGCGTTCTACCGCTGCTACGCACCCGAGCCCGTGCCGCTACGGATCCTGGTTCAAGTCGCGGGCCGCAGATGGACGATCGAGGAATCCTTCCAGACCAGCAAAGGCCTCACCGGGCTTGATCAGCACCAGGTCCGACGGTGGACCTCCTGGCACCGCTGGACGGTCATGGCGATGCTCGCCCACGCCTTCCTCGCCGTTGTCGCATCCACCGAACGAAACCCCAAGTCCTCGACCGGCGGGTGGATCTCGTTGACCTGCAACGAAATCCACCACCTGTTCACCACACTCATCAGCCGACCCGTTCTCGATGCCGCACACCGGATCCGCCGCTCAAGCTGGCGCAGACGCCACCAATACCGAGCCCAGCAAGGCCACTACCAGCGACAATCGATCCACGAATCATGACCATCACGAACTACGACTGGAGTATTAGAACCCCTGAAATAGCATTCTGGCCTGGCATTCTGTCGAACGCCAGGCCAGAGTGCTGAAACTATGAAGAGTTTAACCGCAGCTCAACAGCGATCAGAACCCTTGAGTGGACCTTGGGGGAGCTTATTACAACCCGAAAGACCAGGTCAGGGCCCTGGAACAGCTTCGCGAGAACCGACGTCGGGCAAGCGGCACCGGCCGCGTCGGGCGCGGCAACTCGGCAGCGATCAAGTAGAGCAGCTGATCGCCGGCTACCGGTCCGGCGCGACGGTGTACGAACTCGGTGACCGGTTCGGCATTGAACGGCGGACGGTCAGCAGCATCCTCCATCGGCACGGCGTGCCGATGCGTCGCAGTGGCCTCTCGCCTGAGCAGGTCGACGACGCCATCCACCTCTACAACCTCGGCTGGTCCCCTGGCGCGAGTCGGCGACCACCTGGGCGTCAATCACACCACCGTGCTGAACAAGCTCCGTGAACGCGGCGTTCCCACCCGAGACACCCACGGGCGTCCGCGCGTCGAATCAGATGATGCTCGATGACACGGCGTACAGCTTGTTGACTCGATCAGGTTCGAACGGGGCCGCTGTGGTTCAGGTGGCCGCCGTGATCATGGCGTCGTCGCCAGCCTCACCTTCAAGTTCAACTTCGGAAACATCGTCAACCTCGCCCTCCGGCTCGGAGCCCGGGTGCAAGTCGCGCCACTCGTCGCACCTGCGGTCGTTGATTGGCACAGGTTGGGATCGAGACCTGGACTCCGGAACCTGTGGCGCGGCGCGGGCCCAGCATATAACGGACGAATGAGACGCAATGAGGTCTGACTCAGCGACGAACATCGCAGAATCGAGTCGCACCCGCGAGTGCTCGCGAGTAACTGACTTGACACCATCCAAGATCAACACGGGATCCGGGTTCGACCTCTCGTCGTCCGTATCTGCCCACGCAGGGACGCGGCACCATAGCCCCGATAGGGGCAACCGGCATCGTCCAGAATCACCGTGGCTATGACTGCCGACAGTGTTCCCGACTTGCACCTCCAAGCGCCGCAGCTCTGTCACTGGCAGTCAGTAGCATCCCGGCCATGCCTGACGAGCCGGATGCCACCAAGCGGCTGCCCAACGAGATAGCACTGGGACGTTCTCTCTGGCCTGCACGGGGTGCAGGGTTTCAGGCCTACCTGGAAGCTGCCCGCGAGAGAGGCGAGCACATCCCGGAGCTGCTGCCGACGGCGCCACCAGGCTACTCAACCACGTTCACGGCGGAAGTAGACGCGCCACGCGCCCCCATGCAACCCGGCTGGTATCAGGACGACCATTACGACGTACCCTTGTACATGTGGGTGCACGCACTCGACGAACTTATTCATGACTTCCCCGACGAAGCCGACTTCTACAGCCGGGGCATCGTCTGCTACCGAGCACACTCGGTCTGCACAAACGAGCAAGGCGAACTGGGGCATGCCGCCGCAGCAATTGTCGCATCCTGGACGCCCATCCTTGCACCCGATCCGTCCGTAGTGGCAGCCGATCGCTACGCACCAGCTGCCCCCGTCTACCGGACTCCGAACGTTGGTCCACTGCCTCCTTCGGCGCCCCACCGGATTGGTGTGATCGATGTGGACTATGCCCGCGTCGGGAGCCAGCACCTGCCGGAGAAGTGGGACATCGACGTCGTCGGAGTACTCCTCGTCGAACGCGAAAATGCTCCATCGGAACGGTGGCGGCAGGTCGCGTTCAGAACCTACACAGCCGAGACGATCGGGGAACTGGCCTCGGTCGCGAACGAGGTCGACCTGATCGTGGGCCACAACCTGCTCGATGGCGACTACCGATGCCTGCGGACCTATGCGGACCAGCTTGACCTAGCACCACTGGTGGCCAAGACCGTGGATACCCTGTTCGCCGCTCGCCAGATCGTCTCAGGTGGCCAACGACGCCCAGCCGGCCTGGACCTCACCTCGATCACCATCAACCACGGACTACGCGAGCGCGCCAAGAAACACTCCCGAACCGACGCGCACCGGGGAATCAAAACGGTCCATGACGCCGAGGATCATTGGTTCTTCCAACCCATCTCCGATGACTGCGAGCTCGCATTGGAGGTCTGGCTCAACTTCCTAACCAGCCGCAAGATTCAAGTATCCAGCAACATCGAGCACCCCATTGATGAGGACGACCTGCGCTGGTTGCTCCACCCACCGTTCACTCTCGACACCTACACCGCGCGCCTCACCCAACGCGGAACCGTCTACCAACTCCCAGGCGCGGCCAGGGAAGAATCCGCCGCACGCATCCACCGTGCGATCAACGACGGCACCTTCGTCAGCGATCGCAGAGGAACCGCTGCTACCCGACAGTGCCTGGCCCTCCTGCCCAACGGCGGGCGTTGCCCAGCCCTCACCTATGACAGCCAACCCTATTGTCGAGACCATCGGCGCACACGACTGTGCCGAGGCAACCCAGCGCTCGGCGAACAATGCACTGACACCGTCACAGGCGAGCACTCGCACTGCGACTGGCACCGCGGCACTGCACTGTACGTGGCACAGGGAACTGGCCTGGTCGAGGACTTCCGCGCCATCGTGGACCTTCCCGGCTGGGAGGACATGAGCATCTGGGGATTCGACACCGGCCTGATGAGCTTCTTCGCCCAGCTCCATCAGAATAACACTGCCCCAGGCGCTCCCCCGACAATCTGGCTCAGCGGCATGAATCCCACATATAGCGACGTAGTCAAGCTTCGGGACGCCATCGCCGTAGCTGCGCGCTGCACAACCGATGAAGCATCAAGAGCGCTCTGGAAAGTCCAACATCACCAGAGCTGACGAAGCCCGGAGGTTCCTGGAGTCAGCCGAGCACGACAACGACCCGTTGTACACGGCCCACACCCTTATGTTCGGGTTCGGCAGCGTCCTCAACCTTGCGCTCCGCCTGGGTGGCTCCCCTCGTCGCGCAGGCTGTCGAACTCTCGATCCTTGGCCTCCTCCTCGGCATTCGGTACCTCGCCCTGACCGGGGTGGCACCGGCCCAACTGCGGCCAGCCCGCCGCCTGCTGATCTTCGCCAGCGCGGTCACCCTGGCGCTGAACGTGGGCGCGCCGCTCGTTACAGGCGAGTACGGCAAAGCGGCGTTCGACGCCGTCGGACCACTGCTGCTGATCGGCTGGGCGGAGGTCGAACCGGCCCTGCTCAGGGCGCTGACCATAACAGTTCAGCCGAATGACGCAACGCCCGACGGCGTGAGGCAGATGAGCGCCCTGGCGAGTGACAAACTGAGCGCTGTCGGGCGGACACGCTTCGCAGGACGCTCCGCATCGGCGCTGCCCGCTCCGGGCTGCTCGTCTCGATCATCCGATCCGACTCGCAACGACGATCAGTTCCAGACGAGGTGGTTGAGGGTGGAGTCAGATGATCGACACCTCGAAGCCCCCGACATCGCGGAGGCGGCAGCTTGCGACTCACTTGTCCCCGGATGGTCGGCAGACGCATCGCCCGAACCGCCAGGCTGGTAGCTGGGTCCGGCGTGACCAGCAGTTCGGCGCATCTGTTTGCGGACTTGCGTCGATCTCCGAGGTCAAGGTGCTCGTCTCTGCCCGCTGGCTCCTGACCAGGCGTGACAGGCCACGTGCAGTGGTGTCCGCTGCCAGCCATCGGCCCGTGACCCTCCGGAACTGCTGCCGTCCGTCCTGGTCCATTACCCTCAAGGTCACGTCGCTGGTGCTGGGAACGCCGGCGAACCACGCTGCTGGGGGTGGTAACGCAAGGGCCGAGCCTCTCGATCGAACGTAGGTGGCTGTTTGCGAGGAGGGCAAATAGGTGCGGCTTGAGGAAGTCAAGCCGGGGTTGCGGCTCGAGGGCCTCATACCGGCCGAGGTCATCACCGTCGTCGCGGCGCAGTGGCATGGTGGCGACGCTCTGGAATTGACCTACAAGACCACCGTAGGTGGGCTCGGGCAGCAGGTCGTGTTCCGGAAGGACGAGGGCACGCTGTCGATCGCCCAGGCTGGAAGCCGCGCCTTCGACGCTCCGGCCAGCGAGTTCAAGCTCGTCGCTGAAGCCCAGCGGATCACGCTTGCCGGCCTATTCGACCCCATGCTCGCGGTAGCGACCAGCGACGTCCGGCCTCTGCCTCACCAGATCCGCGCCGTCTACGGTGAGCTACTCCCACGCACGCCGCTGCGGTTCCTCCTGGCCGATGACCCCGGGGCCGGCAAGACGATCATGGCGGGGCTCTACATCAAGGAGCTGATCCTTCGCGATGACGTCCAGCGCTGCCTCGTCGTCGCGCCGGGTGGCCTGGTGGAGCAGTGGCAGGACGAGTTGTTCTTCAAGTTCGGCCTGCGCTTCGATCTGCTGACCAACCAGCTCATCGACGCGAACGTCAACTTCAACGTCTTCGAGACCAATCCACTGTTGATCGCCAGGATGGACCAACTCAGCCGCAATGAGGAGCTGCGGGCGCGGTTGAAGGAGTCCGAGTGGGACCTGATCATTGTCGACGAGGCCCACCGGATGGGGGCGCATTACTTCGGCGGTAAGCTGGAGAAGACGAAACGTTTTCAGCTCGGCGAGCTCCTGGGCGACATCACCCGCCATCTACTGCTGATGACGGCCACCCCTCATTCGGGAAAAGAGGAGGATTTTCAGCTCTTCCTCACCCTGTTGGACCGGGACCGCTTCGAAGGCAAGCAGAAGATCAGCGCCGACACCAGCGGCATCATGCGCAGGATGGTCAAGGAAGACCTGCTCACTTTCGAGGGCAAGAAGCTGTTCCCCGAGCGGATCGCTGAGACCGTTCCCTACGAGCTCACTGCCAGCGAGTACCACCTCTATGAACAGGTCACCCAATACGTCCGTACTGGAATGAACCGGGCGGACAAGCTTGACGGCAAGCGGCGGAACACTGTCGGCTTTGCCCTCACCGTACTCCAGCGCCGTCTCGCCTCCAGCCCCGAGGCGATCTACCAGAGCCTGATCCGCCGCTCCCGGCGCCTGGAGCGCAAGAAGCACGAGATCCTCAACGGCACCTACCAGGAGTCAGAGCCCACGATCGACCTCGATGACCTCGACGCGGACGAATACAACGCCGAACAGGTCGAGGTGCTGGAGGAAGAACTCCTCGACGCGGCCACCGCGGCACGCACCGTGAAAGAGCTTGACGCGGAACTGGTCGAGCTGACCGACCTGACCGCGCTGGCCAAACAGGTCCGCGACCTCGGTAAAGACCGCAAATGGACCGAGCTGTCGACGATCCTGCAGGACAACGCCCTGACTACTGACCACGACGGCTGGCCACGCAAGTTCATCATCTTCACCGAACACCGTGACACTCTCGAGTACCTCCGGGGCCGCATCAGCTCGCTGCTCGGCCGCCCGGATGCCGTCCGCACCATCCACGGCGGCGTGCGCCGCGGCGAGCGCCGGCAGATCACCGAGGAATTCACCAAGAGCCGCGACTGCCAGATCCTCATCGCCACCGACGCCGCGGGAGAGGGACTGAACCTGCAGGCCGCCCACCTGATGGTCAACTACGACCTGCCCTGGAACCCGAACCGGATTGAACAGCGCTTCGGTCGGATCCACCGCATCGGCCAGGAAGAGGTCTGCCGACTGTGGAACCTGGTCGCTTCCAACACGCGTGAGGGCGAGGTCTTCACCCGCCTGCTCGTGAAGCTTGAGGAGATGGGCAAGGCCTACGGCGGAAAGGTCTTCGACGTGCTTGGTGAGGCCTTCACCGACACGCCGCTCCGGGACCTGCTGAAGGAGGCGATCCAGTACGGCGAGCGGCCCGATGTTCGGGCAAGGATGCACAAGGTCATTGACGCCAGCGTCGGCGAGGGCGTCAAGGATCTTCTGGAGGAACGGGCTCTAGCCGCCGAACACCTCGCGGAGGCCGACCTTGCGGCGCTACGTGCCGCGATGGACGAGGCCCGCGCCCGCCGTCTGCAGCCGCACTACATCGAATTGGCCTTCAAAGCAGCGTTCACGCGACTCGGTGGTCGGATCGCCCGGCGCGAACGCGGACGGTACGAGGTCGCCAACGTGCCGGCTCACCTCCGGGCCAGCAAGTACGGGCCGATCGCGACCCGCTACGACCGCGTCACCTTCGACCTGGCCCGAGTCTCGCCGGAAGATGGCCTCGTCCGCGCCGATCTCCTCGCCCCCGGTCACCCGCTGCACGACACGGTCATGGACGAGGCCATCAAACAGTTCGGTGGCGTCCTCAACTCGGGCACCGTGCTGGTGTCCTCGACCCTCGAGGAGCCGCACTTGCTGGTGGGCGTCATCGAGGAGGTCGCGGACGCGACCGGCGCCAGCGTGGCCCGTCGTTTCGGCTACGCCTTCGTCGACAGCCTCGGCACCGTGACCACCGCCGGTCCCGCGCCCTACCTTGACTGTGTCGCCGCCCCCGACACGCCTACCGTCGCGGCGGCTCGCGCCCTGCCGTGGCTCGCGGACGCTGAAGACAAGGCAACGAGCTGGATCATCGCCCACCAGTTGCCGGAGCACCTGGCCGAGGTTCAGCCCCGGCGCTTGGCCGAGCTGACCAGGACACGGACGTTGGTCACCAAGCGGCTCTCGTCCGAAAACGAACGCCTGCTCCTCGAAGCCGCGGTCGCCGCCGAGAAGGAGCAGAAAGGCGAGAAGCCGAGGGAGTCCTCCGACAGTCTCAGCCGTAAGGCTGCTGAGCTCGAGGTGCGACTGCGTCGTCGACTCGCCCTGCTGGACCAGCAGAGCCTCATGTCCACGAAGCCGCCGCTGATCGTCACCGCAGCGCTCGTCCTGCCGATCAGCCTGCTCGAAGACGACCTCCCGGCCAGCGCCCCCATCCACGCCAAGGAGACCAAGGAAGTCGAACGACGCGGCGTTGACCTGGTGCTGGCCCGTGAGCGAGAACTCGGTCGGCGACCGGTCGAGCAGCCGTTCAACAACAAAGGCTTCGATATCTTGTCTACGGCACCGAACGGCGACACCTACCGGGTCGAGGTCAAAGCCCGCCTGGACGGGGCCACGGATTTCTTCGTCACCCACAACGAGGTGATAACCGGCAAGAACGCCGTACCCCGATACCGCCTGGCTCTGGTGCGAGTCGACCCGCGCGGGCCCCAGCACGACGAGGTCCGCTACCTCGACAACCCCTTCGCCACCACCGACCTCGGCAATTTCGAGGCCACCGGAATTCGCGGCGACTGGGCCAAAACGTGGGCCAAGGGCACGGTGCCGTTCTGATGTCGACTGATTCGAGGAGAACTCTTGTCGCGGTTCTGGCCAACCCGCCCCTGACCGATGGCAAGAGGACCCTCCGCCGGGTGGCGATGGCGGCCGAACTGCTCGGCTTCGACGACGTCGCGGTAGCGAACCTCTTCTCGATGCCGTCATATCGGACCGGCGCCATCAACGAACTTGGGATCGACGCGGACGGATGGCTGGCGGCGCGAGCTTCCCTGGAGAACTGCCTCAAGGCCGGCGACGGCGTCCTGCTTGCTTATGGATCCACCTCGCCCTCCGGGGAGGCGCGATTGCAGTTCCGTCAGCAGATCGCATGGCTTCACGGCCGAATCGCCGCCGAAGATCTGCCAACCTGGCACGTCGGCGACGGGCCGAGACATCCTTCGCGGTGGCAACGATGGACCTACCGAGCGCACCCAGATGTGCCTTTCGCAGAGGCTCTGCGCGACAGCCTTGTCCCGGTTCAGGTCGACTACTTTTGGCCGCCCACTAGATTTGAACGAGCAAGTCGCGGTGACGAGACGCCGCTTGGTCGAGCCAGCTCACAGGCTCAGAGGGGCGAGAAGGTAGATGCACAAGCGCAAGTTGATTGAGGTGGCCCTACCGCTGGAGGCTATCAACCGGGAGTCAGCCCGCGAAAAGTCGATCCGGCACGGACACCCGTCGACCCTGCATCTGTGGTGGGCACGTCGCCCGCTTGCGGCGGCCCGAGCGGTGTTGTTCGCTCAACTCGTCGACGATCCGTCGTCGCGGCCTGACGAGTTTCCGACCGAGGAACTGCAGCGCAAAGAGCGCGAGCGGCTGCACAACATCATCGAGCGGCTCGTCGTGTGGGAGAACGTCCGCGACGAGAAACTGCTCGCTGAGGCCCACACTGAAATCCTGAAGTCCACCGACGGCAACCCGCCACCAATCCTCGACCCCTTCGCTGGCGGCGGCACGATTCCCCTTGAAGCCCAACGACTCGGTTTGGAGGTACACGCTTCCGACCTCAACCCGGTCGCTGTCCTCATCAACAAGGCGCTTATCGAGATCCCGCCGAAGTTCCGCGACCAGCCGCCGGTCTTTCCGGGCTTGGCTGATTCCCAGATCCGGCAGTGGCGAGGTGCCGAGGGCCTCGCTGCCGATGTCCGCGCTTATGGCGCGTGGATGCGCGACGAGGCTGAGAAGCGAATCAGTCACCTCTACCCCAAGGCCACTCTCCCGGACGGTACCGAGGTCACCGTAATCGCTTGGATCTGGGCTCGTACCGTTATCTGCCCCAACCCCGCCTGTGGTATTGCGATGCCGTTGGTCCGGTCGTGGTGGCTGGGCAAGAAGAAGGGCAAGGAGGCCTACGTCGTTCCCTCGGTCGTACCTGACCCCATCCACCCTTCCGGGCAGCGGGTCAAGTTCGAGATTGGCCATGACAAGGGGGGCGCGCCAAATCCAGGAAATGACGGAACGGTTGGTCGCACAGGCGCAGAATGCCTTGCATGCAAAACCGCGGTCGATCTGGCGTACGTGCGCGCCGAAGGTTTGGCTGGCAGGCTCGGACAGGAGCTAATGGCGATCGCAGCGGAGGGAGATCGAGCGCGTTGTTATGTAGCGCCGCACCGTGATCACGATGCCGCCGCGCGGATCAGCCGTCCGTCTGACTATCCTGAGGGAGAACTACCCGCTCAAGCCCTTGGGTTCCGCGTACAGGCCTACGGGATGTCGAAATGGGCCGATCTGTTTACTAATCGGCAGTTGGTTGCCTTGACGACGCTCAGCGATCTGGTCGCACAAGTGCAGCGACAGGTTCTCGAAGACTGCGGGAGCGGTGAATACGCTAATGCCGTGGCCACCTACCTTGGCTTCGTCGTGAGCCGTTTGACTGACTATCAGTCGACGATCACGACGTGGGCAAGCAACCCGCAGATGGAAATCCTGCGGAACATGTTCTCGCGCCAGGCAATCCAGATGACATGGGATTTTGCTGAAGGAAATCCGTTTGCTGCAAGTTCAGGAAGCCTCGTCAAGATGACGACGGCTGTGGCGAACGCAGTCGAGCGCCTCCCTGTTGGGCGTCCACCCGTGGTGAGACAAGCAAATGCTCAGGCGGCCGTCATCGAGCGCGCACTTATTAGTACAGATCCACCCTACTACGACAATATCGCTTACGCTGATCTTTCCGACTTCTTTTACGTATGGTTACGACGGTCGTTGCGGCCTATATATCCGGATGTTTTGGGAACAATGCTTGTCCCCAAAGCTGAAGAACTTATCGCCAATCCATATCGCCACGACGGCAGCAAAGGGGCGCGGGCTTTCTTTGAAGATGGCTTTCGTCAGGTCTTCGCAGGAGCTCGAATGGCCGCCTTCGCAGACTATCCGATCGCTGTTTATTACGCATTCAAACAGAGCGATTCGGATGAGTCTGGCGATGCATCCACTGGATGGGAAACTTTACTGGAGGGAATGGTTCGTTCAGGATGGGAGATCACCTCGACGTGGCCAGTTAGAACCGAGGGGAGCGGACGGATGCGGGACATCGGATCGAATGCGCTCGCTTCTTCGATCGTCCTGTCCCTCCGGCCGCGACCGGGGCATGCGCCGACGACAAGTCGGCGAGGGTTCATGGCAAGCCTCGAGGAGGAACTCCCCGATGCACTTCGGAAGTTGCAGCAGGGGCAGATAGCACCGGTAGACTTGCCACAGGCGGCGATCGGGCCAGGGATGGCTGTGTTCAGCCGCTACAGCGGTGTGATCGAGGACAACGGATCGAAGATGACCGTCCGTTCGGCGCTGGCGCGAATCAATGAGATTCTCGACAGGGTCCTAGCCGAACAGGAAGGAGACTTCGACTCGACAACGCGGTTCGCGATCGCTTGGTATCGGCAGCACGGTTACGATGCAGGAAAGTTCGGTGACGCCGACAGCCTCGCACGGGCACGGAACACCAGCGTAGTCGCGATGGATCGGGAAGCGATCTTGACTAGCCGGGCGGGCAAGGTTCAGCTCCTCAAGCCAGCGGATCTATCGTCGGAATACGACATCCTCAAAGACGACCACACCAGCAACTGGGAGGCGCTGCACCATCTGATCAAGGTTGTGGAGCGCGATGGCATCGCCAACGCCGGTGGCTTCCTCCAGGCTTCGTTGAGCCGTCCCGACGGGGCCGTTGACGGTGATCTCGTCAAGGAACTCGCCCACTTGCTGTTCCGCATCGCCGAGGGAAATGGCTGGACTAAAGATGCGCTGAGCTTCAACAGCCTCGTCACGAGCTGGCCCGAGATTTTCGAGGTAGCACGAGCGGTGCAGAAGCCGGTCCAGGAGCAGGGCATGTTCGACTTTATTGAGGGGGACGATTGACATGGCAGTGAGCAACCGCGACCGCATCGGCCAGATGTTCGACTTGCTGGCCCCCAAGTTGGACGCCTTCCTATCTCAAATCCTTGACTCGCAACTCGAGGCCGGTCGCACCTGGGTCGATATCATTACTGCGGTCGACAACAGCGACGGCAGGGAGGTTCACCGTGGTGACCCGTCGGTCCAGCTCAAGCTGATCACCCGGGACTACACGCACCGCTTTCGCCGTAACTGGCGTCCGTTGAACCCCCACTTGAACCGCACGCATCTGGCTTACGCCGCGGAACTCCTACAGGTGCGGCACACGTGGGCGCACATGAGGTCGTTCACTGACGACGACGCGTACCGGGCTCTCGACACTGCTCAGCGTTTCGCGGTCGCGATCGGCGCCGTCGACACCGGTGAGGAGATCGCGCGGATTCGACTCAACCTGCGTCGCGTCACCGCGAACAAGGATGACAAGAAGGTCCTCAAGTCCGCAGTCGACAACCCCGAGGCCTCCGGGCTCAAGCCGTGGCGTGAGGCGCTGCCACCGCACGATGACGTCGCAACCGGCAACTTCCACGCCTCCGAGTTCGCCGCCGACCTGTACAAGGTTGCTACAGGTGGCGAGGTGGACTTGGATTACGCCGACCCCGTGGAGTTCTTCAAGCGCACCTACCTGACCGAGGGCCTACGTGACCTCATCGGCCGCGCGGTGCGCCGGCTGTCCGGTGATGACAACGCCGCACCGGTGATCAATCTGCAGACCAACTTCGGTGGCGGCAAGACCCACTCGATGCTGTCCCTGTGGCACATCGCCGCAGGGCTCCCGGAGGGCGACTTCCCGCAAGACACCCAGGAACTGCTGAGCGCCAGCGGCTATACCGGCGCCAAGGTCAACCGTGTCGCGATCGTCGGTAACCATCTCAGCCCGTCCGGTGCCACCAAGGACGACGGCACCCAGGTCAACACGATCTGGGGCGAACTCGCGTGGCAGCTCGGTGGCGCAGAGGGCTACGCGATCGTTGCCACCGCTGACAGGAACCGGACGCACCCCGGCGACGCGCTCCACGAGTTACTGGCGAAGTACGCCCCGGCAGTGATCCTGATCGACGAGTGGGTCGCTTATGCCCGCTCGCTCGTTGGCCGTGACGATCTCGCTGGCGGTACCTTCGATGATCAATTCACCTTCGCCCAGTCACTTACCGAGACGGCCAAGGGCACCTCGGGCATCCTGCTCGCGATCTCCATTCCCGCCTCCGAGAGCGGCGACGATGACTCGGAGTTCGCGGCTGGCAGCGCCGAGGAGGTCGGTGGCGCCCACGGTCTTGAGGCGCTGAAACGGCTGCAAAACGTCGTACGCCGTGTGGCCGATCAGTGGCGGCCGGCGTCCTCGGACGAGGCGTATCACATCGTGAAACAGCGGCTGTTCAAGCAGCCCGACGCCGCCGGGCTCGCCGCGATCGGCGCGACAGCGCGGGCCTATGTGGAGATGTATCGCAAGTATATTGACGATTTTCCGCGGGAGGCGCGGGACCCGAGGTACGAGAACCGAATCAAGGAAACCTACCCCATCCACCCGGAGCTGTTCGACACCCTCTACGAGGAGTGGTCCTCGCTAGAGCGGTTTCAGCGCACCCGTGGCGTGCTGCGATTGATGAGCACGGTGATTCACGCCCTGTGGACAGGCGAGGACGCCGCGCCGCTGATCATGCCCGCGTCGATTCCACTCGCCACGGCCAACGTGAACGCCGAGCTGACGCAGTACCTCCAGGATTCCTGGAAGACGATTATTGACGCCGATGTGGATGGTCCCAACTCCGAACCTGCCCGCATCGACCGGGAGAAGCCGCTGTATGGCCAGCGAGCTCTGACCAAACGTCTCGCCCGTGCGGTGTTTTTTGGTGCCGCGCCGACTATCGCCCCCGGCTCAGTCCACAAAGGGATCGGCACTCAGCGGGTTTTCCTTGGCACCGCTGTCCCCGGCGACGTGCCCGGCAACTTTCACTCCGCGCTCACCCAACTCAGTGATCGGGCGACCTACTTCTACACCGGCTCCGGAAAATACTGGTACGACCTCCAACCCAACATCACCCGCACCGCCAAAGATCAGGCCGAGCGCCTGCACAAGGAAGATATCTGGGCTGAGATCGTCCGCCGGCTGCAAAGCCAGGCCCGCACTCGCGGCGACTTCGCGGGCGTACACGTTTGTCCAGGGACCAACTCCGACATTCCTGACACGGACGAAGCCCGGCTTGTCATCCTCCACCCGAAGGTCGCTCACAAGCGCGGTACTGAGTCAGCGGCGAAGGAATTCGCCCAAGAGGCGACCGAACAGCGCGGGAACGCCAACCGTACCCATCGCAACATGCTCGTCTACCTCGCGGCCGACGAGGCGCGGTTGGAGGAGCTCGACACGGCGACCCGTGACTACCTCGGCTGGCGCCATGTGCTCGACAACGAGGCAGACCTCGACCTGACCCAGAATCAGAAGAACCAAGCCGCGCAACGCCAGGCTCAGGCCGACCAGACGGTGACCGCGCGCCTGCTGCAAACCTTCACCTGGGCGCTCATCCCCGCTCAGCCCGACCCCGGAGCGCCTTTCGTCCTCCGGGAAACCAAAGTGGAAGGACAGTCCGACGCGTTGGCTGAGCGGGTCTCGCGACGCCTCGGCAACGACGGTGACCTGTCCACTCGACAAGCTGCCGCGACGATCCGCCTGGCTCTGGGCAAAGTGCCGCAAATCTGGAAAGACGGCCATGTCGCCCTGGGCTCGCTCTGGGTGCTTTACAGTCAGTACCCGTACCTTCCGCGTGTTCGTGATCGTCGTGTCCTTGACGAGGGCGTGGTCGATCTGCCGATGATCTGGCAGACCGATGCTTTTGCCCTGGCGACGGGCTACGACGAGGTCGCTAACCGGTACATCGACCTTTGGATCCCGGGCGATGAGCGGCCAGCTCCCCCGACCTCGGATTCACTGCTGCTCGTCCGTCCCGACGCTGCCACCCAACAGCGCGAGGCCGAAGCCTCTGCGACGCCGGGAATGCCCGCTGGGGCTACCGAAAGCACTGCTGAGAAGCACTTCGAGCAGGATCCCGACCACCCCGGCGTCTACCACCGGAAGTTCAAGACCCGCTTCTACGGCGTCAAGACGCTGAGCACTGAGAAGATCGCTATGGACTTCAAAAATATTGCCGAGGAGGTCATCGCCCCACTCCGAGCCGACCAGGGCACGAACCTGACTGTCCGCATCGAGATCGAAGCAACTGAAACCTTCGGCTTCGAGGAGGCCAAAGTGCGAACGGTCTCCGAGAACGCCCAAACCCTCAAGTTCGACCAGGCCGGGTTTGAGGAGAGTTGAGAGTTCAGCAAGATAGGAAGCAGCCCGACGTAGCGGCCACGCCCTCGTCATGAAGGCGCATGGTCCGAATTCGACCCGCATGCGGACCGGATGGCGACGGGATGGCCGCTCGCACCAGGAGGCGGACGACGGCCGCGTTGTGTGTCGTTGAAATGATCTGGCCACTGAGGGGACACCCATGCAGCTGGCGAACAGAAGCGGCTGAACACCAACATGTTCCATGAAGCACACACGATCGGGTGAGTCTTCTCCTTGTAAGGCGCAGTTACGTCCTGGTCGGTGTCGGGGTTGAGTAGCTTGCGCAGCGCAATGGGTAGCGACCGGTTCCGGAACACTCATAGCCGGTCCAGGAGCATGGCCCTCTTCTGGAAAGTGGTGGGTGTGGACGACACAAACCGGAAGCGACACGTGCGTCGTTCCGGCTCCCGACGGCTACGTGTCAGTGACGAACGTCGTGATCCCCCCCCCCCGATGTTGAGAAGCTCGCCAAGGTTCTCATCGATCTCGCGCGAAAGCAGGAGCCCAACCAGCCGCACTCTGCTACACAGAGTGGTCACATGTCGATACCTGAGGTGAGCTAGAACTGTCGAAATAGCACTCTGGCCTGACGTTCTGTCGAACGCCAGGCCAGAGTGCTGAAACTGCGAAGAGTTAAAATCGCAGGTCAAAAGCGATTAGAACCCTTGAGTGGAGCTGAGGGGAATCGAACCCCTGACCTTCTCGATGCGAACGAGACGCGCTACCAACTGCGCTACAGCCCCTGGTGAATCTTGCCCCTCATTGGGAGCTCCATGAGCCTATCAGTGGCTCATGGAGCCCCGAACAAGGGGGGTCACTCTCCGGAGGCCCGGCGGAAAGGCCTGGTCCCGGGCTCGTCGAGCTCGTGGAAGGCCGGGTCCTCGTCGTCGAGGTCGACGACGACGGCTTGGCGCCGCAGGCGGGACATCGGGGACGGCTTGCGTTCCACGACGGCCGGGCGTTCGGTGGCGACGACCTCGATGTCCTCAGGGGACTCGTGGGTTTCGTCGTCCTCGACCGCCGGGCGGCGCGGGGCGCGGGTGCTGTTGAAGCGGGCGAGGCGGCGCTGCCGGATCTCGTTCTCGATGCGGACCTGGCGGCGCAGGTACACGAGGTAGCCGATGAGGACGGCGTCGACGACACCGTTGGCCCACCAGACCGTCGGGGTCAGGAAGCCGGCGACGGCCGCGGTGGTGACCACCAGCACCAGGAGGGCGATGACGATCCGCTGCCGGAACGCGTACTTGGCGCGCGCGGCGATGTCGGCCGCCTCCGGGTCGAATCCGCCCCGGCCTGGCCGGTAGCCGGTGCTTTGGCGTTCTCTTTCGGGCCGGGCCGTGCGCGAGGGCTGGGGAAGCGGCTCGGCCTCCGGTGCCTCGTCTTCGAGGTCGGCGTCGAGTTCCGCCTCGAGTTCCGCCAGGTCGTCTTCTACCGATGGTTCCGTGTTCTCCGCCATCGCGAACTCCTCCGGTCCCTCGTGGCGTGTGCTCCCGCTCCGCACGACTCGCGCCGCCAAGGCCGAGTCCGTCGTCCGTGCGACCTGCTGGCGCTTGCGGGCGACCATGGGCACGAGAACGACGAGCCATGCCGCTGCGAGCGCGACGATGATCACCGAACTGGGCATCTCCCGTCACCTCCCCCGATCCACTGCTGTAGTCACGCTAGCCACAACAGTCACACACGCCGCGCAGACTCGCCGGTTCCGATCACGGAAAATGCATCACCAAATTAGGTGAATCTCACAGCTTGTGGTAACGCGGTCACCGGAACGACCCGGTAACGGGGTCAAACGCGCTCCGCGAGGCCCTTCGCGACGAGCCGCGAGACCAGTCCGTCACCGGTCTCCTCCTTGGTGACGGCGTAGCAGAAATGGTCCCGCCAGCCGCCCGCGACATCGAGGTAGCGCTCGAAAAGTCCCTCTCGCCGATAGCCCGCTTTGGAGAGAACCCGCAGGCTGGGGGTGTTTTCGGGGCGGACGGTCGCCTCGAGCCGGTGCAGCCCGCCGAAATCGAAGACATGGTCGGTGACGAGGGCGACGGCGCCGGTCGCGACGCCGCCGCGGACGATGTCCGACGACACCCAGTAGCCGATCCAGGCGGATCGGAGCGACGCCCGGATGACGTTACCCACAGTGATCTGTCCGGCGAAGCGTCCATCCACCGTGATGGTGAACGGGAGGCATTGCCCGCGCCGGGCGAGGCCGCGTAATGCCAGCCATTGGGACGGCCATGACCAATACGCGTTGCGCTCCGGCCACGGCCCGACGCCGGTCGGTTCCCACATTTCGAGGTGCTCGCGGTCCCGCAGCCGGACGCGGCTCCAGTCGCCGGCGTCCCGCAGCCGGACCGGCCGGACGGCGAGGATCCCGGCGGGCACCCGGAGCGGGCCCAGCTTCGCGGGCCAGCCCGGATGCCTGCTCTCGATCGGATACGCGACGCCGGAAATCGGTGCGCCCATTACGCCCGCTGGGCCAGGAAGGTCACCTTGACCTGCTCGCCCGCGGCGACCTCGGTGAGGTCTTCGTCGATGTTGATCAGGCAGTTCGCCTCGGCGAGCGACGCGAGCAGATGCGCGCCGGAGGTGCCGAGTGGCTGCACCAGGTACTCGCCGTTGCCCTCGTCGCGCAGCAGCTGGCCGCGCAGGAAACCCTTGCGTCCCTTGGTCGAGGTGATCGGGGAGAGCAGCCGCGCGCCGACGATCCGGCGGTGCGGGTTGCGGGTGCCGCGCGCGGCGCGGATCAGCGGGCGGACCAGGACCTCGAACACGACCAGCGCGCTCATCGGATTGCCGGGGATGAGGAACGTCGGCACCGAATCGGGGCCGAGCCTGCCGAAACCCTGCACGGAACCGGGGTGCATGGCGACGCGGGTCATGTCGATGTGGCCGAGGTCCGACAGCGCCGCGTGCACCTCGTCGCCCGCGCTGCCGCCGGCGCCGCCCGCGACGACCACGATCTCCGACATCAGCAGGCGGCCTTCGACGACCTCCCGCAGGCGTTTCGGGTCGCCGGGGACGATGCCGACGCGGCTCACCTCGGCGCCCGCGTCCCGCGCGGCCGCGGACAGCGCGTAGGAGTTGACGTCGTAGACCTGCCCGACCGACGGGGTGCGGTCGATGTCGACCAGTTCGTCGCCCACGGACACGATCGACACCCGGGGCCGCGGGTAGACCAGGACCTTCGCCCTGCCGACCGCGGCGAGCAGGCCGACCTGGGCCGAGCCGATGGTGTCGCCCTTGCGCACGGCGACGTCGCCGATCTGCACGTCCTCGCCGGTCCGGCGCACGTAGGCCGCCGACGGCACGGATTTGTGCACGGTGACCTTGGCCTGGTGGCCGTCGGTGTAGGCGGTCGGGACGACGGCGTCGGCGAGCGTCGGCAGCGGCGCTCCGGTGTCGACCCGCACGGCCTGGCCGGGCTGCAACCGCCGCGGCTGGCGGGAACCGGCGGCGATCTCGCCGACCACCGGCAGCTGCACCGGCTCCTGGCCCGCGGTGCGGACGTCGACGCTTCGTACCGCGTAGCCGTCGACGGCGGCCTGGTCGAAACCGGGCAGCGCGTGTTCGGCGACGACCTCTTCGGCGCACAGGAGGCCCTGGGCCTCGGAGATGGCGACCCGGACCGGGCGCGGGCGCACCGCGGAGTCCAGGGTCAGCGCGATCTGATCCTCGACGGAACGGAACTGTCCCGCGTCTTCGGTCTCGGCCGCTTCGGCGATGGGCTCCGTCATGACTGGGGGATCTCGATCCGTTCGTTCGACCAGGCACGCGATGTGGGCCCGTCGGTGAACTGAAGTTCACCACCGTTACCAGGAGTGATGCGGTCCGAAGCCGCGGAAATCGCCCGATCGGGCAAGCTCCTCGTGGTCCGTGCCGCCGGGGTGGTCGCTGCGCCTGTCATAGGCGTGAAGCCTAACCTGACCACGTGGGCGAGCCCGGCAATGAACACCTGAGCAAAGCGGAGTGGCGTTCCCGGATAACCGCCGAACGACGTTCGCAGGTGTCGGAAGTGCGGGCGCGGGAGGCGGTGGCGCTCGCCGCCGCGGCCTCCCGGCTGCCGGGCGAGGTCGTGTGCGCCTACGTACCCTTCGGTACCGAACCGGGTTCGACGGCACTGCTTGATCAACTTCTCGACCAAGGGAAACGCGTGCTGCTGCCGATCGTCCCCGACACGCCGGGGCCGCTGGAGTGGGCCGCGTTCGAGGGCCCGTCGAGTCTCGGGACCGGCAGGCTGCGGGGACTGCTCGAACCGACGGGGCGCCGCCTCGGTCCCGACACGCTGGGAACGGCCGATCTGGTGCTGATCCCCGCGCTCGCCGTCGACGACGAAGGGGTCCGGCTCGGCAGGGGCGCCGGGTATTACGACCGGTCGCTCTCCTTCGCCGCGTCGGGTGCCGCGCTGATCGCCGTCGTCCGGGACGCCGAACTCGTGCGTGAATTGCCCGCGGAACCGCATGACGTCCGCATGACCGGGGTACTGACCCCGGAGCACGGCCTGGCGCCGCGACCGGTAATAGACTGACGCCTGTTCGCGGAGCTGAGACGTAGCCGGGAAAATGACCCTGAGCGTGAACCCGCCCCGGCCGCAGGCCCCGCTATCGCGGTGGCAGGGCGCCCTGCTCGTCACCGTGACAGGTATGACGAGGCCGCGTCCTGCCGACGTCGATCGCGGACGCGGGTTCACCAACGGCACTGACGCCCCGACGCAGTGGTTCAGAAAGGGCACAATGAGCTCTGACGCGCACCTGTCCGATCAGTTCGCCGAAACGCTGTCGAAAATGCGTTCCGCGGGGGCCCACGCCATGGAGCTGGCCGCTCTGCGGCGGCGTCTCGAGCAGCTGTCCGAACCCGGCGCCGGTCAATTGCCGGGAAACGAGCTCGAACCGCTCGATGACATCAGCAGGCTCGTCGACCTGCCCGAGCCGGACGCCGAAGAAGCGCGCCGGGTGCTGGACCGCACCGCCGTGCTGAAGCTCAACGGCGGGCTGGGCACGAGCATGGGGCTCACCGGGCCGAAGTCGCTGCTGGAGATCAAGCCGGGCAAGACGTTCCTCGACGTCATCGCCATGCAGGTGCTTTCGACCCGCGAGAAGTACGGCGCGCGGCTCCCGCTGATCCTGATGAATTCGGCGGGCACCCGCGAACCTTCGCTGGAGTTGCTGAAGAAGTATCCCGATCTCGCCGACGACGTCATCCCGGCCGACTTCCTGCAGGGCCGCGAACCGAAGATCACCGCCGACGGGCGGCCCGCCGAATGGCCGTCGAACCCCGAACTCGAATGGTGCCCGCCGGGACACGGCGACATCTACATCGCGCTCGCGGTGAGCGGGATGCTCGAAACGCTGCTGACGGAGGGCATCCGCTGGTGTTTCGTGTCCAACGCCGACAACCTCGGCGCGCTGCCGGACGCGCGGATCGCCGCGTGGCTCGCGACCGAGGACATCCCGTTCGCGATGGAGACCGTGCTCGGCACCGCGGCCGACCGCAAGGGCGGGCACCTCGCGCGGCGCGCGGGCCGGATCGTCCTGCGTGAATCCGCGCAGGTCCCCGACGGCGACGACTCGTTCGGCGATGTCGGCAAATGGCGGTTCTACAACACCAACAACATCTGGATCGACCTCGAACGCCTGAAAGCCCTCCAGGACGCCGACCCGGCCGCGCCGCATCTGCCGCTGATCGTGAACCGGAAGACCGTCGATCCGGCGGACGCGGCCAGCACCCCGGTGATCCAGCTCGAAACGGCGATGGGCGCGGCGATCGGCTCCGTCGAGGGCGCGCGGGCCATCGAAATCCCGCGGACCCGGTTCGCGCCGGTCAAGACCACCGACGACCTGCTCGTCGTCCGGTCCGACGCGTACGTGCTCGACGAGAGCGGGGAGATGATCCCGGAGTTCACCACCACCCCGCCGGTCGTGTCGCTGAGCAAGGAGTTCTACAAGCTCCTGCCGGACTTCGACGCGCGTATCCCTTCCGCGCCTTCGCTCAAGGACTGCACGAGCCTCGCCGTGGACGGCGACGTCACCTTCGGGAAGGGCGTCGTCGTCCGTGGCGACGTGAAGATCACCGGGCCGAAAACCGTTCCGGACGGCGAAATCCTCTAGTCTCGCCGGGCGATGAACACGTACTCGCGTCCTGGGCGATCCGGGGCGTCCCGGACGTCCAGGACGCGAAAACCGTGCTCCGCCAGCAAGGGTTCCAGTTCTTCGCGTTCGCGGAACCACAGCGTCGAGTCCGAGGTGACGACCTCGCCGTCGGAGAACCGGTAGCTGTACCGGAACGACACGAACGGGAGGTTCACCTCGGTGACCTCACGCCATTGCTCGACCTCGCCGACGCCGGGGACGTCGACGACGTCGTGCGCGGTATCGGCGGCCCAGTCCTCCCACACGCGGCGACCGGGGCGCCGGATCTCGAAGACCAGGTGACCGCCGGGCACCAGCGCGGTGCGGATACCTTCGAGCGTCCGGCGCCATTCGCCGTCGGTCAGGAAGACCTGGGCCACGTTCCCGGTCATCACCGCGAGATCGGCGCGGGCGTCACCCACCGCTTTCGCGTCGCCGTGCATCCAGGTGATCTTCCCTTCCGGGTCTTTGGCCTTCGCGACCTCCAGTGACGCCTCCGCGGGATCGACTCCCACGACCTCCATCCCGCGTGCGGCAAGGAGAACGGCCAGGCAGCCGGTGCCGCAGCCGACGTCGAGCACTCTCTTCGCCCCGAGTTCGCCGATGATGCCGAGGTAGTGCTCCAGATCGTCGCGAGCGCCGTCGAAGGCGTCGTAGATCGGTGCGAGCCGGGCGTGGGCGAAGAGCGCGTCAGGCATTCGGCGACGATAGTTCCGGGACGCGTTCGCGGGCCACGGATTTACGGTCACGCCGCCAGGCCCGTTCGCCCAGCACCGCCAGGAAGGCGGGCAGCAGCACGCCGCGGATCAGGGTGGCGTCGATCAGGACGGCGACCGCCATCCCGACGCCCATCATCTTGTACTCGATCGCGCTCAACGTGATGAAGACGCTGAACACGCCGACCATGATCACCGCCGCCCCGCTGACCACCCCCGCGCTCGTGCCGGTGCCGCGGACGATCGCGGTGACGGCGCCTTCGGCCCGCCGTTCGCGGATCCGGCTGAGGATGAAGATGTGGTAGTCCATGCTCAGCCCGAGCAGCAGGACGAACATGAACATCGGCAGCCAGCCCACCACCCCGCCGTACGGGGTGAAGCCCAGCAGGGAAGCGAAATGGCCGTCCTGGAAGATCCAGGTGAGCAGGCCGTAGGCCGCGCCGATCGACAGCAGGTTCAGCACGATCGACACCAGCGCCACCGGCACGGACCGGAAAGCCCGCAGCAGAAACAAGAACGCCGCGAGCAGGACGAACCCGAAGACCAGCGGCATCCGCTCGATCACCCGGTCGGCGAAATCGCGGGCGCTCGCCGTGCGGCCCGACACCGCGAACTCGACACCGTCCACCTTGCCGACCGTCTCCGGGAGTACTTCGGTGCGCAGTTTCGCGAGCGCGGCGTCGGCTTCCGCGTCGCGGCCCGCGCCGGACAGCGGGACACGGACGACCACGGCCTGGTCGACGCCTCCGACGGCGATCGGCTTGTTCAGCACACCGGAGGATTCGCCGATCCGCCGTTCGAGATCCGTGATCGCCGCTCGTAGCGCCGGGCTGTCGACCGGGCCGCCGCGCTCGGCCGTCAGTACCACCGTGGCGGGGTAAACGACTCCCGGAAAGGCTTCCTGGGTGCGGACAGCGGCGTCGATCGTCGCCATCGAGCGCGGCAGGCTCTCCGCCGGCGTCGGATCCTGCAGGCGCATGCCGAGCGCGGGCAGCGTGAGCAGGAGGAGCAGCGCGGACGCGAGCCCGCCCCACAACGCCGGCCGCCGGGTGACCACGCGAGCCGTCGCGGACCAGAACCGCGAGTTCTCCGCGGCGGTGCGCCGCTCGCCCAGCCAGGGAATCCGCCCGCGATCGACCTTGTCGCCCAGCAGGGAGAGCAGCGCCGGCAGCACGGTGACCGCGCCGAGCACGGCCAGCCCGACCACGAACGCCGTGCTGATCGCGAGCCCGGTGAAGTTGTCGAGACCGGTGAACACCAGCCCGCCCACGCACAGGACGACCGTGACGCCGGAGACGACCACGACATGCCCGGAGGTCCGCGCCGCGATGAGGATCGCGCCGTCGACGGAGTGGCCCCGCGCGCGTTCTTCCCGTTGCCGCCTGAGGAAGAACAGCGAATAGTCGACGCCCACCGCCATTCCGATGAGCAGGGTGATCACCGTCGTCGCGCCGTTGATCGGGGTGAAGTCGTCGACGACGGAGAGGAAGCCGAACGTCGCCGCGACACTCGTGCCCGCCAGCAGCAGCGGGACCGACGCGGCGACCAGCGCTCCGAAGACGATCAGCAGGATCAC
This sequence comes from Amycolatopsis sp. NPDC043889, assembly GCF_056435645.1. Taxonomy (NCBI): domain Bacteria; kingdom Bacillati; phylum Actinomycetota; class Actinomycetes; order Pseudonocardiales; family Pseudonocardiaceae; genus Amycolatopsis; species Amycolatopsis sp. NPDC043889. The sequence continues at coordinate 317,293 of NZ_JBWKEC010000004.1, forward strand.
CAGGGTCAGCGGCAGGGAAAGCAGTTCCGAACGTTTGACGTCCTCCCGGATGCCCTTGTCGACCACGGACGACAGGCTGAGATCCCCGGACAGGCCCAGCCGGACCGAGGGATGCCGGGCGGCGACCGCGTCCACCATCGCGGTCGCGGTCTCGAAGTTCGGGCGGATGTCCTTCGCTCCGCCCGCGATCGCGAAGCCGACGAGCCCGGACGCGCCGTCGGCCGAGATCCGCTCGGCGCCGTCGGCGTCCAGCGGCGAGCGGAGGTCGGTGACGGCGCCGGACCCGGTGAGCGTGGTGATCAGGTCTTCGGTCGCCCGCCGGAGTTCTTCGTTCGCGGCGAACGGCGGTGAGCCGGGCTCCTTCGCCGCGACGAGGACGTTCTCGCGTAAGGGATCGAAGGTGCTTTGCGCGTTCATCGCGGTCTGCGCGCGGCCGGACTCGCCGGGATCGGTGCTGCGGCGGCTTTCGCCGTCGAGCAGCATTCCCGACAGCAGGGCGACGACCACGAGGGCGACCCAGCCGGCGAGGGTGAACGCGCGATGCCGCAGGGACCACGCGGCGATCTTTTCGGGCAGCATGAACTACAGTCCTTTACGTGAAGGAGTGAGATGCCTCGGGCGAGGTTTTTGCTTCTTCTTTCCTGGGCCGCCGAGTTGCCGCTCGGCGGCCCAGGGTCTTTCACCGGCCGGTCAGTCGACCTCCTTGAGAATCCGCTCGACCGTGCCCACGCTCTTCCGCAGATCCGCGAGGCGTCCGTCGAGTTCGGTGAGTTTGCGTTCGGTCTCTTCCTGCGCCTGGACGGCCTTCTCGGCGAGCCTGCGGTATTCCTGTTCGCGCGCGAGCGCGCCCTTGGCCCGGATGGTCGCGCCGAACTGCCACACGACCACCGTGATCACCACGGTGAGGAACACGAAGATGCCGATCAGCCCGGCGACCTCCTGCCATTGATGCCAGTTCACGCTCGTTCCCCCTCGTCACCCGGTGCCGGTGTGCTGAGCGTCGGCGCCGCGGCGGCGATGGTGTCCGGGCTCAGCTCGACCAGGAACGGTTTCACCTCGTAGAACTTCATCGCCTTCCCGTCCTCCGACAGCTCCAATGTGGCCGAAACGAGCCCGGCCGCCTCCAGTTTGCGCAGGTGGAGCTGCAACAGTGCCCGGCTGATGCCGAGCTCTCGCGCCAGCTGGCTGACATACGCGCGTTCCGCGCGCAGCGCCGCGACGATCCGCAGCCGGTGCGGATTCGCCAGCGCCCCCAGCAGCCGCAGCAGCTCGTCGCCGGACGGTCCGGTGGCGGTCATGCCGAGCTCCTGTACATGCCAAAGAAATCTAGCAGGTGCTCGCTTCGTCTACCAGGTGCTCGAGCCAGACGTTCGGTTCGACGTAGACGCCGACGTCCAGCGCCGAGGAGGCGAGCACCGGCGCGATCCCGCCCGGCACGGTCGTGAGGCCGTCCCGGAGGTCGGCGCCGGTCCACGCCTTCCACTGGGCGAAGGTGCCAGTGACCGTCATAGCGAACGGCGCCACTTTCACGAACCGCGCGCCGAGCCGTTCATGCGTGCGCAGCCACGGATCCTCCGGCAGCCCGTCCGCGCGACGGCGGACGATGTAGTCCTCAAAGGACAGTCCTGGTTCGTTCTCCTTCCCGGCCGGGCGGACCGGTACGACGAGGTTGCGCATTCCTGTTTCCGAGGCGCGCTTTTTCAGTGCCTGCAACGCTTTCGCGGCCAGGCCGCCGCCACGGCGGCCTGGCGCGACCAGCACTTCGAGTGCGACCAGCGTCTTCGTCTCACGGGTGCTCATCAGATCTTCCGCGGCCCAGATCAGGGCGGCGTCCCAGCCGTGGTCCGGCAGTTCCGGGCGTTCGGCCGTGGGGAAACCGACCGGGACGGCGGCGGTTCTCGCCACCGGTACGCCGTCTTCCAGCAGCACGAGGAAGTATTCCGGCCAGCGGGCGGCCAGGTGGGACGACTTCGCCAGCAGGCCTGCCAGGCCGTGCCGGAGGAATTCGCCGCCGACACCGCCGAGGGCGAGCGCGGGCTCGCGCAAATCGGGCCGGGTGGCCAGGTCTTCGATCACGATCATGTCCTCAGTAGACCCGAGGACACGCGATTCTCACGAGGTGGATTTTCGCCATGCGAGCGGAGCGCGGGGCGGGCGACAGGGCGCATGCCTGTCCTTGCTGTGGCTGTCTCACGGTGGGCGAGCGCGGCGCGTACGAAATCTGCCCTGTCTGCTTCTGGAAGGACGACGGGCAGGATGATCACGACGCGGACGTCGTCCGAGGCGGCCCCAACGGGCGCCTGTCGCTCACGGTGGCTCGGTTGAACTTCGATCTTCACGGTGCCTGCGAAGAGGCGCATATTCACCATGTCCGGCCGCCGGAACCGGACGAGATCCCTCCCGGCGGGAGCGCTGACTAGCGCACGGGCAGCGCGCGGCGCCGTCCGGTGATACCGGTGGTGTTGAGGTTGGCGCGCTCGCCGGCGGAGTGCCCGTCGAGGTAGCCGCTGCCGGACAAGCGCCTCGGCGGCGCCGAGCGCAGGTCTCCGTACTGCTCGTCGTACGCCTGCTTGACCATCGCCGTCCGGTCCTGGATCACGAGTTCGGCCGAACGGTGGCCGGCCGCGGCCGGATGGGTCCGTGCGGCGGTGTCCTCGCTGTTGCGGAGCCGTTCGTAGACCGCGCCGGAGAACCCGTGCAGCCAGGTTCGCCGGTACGCCGCCAGCGATTCGCCCGCGAACACCCGGTTCTCCGGACGTACTCGGGTCAGCTGGGTGGTCGCCTGCAGCAGCAGGCTCGTGTACAGCAGTTCCGTGCGTTCCAGATCGGAGCGGAAACCGAACACCGTCACCGCGGTGACCGACTGGCCGAGCCGGTGCAGCAGGGCCCGGCAGCGCAGCGGATGCGCGATGTTCGTGAGCAGTCCCGCCTTGTCCCGGCTGTACGGGTTGTCGAGCGGGATCATGATCTGGGTGATCTCGTCCGCGGTCGCCCCGGAGGCGGCCAGGAGTGCCTGATCGATGCCGTACCGGGCGATCAGTTCGGCGGCCTTGGTGTTGTACGACTCGGCTTCGGCCTCGGTGACCGCCGGGTCCTCCGCCTTCGCGAGGAGTTTCCGGACGCGCGCGAGCAGCGTGTCATGGTCGGGCATGGCCCTCCTTCCTGATTGGGTTGGAGCGGATCAATCTAGGAGAGAGGTCCGACAATATTCGGGTGAGCTGTCGCCGATCCCGGCAAGGGGGCACTATGGCGGTCGACGTGTCGGTGGTCGGTTCCGGCCCGAACGGGCTCGCGGCCGCGGTCCTGCTGGTCAGAGCGGGGCTGACGGTCGAAGTACACGAGGCGGCGGAGGAGATCGGCGGCGGGACGCGCACGGCTTCGCTGTTCGAAGACGAAGTCCGGCACGATATCTGCGCCACCGGGCATCCGCTGGCCGCGGCGTCCCCGTTCTTCCGCTGGTTCGATCTCGCCGCGCACGGCGTCGATCTCCTGCGGCCGGAGATCGCGTACGCGCATCCTCTGGACGGTGGCCGGGCCGGGCTCGCTTACGAAGATCTCGACCGGACCTGTGACGCACTCGGCGCGGACGGCCCCCGGTGGCGCCGCCTGCTGGGGCCGCTGGCCGAACACAGCCGCGAGCTGGCCGAAATCCTGCTCGGGGACCTTCGCCGTCCTCCCCGCGATCCTCGGATCGCCGCCCTTCTCCCGGCCAGGATCGCGATGCTCGCCGCCGGTCTGGAACGCCGCCTGTTCACCGGCCCGGAAGCGCCCGCCCTCCTCGCCGGAGTCTCCGCGCACGTGATGGGCCGTCAACCTTCGCTCGCGGCGGCAGGCGCGACTCTCCTGCTCGGCCACTTGGCGCACTCGACCGGCTGGCCGATCGCCCGCGGCGGCAGCCAGGCCATCACCGAGGCGCTCGCCGCCGATATCCGCGCGCGGGGCGGGCGGATCCACACCGGCAGCCGGATCACCGATCTGCGGCAACTCGCGACGTCGCGCACGGTGATCCTCGACGTCGCCCCGCGCGGTTTCCTGGAAATCGCGCGCGATCTGCTGCCGCCGAGATACCGGAAGGCGCTGGAGTCCTACCGCTACGGACCAGGCGTGGCGAAGGTGGATTTCCTGGTTTCCGAACCGGTTCCGTGGGCGGTGCCGGAGGTCGGCAAGGCGGGCACCGTCCATCTCGGAGGCACGCGGGACGAGGTGTACGCCGCCGAAAACGCCGTCGCGCGCGGGGAAGATCCGGACGACCGGTTCGTGCTCGTGTCGGATCCGATGGCGCTCGACCCGTCCCGCGGGCTGCCGGGCAAGCGGCCGGTGTGGGCGTATTGCCATGTGCCGCAAGGGGATCCGCGAGACGCCACGGAGCTGGTCCGGCGGCGGATCGAACGGTTCGCGCCCGGATTCTCCGACACGGTCCTGGCGAGCCGCTGTCTCACCGCGCCGGAACTCGAGGCGTACAACGCGAACTATCCCGGCGGCGATGTCGCCGCCGGCGCGGTGGATCTGCGGCAGGTGCTCGGACGCCCGGTCGCCCGGTGGAATCCGCATCGGACCCCGCTCGGCGGTGTCTTCCTGTGTTCGGCGGCGACGGCGCCGGGGCCCGGTGTGCATGGGATGGGCGGCTGGCATGCCGCGAAATCCCTACTGGGCAAGGACTTCCCGGTTCAGCCCAGATAGGCGTCGAGGGTGACGGCCAGCGCCCTTTCCGGTGAGGGCGCGAAGCTCGCGCCCGCCAGCCCGCCCCAGAGCCACAGCTGGGCGAGGCCGTGCAGCGACGCCCACAGCGAGGACGCGAGCAGCCGCGGATCGGTCGCGGGATGCCAGCCGCCTTCCTGCAGTTCGGCGACCATCGCGGCGAAGAAGTCGAACACCGCGCTGCTGACCCGCGTGAGTTCGGGATCGTCCGCGTCGATGAGGTCGCGGCGGAACATCAGCTCGAACATCGCCGGGTTGGCCAGCGCGAAATCGAGGTAGCCGTGGCAGGCCGCGATGAGCCGTTCGCGCGGTGTCCCGTCCGGCAGGCCGGTGCCGCGATCGAGCAGATCGGTGTAGCCGCGAGTGGCGACCGCCGAGAGCAGTGCCGCGCGGCCGGGGAAATGCCGCAGCGGCGCACCATGCGATACGCCGGCGGCCTTGGCGATCCCGCGCAGCGTCACGGCGCCGACACCTTCTTCGGCCAGCAGGTTCGCCGCGGTGTCGATCAGGCGGGTTCGGGCGCCCACGACCGGGTCTCCTCGTGGACGGGCAGGAGCTCGGGGCGCTTCGGCAGGAAACCGTCGCCCGGCTGACGGCCGATGAGCCGGTTGCGGAACCGGCTGACCGCCGCCGGGAGGACCTCTCGCGTCAGCCACCGCAGATCCGCGCGCAGCCCGGGGCGTCCCGCCGATCCGGGCAGCGGGGCGAGCCAGGCCGGGTCGTGGGAGACGCCGAGCCTGCCGAGGACGTGCCCGGCCAGGCGTCGATGGCCTTGCTCGGACAGGTGCAGCCGATCCGGGCCGAAGTAGCGGGAATCGTGCGCGGCGTCGTCCGGCCAGAGGTCGACGAGGGTCGCGCCGTAGCTGACGGACGCCTCGCGGACGGCGTCGTTCAGCGCGGTGAGGCGGGGGCGCATGCGGTGGCCCATCGGCATGCGATGGGAGATGTCGCTGAGGGTGAAGGTGACGACCACCGGCGCGATCTCGGTGCAGGCACGGATGGCCGTGTCGACCCGGCGGGCGACCGAGCGCGCGTCCCAGCCTCGGCTCATCACGTCGTTGCCGCCGCCGAACAAGGCGATCAGATCCGGCTGGAGCCTGCTCGCCGCCGGGGTCTGTTCGGCGTAGATCTGGTCGAGCCTGCGGCCGCGGACCGCGAGATTGGCGTAGCGGAAACCGGGCTCTTCGTCGGCGAGGCGTGCCGCGACGAAGTCGGCCCAGCCGCGGTAGAAGCCGCCCGACGGATGGGGATCGGCCAGCCCTTCGGCGCAGCTGTCGCCGAGCGCGACGAAACGTTGGTAGCCCATCCAGATCTCCGTAACCACGAGTTCACCTTGTGGACACTGTCTATCAAACTGATGTAGACGCTGTCTACTCCGCCCTGGCCTGGCAGGCTCGGGTCATGATCGACGACGTCGCGAAAGAGTGCTTGCACAGCGAACTGCGAGAGGTCCGCCAGGTGTTGCTCCGGAAGCTCGACGGGCTGGGCGAGTACGAGATCCGCCGTCCCCTGACCCGGACCGGAACCAACCTCCTCGGCTTGGTGAAGCACCTGGCGCTCTGGGAGTCCCGGTACTTCGGCGAGGTCTTCGACCGGCCGTGCCCCGAGCCCCTGTCCCGCTGGGACGACCTCGGGCAACGCGGCACCGACCTGTGGGCCACCGAGCACGAGACCCGTGAGGAGATCGCCGACCGCTACCGGCGTGCCTGGGCGCACTCCGACGCGACTATCGCGGCTCTGGCCCTTGACGCGCCCGGTCACGTGCCCTGGTGGCCGCGACCAAGGGTGACGCTGTTCGCCGTCCTGGTCCACATGCTCACCGAGACCAGCCGTCACGCCGGGCACGCCGACATCCTGCGCGAACAACTGGACGGCTCGACCGAGGCGGCCACCGGGCAGCGCGACGAGGCCTTCTGGGAAGCCCGGCGCGACCGGATCGAGCAAGCAGCCGTCAAGTACGCCCGGACAGAACGCGGGCTCGATGGGTGAAGGCGACAGCGCGCCGGGGATCGCCGTCCGGGAGGACCCGGCAGAGCGCGTCGACGATCTCCAGGTCGTCGGCTCCGCTGAGGGTCTCCCAGTACGACCACAGCGCCGCCGCGTCCCCGCTGCCGAGCACGACCCGGCGGACCGACGCGGTGACCGACTCGCGCTCTTCGCGCACGGCCGGCGACTCCGATTCGGGCAGTAGCGGACCGCGGAACGCGTTCGCGGCCCCGGCGACGTCGCCCCGTTTGAGCGCCGCGCGGACACGCAGGAAGTCGGCGTCGACCTCGGCGGAAAGCCGGTACGGCCGCGTCTGCACGATGTCGGACCCGAGTTGCGTCCGCAGCCGGTGGATCTCCGCGCGAACGGTCACCGGATTGCCGCTCTCGCCGTAGAGCAGCAGGGCCAGCCGCTCCGCCGAAAGGCCGCCGGGGTACAGGGCGAGCAGCGTGAGGATCTCCGCGTGCCGCAGCGTGAACGGCACCTCGCGACCGTCCACTGTGGTCGATGGCGGCCCGTCGGTGAGGAACTCCAGCGCGAGCCGCGGACGCCTCGACGGTCCCCGGTTCCGCAAGCGCAGCAGGTAACCCTCGCTCAACGGCTCCACCGTGCCGAGCCGTCCGTCGGGCAGGGTGACCGCGCCGCCGCCGGGCCGGATGTCCACAGTGGAGGGAAGATCGCCGCAGGCTTCGGCCGCCAGCACGCGTCCCTTCGCCGAAAGCAGGGCACCTGGCGCGCCGCGCAACGCCTCCAGATGGGTCATGTTCGCGGCGCGCAACCGCTCATCGCGCATCGCGAGCCGGGCCCGCAACTGGCCCTCGGCGAGCTGCGCGGCCGCCGTGACCAGCGCGAGCATCGCGGGGTGGACCGTCCGCAGCGGGCCGCTGACGTCGATCGACCCGAGCAGCGCGCCGGTCTCCGGATCGCGCACGGGCGCGGCCGCGCAGGTCCAGCCGTGATAGGTGCGCACCAGGTGCTCGGCCGAGTAGATCTGCACCGGTTCCCCGGTGGCGAGCGTGGTGCCCATCGCGTTCGTCCCGATGACGTCTTCACTCCATCGGGTGCCCTCGGCGAGCATCACACCGTCCGCGCGCCGCAGCACGTCCGCTGCCCCCTCGCGCCACAGGATGTGCCCGGCCGCGTCGGTCACGATCATCATGTGCTCGGCGTCGTCGGCGATGCTCACCAGCGTCTGCCGCAGGATCGGCAGCACCGGCGCCAGCGGATGCTCGTCCCGCAGGCCGCTCACCTCACCGGAATCGTAGACCAGCGGCGCGACGCCCTTGTCCGGGTCGACGCGCGCGGCGAGCGAGCGATTCCACGAAGCCGACACGATCGACCTGGGGGAACGCGGCGCGGGAACACCGGAGAGGACGGCGTCGTGGACGTCCTTCAGCAGCCGCGCGTACGCCTGAGGGTCACGCGGCGACGCTTCACCTCCGGGCAGCTCCGCCACGTTTCCGAGAGTAGGTGACCGCGCTCACTTCGTTGCAACGTGCGTGCAACCTCACCCGCCCTAGCTTCGCCGTCATCCGTCACCCCTAGCGATGAGGCAGGAAAGATGGCCAAGTACGCGGCACCGAACACCGAAGGCAGCGTCGTCAGCTACGAGTCGCGCTACGACCACTACATCGGAGGCGAGTACGTACCGCCCGCGAGCGGTCAGTACTTCGAGAACCCCACCCCGGTGACCGGACAGGTGTTCACCGAGGTCGCCCGCGGCACCGCCGCCGACGTCGACCGCGCGCTCGACGCGGCCGAAGGCGCGGCCGCGGCCTGGGGCCGGACGTCGGTGGACGAGCGGTCGAACGTGCTGCTCCGGATCGCCGACCGGATGGAACAGAACCTCGAGGCGATCGCCGTCGCCGAATCGTGGGAGAACGGCAAACCGGTCCGCGAGACCCTCGCCGCCGACATCCCCCTCGCGATCGACCACTTCCGCTACTTCGCCGGCGCACTGCGCGCCCAGGAGGGCGGCATCTCCCAGCTCGACGACAACACCGTCGCCTACCACTTCCACGAGCCGCTCGGCGTCGTCGGCCAGATCATCCCGTGGAACTTCCCGCTGCTGATGGCGGTCTGGAAGCTCGCGCCCGCGCTCGCCGCGGGCAACGCGATCGTGCTCAAACCCGCCGAGCAGACCCCGGCGTCGATCCACCTGCTGATGTCGCTCATCGGCGATCTGATCCCGCCGGGCGTGCTGAACATCGTCAACGGCTTCGGCGTCGAGGCGGGCAAGCCGCTCGCGTCGAGCAACCGCGTACGGAAGGTCGCCTTCACCGGCGAGACCACCACCGGACGGCTGATCCTGCAGTACGCCAGCGAGAACATCATCCCGGTCACCGTCGAACTCGGCGGCAAGAGCCCGAACATCTTCTTCGACGACGTCGCCGCGGCCAACGACGCGTTCTACGACAAGGCGCAGGAAGGGTTCGCGCTCTTCGCGCTGAACCAGGGCGAGGTCTGCACCTGCCCGTCGCGGGCACTGATCCAGTCCGGTATCTACGACCGGTTCCTCGGCGACGCCGTCGAGCGGGTCAAGAAGATCAAACAGGGTCACCCGCTCGACACCGAGACGCAGATCGGCGCGCAGGCCTCCAATGACCAGCTGGAGAAGATCCTTTCCTACATCGACATCGGGCAGAAGGAAGGCGCGAAGATCCTCACCGGTGGCGAGCGCAGCGACCTCGGCGGCGAACTGTCCGGCGGCTACTACGTGCAGCCGACGGTCTTCGAGGGCGACAACAAGATGCGGATCTTCCAGGAGGAGATCTTCGGCCCGGTCGTCTCGGTGGCGAAGTTCGACGATTACGCCGACGCGTTGAAGATCGCCAACGACACGCTGTACGGCCTCGGCGCCGGTGTCTGGTCGCGCGACGGCAACACCGCCTACCGCGCCGGCCGCGACATCCAGGCGGGCCGGGTGTGGGTCAACAACTACCACGCGTACCCGGCGCACGCGGCCTTCGGCGGCTACAAGGCGTCCGGGATCGGGCGCGAGAACCACAAGATGATGCTCGACCACTACCAGCAGACCAAGAACATGCTGGTGTCCTATTCGGACAGTGCGCTCGGGTTCTTCTGATGGTCGAGCGGGTCGGCTTGACACCGGCCGCCGCGGATCTGCTGCGGCGGCTGGTGTCTCACCACGGGCCGGTGATGTTCCACCAGTCCGGCGGATGCTGCGACGGGAGCGCCCCGATGTGCTACCCGGCGGGCGAATTCCGCACCGGGGCGTCCGACGTCCACCTTGGCGACCTGAGCGTCGAGGGCGTCGACGACGTTCCGGTGTGGATGTCGGGCCCTCAGTTCGAGTACTGGAAGCACACGCATCTGACCATCGACGTAGTTCCGGGCCGGGGGAGCGGCTTCTCCTTGGAGGCGCCCGAAGGGGTCCGTTTCCTGGTCCGGTCCCGCTTGTTCAGCGACGAGGAGTCGGCTGGGCTGAACGGCCCAGCAACGCGATGAGCCGTGCGCCCGGTCCGGCGTCCGGCGGTGCCTCGACAGCGTGGTCGAAGGCGCCGCCGGGCCCGCGTACCGGCATCACGTCGGGGTAGCGGCTCGCCACCTTCAACGCGGCCGTCGCGAGTTCGTCGTCCCAGTGGTGTTCACGGCCCAGGGCGGTATTGAGGTCCCAGTCGTGGGTGAGGGTGTCGACGAACAGCACGGCCAAGACGTTCTTTCCCAGGAGCGGGCCGAAGTTCCCGAAGTCGAAGGTCTTCTCCAGCGCTTGGGAATCGAAGGCCGCGAGGAACTCGGCGGAACTCTCTTCGTAGGACCTGGCGAGGTCGTCGTCGGCCGACGGCCGGGTCTTCATCGGGTGGCCGGTCGCCTGCGCGGTGCGGGAATCGTGCCCCTCGATCAGGTGTTTCACGATGTCGCGGACGGTCCACTCGGCGCAGGGGGTCGAGCGGTCCCAGTCGTCCGCGCCGATTCCGGCGATCGTGGTCCCGGCGGCGCGATGCGCCCTTGTCGTGAGCGTGATGGGATCCATGGCCGCAATGTATACGAACGATCGTGCTATCTTCTAGGGTGTGAGCACTCTCGAAGTGAACGAGGTCTTCGTCGGGCGGCCGTCGGTGCTGGGGGTCAAGCGTGACGTCCCGGTGTACAGCGCCATCGCGAAGTCGCGGGCGGAAGCGCAGTCCCTGAAGCTGGACGAGATCAACCTGGCCGGCGACGACCAAGCGGATCGGACCGTCCATGGCGGTGTCGACAAAGCGGTTTACGTCTACCCGGCGACGCACTACGCGGCCTGGGCCGAGCAGGGCTTCCCGGTGGTCGCGGGCGACTTCGGGGAGAACGTGTCGGTGACGGGTGCCGATGAGTACGACGTGCGCGTCGGTGACGTCTGGGCTTGGGGAGACGCGCTGGTCCAGGTGTCGCAGCCGCGCACGCCGTGCTTCAAGCTCGCGATGAAGACCGGGCGCAAGGACGTCATCCCGGCCATGATCGATTCCGGGCGCAGCGGCTGGTACCTGCGGGTGCTCCGGACGGGCGAGGTGCCCACTTCGGGGCGCATGACGCTCGAAGAACGCGATCCGGTGAATCCGACGATCGCCGAGGTCTACGTCGCGTCGTTCACCAACGTCGCCCAGCTGGAGGGCGACCGCCGCGACGCGTACTGGTCGCTGCTGGACCGGGTGCTCGCGGCGCCGGCGCTTTCCCGGCAGTACCGTGACGGCCTGGAATCGGCGAAGAGGCGGCGAGAGGAACGGAATGCCGGTTGACGGCCGGGTGGCCCGCGGTGACGCGACGAGGCGGATCGTGCTCCGGCGCGCCGTCGACATCGCGTCCGTCGAAGGGCTCGACGGGTTGTCCCTCGGCAGGCTCGCCACCGAACTGGAATTGAGCAAATCCGGGGTGTTCGCGTTGTTCGGTTCCAAGGAGGAACTGCAGCTCGCGGCGGTCGAGACGGCGAGCGCGATCTTCGCGGAGAACGTCGTCGAGCCGACACTGCGCGTCGAGCAGGGGATCGCGCGGTTGCGCGCGCTGTGCGCGAACTGGCTTGACTACTCGGAACGCCGGGTGTTCCCGGGCGGCTGTTTCTTCTTCAACACCGGCGCCGAGTTCGACGCGCGGACCGGCAGGGTCCACGACGCGGTCGCGAACGCGAGCCGCGCCTTCGCCCAGTTCATCCGGTCCACCGTCGTCGAGGCGCGGAAGGCGGGGCACCTGCGGGAGTCCGTCGACGTGAACCGGCTGGCGTTCGAACTGAACGCGCTCGGGCGGGCCGCGAACGCCGACTCGGTGATGTTCGGGGACGCGGAGCCCTACGCGCTGGCCCGGGCCGCCATCACCGCTCGCCTCGACGCCGCGGCCATGCAATGAAAGGTCCCTTCCTCGCAAAATTTGCCAGGAAGGGACCTTTCCTGGCGCGCTACTTCCAGTCAACCTGCGTGGACCGGTAGAAGTCGATGCCCTGCTGAACCCAGCGCGGGCTCTGCTTCGCCAGCCGGAGCCGGTAGGCGTCCCAGGTCCGGGATTCCTTCGGTGACCAGCCGATCTCGGCGTAGCCCGGCAGCCTCGGGAACGCCATGAATTCGATGTGGTCACTGGTGATCAGCGTTTCCGACCACAGCGGGGCCTCGACGCCGATGACGTTCTTCTCCGGCACACCCTGCAGATACGTGGCCGGATCCCAGTCGTAACCGGTCTTGACCTCGATCAGCCCGGCCCAGCTCAGCCCGAGCGGCGTCTGCGGGTGGTACTTCATGTCCAGGTACGCCTTGTTCGCGGGCGACATCAGGATCTTGTTGCCGCGCGCCGCCGCTTCGGCCACGTGGGCGTCCGTGCCGGTCGTGCCCCAGAACTGCGGAACGGCCGAAACCGGCGGTTTCGTCTTGGCGATGTCGTGCCAGCCGGTGATCGTCTTGCCGTACTTCGCGACGATCGGATGCACCTTCGTGGCGAAGGTCTGGTAGTCCTCCGGCGTGGTCGAGTGGGCTTCGTCGCCACCGATGTTGATGTACTTGCCGGGGGTGATCGCCGACAGTTCGCGGATGACGTCGTCGACGAACTTGTAGGTGATGTCCTTGCCGATGCACAGCGAGCTGTAGCCGACCTCGATGTCCGTGCGCGGCGGCACCGCCTTGCCGTCACAGTTCAGCTCGGCGTAGGAGTGCTGCGCCGCGTTGGTGTGCCCCGGCATGTCGATCTCGGGAACGATCGTGATGTGCCGCGAAGCCGCGTAGCGCACCAGGTCCTTGTACTGCTCTTGCGTGTAGTAGCCGCCGGGAGCGCCGCCGACGGCCGTCTGGCCGCCCACGGTCGCCAGCTTCGGCCAGCTCTTGATCTCGATCCGCCAGCCCTGGTCGTCGGTCAGGTGCAGGTGGAGGGTGTTGATCTTGTACTGCGCGATCTGGTCGATGTAGAGCTTGACCTGCGCCGGCGTGAAGAAGTGGCGGGCGACGTCGAGCATCGCGCCGCGGTAGCCGAAGCGCGGGTAGTCGAGCACCGTGCCGCCCGAAACCACCCATGACCGCTTCTGGACGGTCTTCGCCTCGATAGCCGAGGGGAACAGCTGGCGCAGTGTCTGCACTCCGAGGAACAGGCCCTCGTCGGTGTTCGCCTTCAGCGTTACGCCGGACGAGGAGACCTTGAGCTGGTAGCCCTCGGTGCCCAAGCGGCTGCTCGCGTGGCCGGTCTCGAGCGAGATGGCGGGGCCGCCGCCACGGTGACCGCTGACGACGGGCAACCGGTAGCCGGTGGCGGGCCGGAGCAGGCCTGCCAGGTACTCGGCGACCTGCTTGCCTTCGCGGTCGGTGCGGATGACGGTGGCGGGATTGAGCCGGAAGTTCGCGCGAGGATCGGGCTTCGCGTCGACGGGCGCGGGGACGACGTCGGTGACGGTCCGTTCCGCTTTCGCGTGCTGCCCGGCGCTCGCCGTCGCGGGCAGGCCGAGCGTCACGAGACTCAGGACCGCCACGCCGAGCACGGTTCTGGACAGGCGTTTACTCATGGAGCACCTCCGGTCGGATAACTGGAGACTCTCTTCCCCGAGAAGGTATAGACCAATAGGGCAAACACGACAACACCCGATCGGACCAGTACGCCGTACCGATCACCGGTCACTCGCCGCGCAGAACCGCTTTCAGGGCATCGAGAACACTCGCGTCTTCGATCGTCGAAGGCACCTGCTCGTCGCGGCCGTCGGCGATCCCGCGCATGGTCTTGCGCAGGATCTTCCCGGACCGCGTCTTCGGCAACGCGTCCACAATGGACACGTCACGGAACGCCGCGACCGGGCCGATGTCACGGCGTACCAGCGCGACCAACTCGGCCTTGAGCGTTTCCGCGCCGACGTCGGTGCCCGATTTCAGCACCACGAAACCACGCGGAAGCTGCCCCTTCAGCTGGTCCCGGACCCCGATCACCGCGCATTCGGCGACGGCGGGGTGCGATGCCAGCACGGCCTCCATCGAGCCGGTCGAAAGCCGGTGGCCCGCGACGTTGATGACGTCGTCGGTGCGGCCCATGACGAACAAGTAGCCGTCTTCGTCGACGTATCCGGAGTCACCCGTCAGGTAGTGGCCTTCGTACCGCGAAAGGTACGCCTCGCGATACCGCTCGTCGTCCTGCCACAACGTGGGCAGCGATCCCGGCGGGAGCGGCAGCTTGATGGCGATGGCGCCTTCCCGCCCGGCGGGGAGTGGGTCGCCGGCCTGGTCCAGGATCCGCACGTCCCAGCCCGGCACCGGTTTCGTCGCGGAACCGGGTTTGACCGGCATCGGCTCCAGCCCGCGCGGATTCGCCGCGATCGGCCAGCCGGTCTCGGTCTGCCACCAGTGATCGATCACCGGCACGCCGAGTTTGCCGTGCGCCCAGTGATAGGTCTCCGGATCGAGCCGTTCACCGGCCATGAACAACGTCTTGAACCCGCCGAGCTGGTATTTCCCGATTTCGGTCGCGTCCGGATCGACCTTCTTGATCGCCCGCAACGCCGTCGGCGCGGTGAACAACGCCTTCACCCCGTGGTCGGCGATGACCCGCCAGAACGCGCCCGCGTCCGGGGTATTTGTCGGTTTGCCCTCGTACATGATCGTGGTCGCCCCGATGAGGAGCGGCGCGTACACGATGTAGGAATGGCCGACGACCCAGCCGACGTCGGACGCCGTCCACCAGACGTCGTCGGGCCGGATGTCGTAGATCGCGCCCATCGACCAGGCCAGCGCGACCGCATGCCCGCCCGTATCGCGCACGACGCCCTTCGGCTTACCCGTCGTGCCGGAGGTGTACAGGATGTACAGCGGGTCGGTGGCCGCGACCGGTACCGGGTCGGCGGGTGAGGCCTTCGCGACGAGTTCGGTCCAGTCGGCGTCGCGTTCGCCCAGTTCGGCTCGAGCACGCTCGCGCTGCAGCACCACGACCTTGTCCGGTTGATGGACGGTGCCCGCGAGCGCCTCGTCGATGATCGGCTTGTACTCGACGATCCGCGTCGGCTCGATTCCGCACGAGGCGGCCACGATGACCTTGGGTTTCGCGTCCTCGATCCGCGCCGCGAGCTCCTTGGGCGCGAAGCCGCCGAAAACGACCGAGTGCACCGCGCCGAGCCGGGCGCACGCCAGCATCGCGACCGCGGCCTCGGGGACCATCGGCATGTACACGATGACGCGGTCGCCCTTCCCGACGCCGAGCGAGGCGAGCGCGCCGGCGAAGCGCGCGACGTCGTCCAGCAGTTCCGAGTAGGTGAACCGGCGTACCGAATCGGTCACGGGAGAATCCCAGATCAGCGCGGTCCGCTCGCCGCGGCCGTCCCGCACGTGCCGGTCGAGCGCGTTGAACGCGGTGTTCAGCTCCCCGTCCGGGAACCAGCGATAGAAGGGCGCCTTCGACGCGTCGAGCGCCCGCGTCGGCTGACGGGTCCAGTCGATCGCCTGCGCGGCTTCGAGCCAGAAATCCTCCGGGTCTTCGAGGCTCCGCTGGTACGACTCGGCGTGCATCGAATGCTCCTTCGCGTTCGGGTACCGGACCCATCATGGACTTCCGGCCTGGTCGATGCCCGGTGGTAACGGCGTGGAGACGCCCGCGACAACCCGGCAACCCTGTGCGGGCATGGAGCGTCCTAAGCTGGACTAGGGGGAAAACCGCCGGAAACGGCCTCGACGAGCGAGGGGAGCAGGGTCCATGGGACTAGCGAGCGCGCTGCTTTCGTTCGCGCACAGCCTGTTCGGACCAGGGATCTGGCCTGGGGACTGGGTGTGGGCGACGAGCACCGCGGGAGCGCTGGTCGCGCTGCTGCCCGCACTGGGAGCGATGGTCGTCGCGATCATCCGCAAAGGCACCGGCAACCGCTACGACGTGGTGACCCTGTCCATCTTCGGCGGGATCGGCGTCGTCGCCGTCTTCCTGCTGCCGTGGCTGCTGGCCACCGGGGTTTCGCAGACGTACCAGGAGGCCGCGTCCGAATCGGGCGGTAAGTCCGGCTTCTCCAGCAGCGACCTGGCGACCTTCAACGCCGAGTACAACCCGCTGATCGGCGCGCAGAGCGAATACCTCGGTCGCGGCCAGAACGTGTACGAGGTCCTGTTCTACCCGAACGGGATGCAGCTCAGTTACATCTTCTACCTGATCCTGCTGGTCGGGCTGCCCGCGCTGTCGCTGCTGTTCGTGATGCTGCAGGCGCGCACCGCGTTCCGTCGCGGCCCGAAGTGGCCCTCGCGGTTCTTCTGGATCCCGTTCGTGCTGATGGTGCTGGCAAGTGTCGGCATGGGCGCGAACACGGCCGTGCACTTCTGGCTCGGGTTCCTGCCGTTCAGCGTGCTGGGCCTGATCCCGGTCGCGCTCGTCGGCCCGCCGCCGTGGTCGGTGATCAACCGGCCCGACCCGCAGCCCCGGCAGAAGATCGAGCCGTACCGCCCGGAGCCGCCCGCCCCGAAACCGCAGCCGCAGCTGCCGCCCCCGCCCGCCAAGCAGTACCCGGCGACCGCGCTGGCACAGGCGCCCGAACCTCCCGCGCTGGCCGCGGTCCCCGGCCCGATCCCGCCGCCCCCGGGTTCCCGCAACTCCGGTGGCAGCCGCTACAAGCGCGTCCGGCGGCTCGGCCACGGTGGGTTCGGCACCGTGTGGGAAGCGATCGACACCCAGCTCAACCGCACGGTCGCGCTGAAGATCGCGCACGCGCCGGACCGGGACACCGAAGAGCGCATGCAGCGCGAGGCCAGGGCGCTGGCCGTGGTGAACCACCCCAACTGCGTCAAGGTGTACGACCTCGTCGAGGAACCCGACGGGCTCGCGCTGGTCATGGAGTACCTCGAAGGGCGCTCGCTGGCCGAGATCGTCGACTCGCAGGGCCCGCTCGACGACATCGCCGCCGGACGGCTCTGGTCGACCATGGCCGGCGCGCTCGCCGCGGCGCACGAGAAGGGTGTGCTGCACCGGGACCTCAAGCCGTCGAACATCATCCTCGACCGCAACGGGCTCGCGCACCTCATCGACTTCGGCATCGCCCGCAGCCAGGGCGACTCGAAGATGACCGCGACCGGGATGATGATCGGCACGCCGGACTTCGTCGCCCCCGAGCAGGCGATGGGCTCACCGGCCAGCCCGGCTTCGGACGCCTGGCAGCTCGCCGCGACGGTCAGCTACGCGCTCTCGGGCCAGCCTCCGCGAGGCACCCGGGAGACCCCGATGGCCGCGCTGATGGCCGCCGCCCGCGCCGAACCGGTGTCGAAGCTGCCGAACCGCAGCGCGCACGCGCGGATCCTCATCGCGTCGCTCGACCAGGAGCCCCGCCGTCGTCCGACGCTCACCGCCGTGCGGCGCGACGTCGAAGGCTGGCTCGCTCGCGCGGGCAAGTCGCCGGACGGCCCGGTGACGCAGATCGTGCCGCGTCGCCCTCCGCAGCCGCAGTCCCACCAGCAGCCGCAACCCCAGCGCCACCCGCGCTGACCTGCGGAAAGAGAGCAAGGGACCTTTGCTGTCGTTCGTTAGCGCACTAACCAACGACAGCAAAGGTCCCTTGCTCTCCGTCAGTCGATGACGACCCAGGTCCCGCCGCGCCAGGCCATGGTGAACGTCTTGGGCTCGGCGGCCATCATGGCGATCTGCGGGCTGATCGCGCCCGGCGGCACGACGACCTTGTCCGGTCCCTTGCTCTGCAGTTTCGCTCGGTCGACGCGGGTGGCCTTCAGCTTCTTGGCGTCGTCGGCCGAGAGCATCCCGAACTGCACCGGGGTGAGGCTGCGGCATTCCTTCATCCCGCCGTCGAACGCCGGCGCGGTGATCCGGCAAACGGTGTCGAGGTCCTTGTCGCCCAAAGCGTGGTGATACTCCTCCATCACGTCGGCGGCTCCGTCCGGCGTGTGCGCCACCGCGCCGCCGGTGGCGGGTTTGGTCACCTCGGAGGCGATCGCCGAAGGCTTCGACGAACTGGGCTGTGCGGTGCCGGCCGGCGCCTCCGAGGTGCTCGGAACGGCCGAAGACTGCGGCGACGCGGCGCCCGGCGTCTGCTCCTCACACCCCGCGATCAAGAACAACGCCGCGGCCGCGCAGGCCGCTACGAGCGGTCGGATCGTCATGATGCCCCCTGTAGGACTGCTGCCGACCAGGGGAGAGTAACAACTGTCGACCAAGTGTCACACTTGAATCGGGAAATCAGGAATCGCCGGTGATCAGAGCCAGTATCGACACCGACAAGATGAGCTGAGCGGAGACGCAGGTCCGCGGCATCGCTTCCTTCTTCTTGCCGATGAAGTCGACCTGCACGACCTGGCCGTTGCCCAGCTGGACGCTCAGGGCGCAGGACTCCGCGGTCTGCTCGAACCTGGCCTTCAAGGTGCCGAACTGTCCGTTCCGTACCTCCGCGCCCGCTTTCGGAGGCACGGCTTCGAGACCGCCTGTGCCGTTCGTGTACATCCCGACGGCCTTCGCGTAGGCGACTTCGTGAGTACAGGTCGGCCCGAGCGGCCCTTCGCCCTTCTGAGCGCCTTCGCGGCCCGCGTTGATCCCGGCGTAGTTCGTATGAGTGAACTTGACGACTTCGCAGATGTCGGCGTTCTTCAGGGCGTCGGCAGCCGGCTCCTGAACGGTGCTCGGCGCCGGTTTGCCTCCGGCGAGCGGGACGAACTTCTTCAGCACCACTTCGGCGACCTTCTTCGCCAGCTCGCAGTGTTCGGCACGAGTGCCCGCTTCGTCGCTGTCGACGTCGTAGGCATCGACAGCGATCGAAGCGTAGGCGCGGACGTCCATGTTGACCGAACAGAACGTCGCCGGTTCCGGGTCGAAGGCGTACGTCCGGCCTTTGATCCCGGCGATCTCCACCGGCTCCATCACCGGGGAGTCCTGCGTGATCCAGCTGTACGGACTGTAGGCGTGCACCTGCGCGCCCTTGTTGTCCGGGAACACGAACTGGCATCCGCTGAGCACGCCCTTCGTGCTCACGAGACCGAGCGGCTGGAGGTCCGGTTTGATCGACTCCAGCCAGTCACAGCCTTCCTCGCCCTGCTGCACAGGCAGGGCCAGCGGCTGGTCGAGTACCTGATCACTGAAACCCGACCCGTCGGCGGGCGGCTCGTACCGCGGATACTTCGCGTCGCTCGCACCCGGTGCCGAGCCCTCGCGGAAAGCCTTCCCGTCGATGGCGCCGGAACACCCGGTGAGCAGCAGGGCGACGGCCACGAAAATCGGCCAACGAGACATGACTACCCCCAGAAATCCTCAATTCGGACGGGAGTCTAAGTCGCTTCCGGGCGTCTCGCTGGGTCTTCGCTCAACCGGTCGTGATCACTTCCAGGACGGTAGCCACAACTCGGCGTTCCAGTGATCGTTGGTGATCGCGTTGCCGTTGAGAATCGGCCACAACCAGGCGAAATTGGCCACGACGAGACCCACGTAGAGGGCGACGACGAGCATGCCGGTGCCCCGTCGTTCGAAACCGCGTTTCGCGCTGCCGAGGATCTGCCCGAGGATCAGCGTCAGCCCGAGTACCAGGAAGGGCGCCAGCGGCGTCGCGTAGAAGTAGTACATCTGTCGGTCGAGGTTGGTGAACCACGGCAGGAACCCGGCCAGGTAACCGACGAGCACGGCGGCGTAGCGCCAGTCCGCGCGGAAGACCGACCGCCACACGCTCCAGCCGAGCATCGGCAGGGCCAGCCACCACATGGCGGGTGTGCCGATCAGCATCGTCGCCCGCACGCAGGTCGACTCGCCGCAGCCGGTCGCGTCGGTACCGCCCGCGTACGCGTAGAGCATCGGCCGCAGGCCCATCGGCCAGGTCCACGGCTTCGACTCCCATGGATGCGGTTTGTCCTTGGGCGTCACCAGGTTCGCGTGGAAATCGAGGACGTTCATCGTGTAGTCGCCGAGCGACCGCAACGCGGGCGGCATCCAGGCCCAGAAACCGGGATCGATGTCCTTGATCGCCACGTAGTTGCGGTCGGTCGCGGTCTCGCTCGCGAACCAGGCCCAGTAGCAGGCGAGGTACACCAGGATCGGGATGACGACGATCGCCCACAGCGCCGGCAGCACGTCGCGGCGCAGCGTGCCGACCCAAGGCCGCTGCACCCCGGCGGCCCGGCGCGCGGCGACGTCGAAGAAGACGGTGAGCAGGCCGAACGCGGCGATGTAGTAGAGCGCCGACCACTTGACGCCGAAGGTCAGCCCGATCATCAGGCCGCCGGCGAACCGCCACCAGCGGAAACCCAGCTTCGGGCCGAACCGCGACTCGTCGATCCAGCCTTCGCGGACGGCAACGGCGAGCCGCTGCCGCACCTGGTCGCGGTCGCACAGCACGCAGGCGAACGCGGCGAGGACGAACAACGCGATGAAGATGTCGAGCATCCCCATGCGGGACTGCAGGTGCAGGACGCCGTCGCTGATCACCAGGATCCCCGCGACCGCGCCGAGCAGGGTCGAGCGGGTGAGGCGCCGCGCGATCCGGATGGTGAGGAACACGATCAGCGTGCCCGCCAGCGCGGGCATGATCCGCCAGCCCCAGGCGTTGTAGCCGAACAGCCATTCGCCGATCGCGATGAGATGCTTCGCCAGCGGCGGGTGGACGATCAGCTCGTAGCCGTAGTTGTCCTCGTAACCGCCGTTGCGCAGCATCTGCCACGCCTGGGGGACATAGTGCTTCTCGTCGAAGACGGGCGTGCCCTTGTCCGTGGGCGTTCCCAGGTTCTGGATCCGGACGATGCCGCCGATGAGCGTCAGCACCAGCGTGACGATCCAGCCGCGCAGGCGATCGGTCGGCATGCCGCGGCCGAGGAGGGTGGCCTCCCGGTCACTCGGTGGCCTGAGCGCGTCGACCGGATCCGGCCGCACGCTCTCGTTGTCCCGGGTCAGCAGTGCGGTCACGGGGCATGATCCTACGGGCGGAAGAGTGAACTCGGTGTCCGGATCTGCGAACCGGTTAACCTTCGGGAATGACCGAAGGACGCCTCGTGCTGGCAGCCACCCCGCTCGGAGACGTCCGCGACGCTTCGCCGCGCCTGTCCGAAGCCCTCGCGACGGCCGACGTGATCGCCGCCGAAGACACGCGGCGCCTGCGCTCCCTCACCGCGGCTCTCGACGTCTCGCCGGTCGGGCGCGTCGTCAGCTTCTACGAGGACGTCGAGACGGCTCGCCTGCCGAAACTGCTCGAATCGCTCCAGTCGGGCGAGACAGTGGTCTTGGTGACCGACGCCGGTATGCCGAGTGTTTCGGATCCCGGATTCCGCCTGGTGGCGGCCTGCGTCGAGGCGGATGTGCCGGTGACCTGCCTGCCCGGCCCGTCGGCGGTGACCACGGCACTGGCGCTGTCCGGCCTGCCTTGCGACCGTTTCTGTTTCGAAGGGTTCGCTCCGCGCAAACCCGGTGAACGCGCGAAATGGCTCGGTTCGCTGAAGGACGAGCTCCGCACGGCCGTGTTCTTCGAATCTCCGCACCGTCTCGCGAGCACGCTCGCCGACGCCGCCGAGGTCCTGGGGCCCGACCGTCGCGCCGCCGTCTGCCGCGAACTGACCAAAACCTACGAAGAGGTCAAACGCGGCAATCTGCCTGAGTTGGCGGCCTGGGCCGCCGACGGGGTCAAGGGCGAGATCACCGTCGTCCTCGCGGGCGCGCCGCCGCGTTCGGTGAGCGTCGGAGACCTGGTCTCGGAGGTCGCGTCGCGTGTCTCGGCAGGTGAACGCCTGAAGTCCGCCGCCGCCGAGGTCGCCGAGGCCGCGGGAGTGTCGAAGAAGGAGCTCTACGACGCGGTGCTCGCGTCCCGCAAGAGCTAGGACAGCAAGGCCGTCACGGCCGCGTGTGCCTTCGCGGCATCGGGCTCCGCGCCGGTGATGACGTCCGTATAGATGAAGGACTCGCCGATCCGCACCAGCAGGTAGGCCAGGTCCTCGACCGGCAGCGGCGGGGTGAGCCGCCCGGCCGTGACCTCCTCGTCGAGGAACTGGCGCATTTTCGCGATCGCGCGGCTCTGCACCACGCTGGCCTTCGTCGTCAGGATCCGCAGCGCCCGCTCGGGCTCGTTGCGCAGGAACTCCCGGAACGGTTTCGAGCCGTTCACGGTCCGGACGAAGGTGCCGACGAGGTCCGCGATCCCTTCGGCGCCGCGGCCGAGCTTGCCGGAAGCCCGCGCTTCGAAGACCTCGACGGTCATCGACCACAGGATCTCGCCCAGCAGCTGATCCCGGCCGCCGACCCACCGGTGCAGGGTGGCCCGGCTGATCCCCAGCTCACCGGCGAGTTCGCCCATGTCCACCCGGCGCCCTTCCAGAAACCGGGCGCGCGCGATCGTGAACGCGCGCAGGGCGTCCGGGCGCGGCGAGGTCAACTGGCGTTCGAATGCGGTTTCGATGAGTGAAACATATCACGACATGTCTCATACCTGAGACATATGTAAGAATGTCTCATCCCGACGAGGAGGATGCGGATGCGCGCAGTACAGGTGACCGAGTTCGGCGGACCCGAGGTGCTCAACCTCGTCGACCTCCCCGATCCCGTCCCTGGCCCAGGCCAGCGGCTGGTCGAGGTCGACCGGATCGGCATCAACTACGCCGATACGCACCAGGCCGAGAACTCGTACCTCGCTCCGAGCAAGCTCCCGCTCGTGCCCGGCGGCGAGATCGTCGGCCGCACCGCGGACGGCAAGCGTGTCGTCGCGCTGCTCAACGGTGGCGGCGGCTACGCCGAGCGAGCGGTGGCCGACGACGTCACCAGCTTCGAGGTGCCCGAGGGCGTCGATGACCTGACCGCGCTCTCCTTCATCGTCCAGGGCACCACCGCCTCGCTCCTGCTGCGCAAGAGCGCCCACCTCGAAGCCGGCGAATCCGTCGTCGTGCACGCGGCCGCGGGCGGGGTCGGTTCCATCGCCGTGCAGCTGGCGAAAGCCTGGGGAGCGGGCCGGGTCATCGCGACCGCCAGCAGCGCCGAGAAACGTGCCCTCGCCCTCGAACTCGGCGCCGATGTCGCCATCGATTCGCGCGCCGGGAACATGACGGACGCCCTTCGTGAGGCGAACGGCGGCAAGCGTGTCGACATCGTGCTCGACATGACCGGTGGCACGGTCACGGACCAGAGCATCGCGGCCCTCGCGCCGTTCGGCCGCCTCGCGTTCTACGGCATGGCCAGCCGCGAGAACCCGAAGCCGATCGAAGCCCGCAACCTTCTCGGGCACAGCACCACCGTTTCCGGGATGTGGCTGCCGCACGCCTTCAAACTCCCCGGAAACGTCTTCGGGCGCACGCTCGACGAGCTTTTCGAGCTGGCACTCGCCGGCCGGGTCCGCGCCATCGCCGGCGGTGAGTACGCGCTGTCCGACGCGCGCGCCGCCCACGAGGCCCTGCGCTCGCGCGGCACGATGGGCAAGCTTCTGCTGGATCCCACCAAGTAGTTCAGCCGAGCAGGCGCTCCAGCGGGGCGGATTTGTGCAGGCATTCCTGCCATTCCGCTTCGCTGTCGGAGTCGGCGGTGATCCCGCCGCCGACTCCCAGCTCGATCGTGTCTTCGTGGATTTCGAAGGTTCTGATCGCGACGTTCAGTTCCAGCCCGGCGATCGGCGAAGCGAGTCCGATCGCGCCTGTGTAGACGCCACGCGCGGCCGGCTCCAGAGCGGCGATCAGATCCAGCGCGCGGATCTTCGGCGCGCCCGTGACGGAGCCCGGCGGGAAGGTGGCCGCCAGTAGTGCGGCGTCGTCGATGTCGTCGGCGAGAAATCCCTCCACAGTGGACTCCAGATGCCAGACCCCCGGCGCGGGCCGGACCGCCAGCAGTTCGGGAACCCGTACGGTGCCGGTGGCGCACACCCGCCCGAGATCGTTGCGGACGAGATCGGTGATCATCACGTTCTCGGCGACGTCCTTGGTGGATTCCCGCAGCCGCTGCGCGAGATGCGCGTCGGCGGCGTTCCGCCGCGGCAGCGTGCCCTTGATCGGCGTCGACCGGACGTGCCGCCCATGCCTGGCAAGGAAAAGCTCGGGGGAGAACGACACGACCGAGCCCCAGTCGCCGCCGAGGAACGCCGCCCGGCGTGCTCCCAGACGACGTGCACCCTCGGCGAACAACGCGATCGGGTCGCCGGTGAACTTCCCGCTGAAGCGAGCGCAGATATTCGCCTGGAACAGCTCTCCGGCTTCGATCGCGTGCACACAGGCTTTGACCGCGTCGTAGTGCTCCGAGGGAAGCGGACGCGACAACGGGCCGGAACTCCAAGCCGTCGCTTCGGGAACCTCGGCAAGGGCGGATTCCACCGCGGCCACTTCGTCGACCGGATCCGGGGCGTCGTCGGGAACCAGGGCTTCGAACCACCACGTACCGTCCGCGTCCAGCCGCAGCACCCTGTCGACCCAGCCCCAGGCAGCCGGAGGAAGCGCGCCGGACCGGCCGGCGGGATCGGTCAAGTCATAACCCAGGTAACCGAACCAGCCGCCCCCGACCGCGCCGGGTATCGCGTCGCGAATGTCAGGCAGCCGGGTGGGGATCGCGAATGCTTCCGCCACGTCCCGGACAGGAGCCAGGGAAGCGTTGAGCGCGATGACCGCGCGCGATGAGAACCACTCTCCGCACAGCGCGGCGGGCGGTGCGAGTCCGAGCTTCCCGGCGCGTACCCCGAGGACCGCCAGTGCCCGTTCGGGCCCGACGTCCGTCCGCAGCCTCCCGCACATCAACCGCACGCGACATTGTCACCGTCCGGATAGCCGGAAAGGCAACCCGTGTCGGCCAGAAAGTGAGATCCGCGACCGCGCGGTGACATCGTGCACACCCGTCGTCACGCAGTGGGTACTACAAGAGCACATCCGTGAGCTTGAAGGGGTAGACCACGGTGTCCTGCGCGATCGGTCCGTCCACACCGGGCAGACCGGTACCGAAACCGTGCTGATGCAGGCCCAATCGCGAGTGGAACCATCCCGGCCTTCCCGGGATTTCGTTGTGCCTGACCAGCCACAACACCACTTCGCTGTCCGCCCACTTGTCCGGGTGCAAGCGGTTCGTCCAGCAGTCGAGCCCCGCGTACACCAGCACGCGTTCGACGCGCGCCGCATGCCTGACGTGCTTGATCCACGCCTTGATGAACCGGTCGTCGACGCTGGGCGCCTCCACCTCGAGCGCGGGCGCGAGCGAACCGGGCGCGAAGGCGCCGAGCGCGCTCGCCGTCCGCACGAAATGATCGGCCTGGTCGTGGACGGCGCCGGGACGGGCGTAGTGCCGTGCACCGGTGTGGATACCCGCGTGCTGCGCGCCGGTCAGATTGCGTTCCGCCGCGACGTCCCGCCAGTTGGTGTTTTCGGTGACGGCGACCGAAGCGAACCGGGTGTCGGCGCCACGCACCGCCGCCCAGTCCGTCACCGTCTCGCGGTGGGACAGGGTGACGCCGTGCTCACCTTCCGGATCGATCGAACTCACCTGCCTCGAATTTCGCCCCAGTGCGACCGAAAGGTCACCCTACGTCCGAGGAGCGGCCGCAAGGTGACCTTTCGGTTCAGCGTGTCTCAGGCGTTTTCGCGTTGGAACGTCCGTGAGCCCCACCAGATGGCCAGAACGGCCATGACCAGCACCACGACGCTCCCGGTGAACAGCGCGTCCATCGAGAAGTCACCGCGAAAACTGCTCCGCTCGACATCCACCACGTGCCGGAACGGATTGATGCGGGAAATCGTGTACAGCCACTCCGGCGCCGAGCGCGCGGTGATCGGGATCAGGATTCCGGAAAGCAGCAGCAGGGGCAGGAGAACCGCGTTGAGCAAAGCCGGGAAGGTGTCTTCGCTCTTGAGCGTCAACGCCAGTGCGTACGAGCACGATGCCAAGGTGATCGACATCAGGAAGACGATCACCAGGCTGAGTACGACGCCGCCGAACGGCGCGTTCAGGTCGAAGACCAGATACGCCAGCGCGATGATGAGCAAGGCCTGGACGACGGTCTGCAGCGCGTTGGCGAGCACCTTGCCCAGCAACAACGCCACCCGGCTCACCGGTGTGACCCGCATCCGTTCGACCACGCCCGAGCGGTACTCCGCGAGGAGCCCGAACCCGACGAATGAGCTACCGAACAGCGCGAGCTGCGCGATGATCGCCGGCGTGAAGATCATCCAGCCGTCCACATCGGACAGGCCTTGCGCGTTGAGGGCCTTCACCAGAAGCGGTCCGAAGAAGAACAAGTAGAGCAGCGGCTGCATGATGCCGATCGCCAGCCATGTCGGGTTGCGCAACGCCGCGAGCATGTCGCGGCGGAAGATCAACCAGGTGTCATGCAACATGCGTGGCCTCCTTCTCCGCGGCGGCGTCGACCGGCGCGCCTTCTTCGGCGTCGCGCAGGCTCCTGCCCGTCAGGGTCAGGAAGACGTCGTCGAGCGTCGGCCGGTGCACCTGCATGGACGCCATCGCGATGCCACGCGCGTCCAGTGCCCGAAGCAGTTCGGGCATCGCGGTGTCGCCGCGAGGAACCCGGAATCGCACGGTGCCGTCGGTGACGGTCAGTTCGTGTGCCCCTTCGAGGCGGCCCGCGACCTCCGCGGTCTCGGCCGCCGATTCCGGTGAGACCCCGATGACGACGCTGTCACCGGAAACCCGCGCCTTCAACGAGTCCGGTGTGCCTTCGGCGACGATCTTCCCGTCGTCGATGACGATCAGCCGGTCCGAGAGCGCGTCGGCCTCGTCGAGGTAGTGCGTGGTCAGGAAGACCGTGACACCTTGCTCGTCGCGCAACCTCCGGATGTGGTCCCAGAGGTTCGCCCGGCTCTGCGGGTCGAGACCTGTCGACGGTTCGTCGAGGAAGACGAGACCGGGCGAGTGGATCAGCCCGAGCGCGATGTCGAGACGGCGGCGCTGGCCACCCGACAGGGTCGCGGTCGTGCGCTGGTCGAGCCCGGCCAGGTCCAGCTGTTCGGCGAGGACGGCTCCGCGCGCGAACGCCTCCGTCTTGCTCATCCGGTACAGCCGGCCTTGGAATTCGATCTCTTCGATGACCTTGCTCGCCGGCGCGGTGCCGCCGCCCTGGGCGACATAGCCGATTCGCCGACGCACCCCCAGCGGGTCGGCGAGCAGGTCGCAGCCGCCGACCGTCGCCTCACCGGCGGTGGGCTTGAGCAGCGTCGTCAGCATGCGCAGGGTCGTGGTCTTCCCCGCGCCGTTCGGTCCCAGGAAACCGACCAGTTCCCCGGCCGACACGTCGAGATCGACGCCTTTGACGGCGTGGACCTCGCCCCCATTGCGGCCCTTGCGGCGGAACCGCCGCTCAAGGCCGCGTGCCTTGATCATGTCTACTCCTTTCGGGCGCCCAGCTAGTCAAGTTTGACTAGTGGCAGGACGCACTGTGCCCTAGGAGTCGTTCCGTAGTCAAATTTGATTACTTGGGCGGCGCGCCGAACACGGCTTCGTCGTCGCCTTCGCCCGCCATGACGTACTCGCCGGCTTCGAGACGGCCGATCAAATCCCGCATCCAGCTCACGTTCGCTTCCGCGTGCGCGCTCCACAGGCGGTACAGCTCGCTCACGTGGGGCGGTTTCCCCAGGTCGACCGCGTGCTCGCGGGCGTAATGAGTCGATTGTGCGTGCGCTTCCATGTTCGCCAGCTGCTGCTTCAGCAGGGCAAGTACCTGAGCGCGGGGAAGGGCCGGCATGAACGTGACCGCCGCAGACAGCGAGTACCCGGTGGCGTCGTCGCTCGACAACGCCCTGCCGAGTTGCACGAAGAACTCGGTCTCGCCGTCTTCGGTCAGCCTGTAGGCGACGCGATCGGGCCCGCCACCCGTCTCGACGTCCTCGACCTGTTCCAGCAGGCCTTCGGTGGTCATCTTCTTCAGCGCGTGATAGATCGAACCCGGCTGGACATTGCCCCACTTGTCGGCCGCCCACGAGAGAAGCTCGCGCCGGACCTGGTAGCCGTGTGCCTTCCCGTACATGCGCACGACACCCAGCACCAGCAGACGCGTGGCGGACACGGAGGCCTCCGATCCTCTCCCGGACAACAATGCCTTAGACGACGTCCGTAGGCTAAACAAGCATGAGCACCCCAGTGTTGACCGCGGTGGCCTGGCCCTACGCCAACGGCCCCCGCCACATCGGCCACGTGTCCGGATTCGGCGTCCCGTCCGACGTCTTCTCCCGCTACCAGCGAATGGCCGGCAACCGGGTGCTCATGGTGTCCGGTACCGACGAACACGGCACCCCGATCACCGTCCAGGCCGACAAAGAAGGCATGACCTCCCAGCAGACGGCCGACAAGTACACCCGCCAGATCGGTCAGGACCTGCAGGGGCTCGGCCTCACCTACGACCTGTTCACCCGCACCACCACGGGCAACCACGCCGAGGTCACGCAGCAGATCTTCCTCGCGCTGCACCGCAACGGCTATGTCGTCCCCAAGACGACTCGGGGCGCGATCAGCCCCTCCACAGGTCGCACCCTGCCCGACCGGTACATCGAAGGCACGTGCCCGATCTGCGGCTACGACGGCGCCCGCGGCGACCAGTGCGACAACTGCGGCAACCAGCTCGACGCCGCCGAACTGATCAACCCGAAGTCCCGGATCAACGGTGAAACGCCGAAGTTCGTCGAGACCGAGCACTACTTCCTCGACCTGACGGCCTTCGTCGACACGCTGGGCAAGTGGCTGTCCAGTAAGACCGACTGGCGTCCGAACGTCCTCAACTTCACGAAGAACCTGATCGACGACATGCGGCCGCGGCCGATCACCCGCGATCTCGACTGGGGCGTGAAGATCCCGCTGGACGGCTGGCGCGACCAGCCGCTCAAGCGCTTCTACGTCTGGTTCGACGCGGTCATCGGCTATTTCTCGGCGAGTGTCGAGTGGGCGCGGCGCACCGGTAACCCGGACGCCTGGCAGGAGTGGTGGAACAACCCGGACGCCCGCTCCTATTACTTCATGGGCAAGGACAACATCACCTTCCACGCCCAGATCTGGCCCGCGCTGCTCTTCGGCCACAACGGCGAAGGCGATCGAGGCGGCGTGGCGGGCAAGTACGGCAAGCTGCACCTGCCCGACGAGATCGTTTCCAGCGAGTTTCTCACCATGAGCGGCTCGAAGTTCTCGACCTCGCGCGGCACTGTCATCTACGTCCACGACTTCCTTCGCGACTTCGGCCCGGACACACTGCGGTACTTCATCTCGGTCGCGGGACCCGAGACCCAGGACACCGACTTCACCTGGGACGAATTCGTCCGCCGGACCAACTTCGAACTGGCCAACGAGTGGGGCAACCTCGTCAACCGCTCCATCTCGATGGCCCACAAGAACGTCGGTGCCATTCCTCGCCCCGACGCCCCCACGGCCGCAGACGAGGAGCTCAAGGAGCTCTCCCGCAAGGCGTTCGACACCGCCGGCGCCCACTTGCAGCGGTCACGGTTCAAAGCCGCGGCGAGCGAGGCCATGCGTGTCGTCACCGCCGCGAACCGGTACCTGTCGGACCAGGAGCCTTGGAAGCTCAAGGACGACCCCGCCCGGCGCGACAGCGTTCTGCACACCGCGCTGCAGGTCGTCTCGGACGCCAACACGCTGCTGACTCCCTTCCTGCCCCACTCGGCGCAGAAGGTGCACGAGGCACTCGGTGGCACGGGCGTCTGGGCGGCCCAGCCCGAGCTTCAGGAAGTCGAGGACCTCGACATCCCCGGCCGGATCAACCCCATCATCACCGGCGACTACAAGGCCGAGCAGGCACGCTGGAAGTCCGTGCCGATCGAGGTCGGCAAACCGCTGGAGAAGCCGACCCCGCTGTTCGCCAAACTGGACCCGGAACTCGGCGAGACCGGTCCCGAATGGGCCCCGATCTCGAAGTGATCAGCTGATGGGTGCGGAGAAGAAGGAACTGCCGCCGATCCCGGACAGATTGCCGGTATCGGTGGTGGACGCGCATACCCACCTCGACGCGTGCGGCGCGGTCACCGCGGCTGATGTGACAGCCATGGTCGACCGCGCCGAACGCGCCGGTGTTTCGCGGGTGATCACCGTCGCGGACGACCTCGCGGCCGCTCGCTGGGCCGCGCAAGCGTCCACTTGGGACCCGCGGGTCTGGGCCGCCGTCGCGATCCATCCCACGCGTACCAAGGATTTCGGCGAGCCCGAGAAATCTGAAGTGGAGAGTCTCGCCAAAGAGTCCAGAGTGGTCGCGGTCGGCGAGACCGGCCTCGACTACTACTGGGACTACTCGCCCCACGACGCCCAGCAGGACGCCTTCCGGTGGCATATCGATCTCGCCAAGCGGATCGGCAAACCGCTGATGATCCACGATCGGGACGCCCACGAGGACGTCCTCCGGATCCTCGAGGAAGAGGGAGCGCCCGAGGAGGTCGTCTTCCACTGTTTCTCCGGGGACGAACACATCGCGCGCCGGTGCGTCGACGCGGGATACGTGCTTTCGTTCGCCGGCACGGTCAGCTTCCGTAACGCCCGCGGCCTCCACGAGGCGGCACGGATCGTTCCGGCGGACCAGTACCTCGTCGAAACGGACGCTCCGTTCCTGACCCCGCATCCGTTCCGTGGGCGGCCGAACGAGCCCTACTGCGCCGCCTACACGGTCCGGCACCTCGCCTCGCTCAGGGGCGAGGCGGTACACGAGGTGGCCGAATCGGTGCGAACGACCGCTGAGCGGGTCTTCGGATTGCCGACAGTCACCACCGGTTGAACGGATTGCGACATTAGTGATCAGCAATGGTCCACTCTGATGAGTGACCAACGTCACGACACTCCAGGCGGTGTTTGCGCAACCCGGCGAGGTTCGTTACTGTCCCGTGATCGTGCCGGTCGGGACCCGCTCAAGCGGTTTCCGGCTGTTACGCCCACAGTCACGTCAGTGCACGTCGGGGAAGCGGAACCAGGAGCGGTACGGCCTGGAACCGTGACGATGGCGCTGGCTGGGGGTGTCGGACTTCTAGAGGTGTGCCGAAGCGCGCATCGAGACGAAGGACGTAGTGGAGTGGTTGTCGAGCTCCTCGACGTCTTGGGAAAGGGAACGACCCAGTGACTGGTAGCAGTAGGCAGGATGGCTCGCGCCTCGGCGCAGAGACGAACACCTTCGCTTCCTCCGGTTCGGTTGCCGTGCTCGACCGCGACACTCAGTACGGCGAGCTGGACTACTCCGACGATCCGCGCATCACGCACCAGGACGTCCTGGCCGCGCTCGGCCCCGACGCCGACACCCTGATGGCCGAGATCGACGTCGACGTCGACGAGCTGATCCGCCTCATCAGCGCCGAGACCACCATGCTCCCGCCGATCGTCATCCCGGACGAGCTGGCCGAAGACCGCACCGCGGGCGCGCCGATGAAGGCCGCGACCAAGGACGAGGTCATCTCGAGCGCGACCCGCGTCTGGAAGAAGCGTTTCCTCAAGGGAACCGTCATGGCGGTGCTGCTCACCCTCGGCGGTGGCGGCGCGGCCGCGATGGCGATGAACAAGAGCGTCACGGTCGACGTCGACGGCAAGCAGCAGACCGTCCACAGCTTCGGCGACACCGTCGGTGAGGTCCTCGAAGACGCCGGCCTCTCGGTCGGCGCGCACGACTCGCTCTCTCCCTCGCCTCAGGCCGAGGTGGGCGACGGCGGCGTCATCAAGCTGGAGCGTGGCCGCAAGCTGAACCTGATCGTCGACGGCGCACCGCAGCAGGAGTCCTGGGTCCGCGCGACCAACCTCGGCGACGCGCTGAACCAGCTCGGTCGTGCCGACCTCGCCAAGGCCGGCACTTGGACCTCGCTCCCGCAGAACGGCGAGCTGCCGCTCGAAGGTGCCACCGTCGAGGTCAAGACCCTCAAGAACGTCACCGTCTACGACGGCGCGAACGAACCGCGCAAGGTTCAGACCAACTCGGTCACCACCAAGGAATTCCTCGGTGAGCTCCGGATGACCCTCGGCCCGGACGACGAGGCCGTGGGCGGTCTCGACGTCAAGCTGGTCGACGGCGCCGAGGTCCACATCAGCCGGACCGGCGTCACCATGGTCAAGCAGGACGAGGAGATCGCGCCGCCGGAGCAGAAGGTCGACGACCCGAACCTCGAAAAGGGCAAGACCAAGGTCGAGGACCCGGGCACTCCCGGCCAGAAGACCGTGACCTACAAGGTCACCAAGCGCAACGGCAAAGAGGTCGGCCGCGAGAAGGTCTCGGAAGAGGTCCTCACCGAGGCCAAGCCCAAGATCGTCAAGGTCGGTACCAAGAAGCCCGCCGATCCGGTCATCGGAGACGCCGGCGCCTGGGACCGCATCGCGCAGTGCGAGTCGACCGGTAACTGGTCCGCCAACACCGGCAACGGCTACTACGGTGGCCTGCAGTTCAACAAGAGCACCTGGGACGCCTATGGCGGCGACCAGTACGCCGCGTACCCGCACCAGGCCAGCAAGGCCCAGCAGATCGCTGTCGCCGAGAAGGTCCGCGAGGACCGTGGCGGTTACGGCGCTTGGCCGCACTGTGGCAAGAAGGCCTGACGCCAGATCATCCTCCTTTCCTGAAGGTCACCGTGTGGGTTCGCCCGCAAGGTGGCCTTCAGGCCGTTAGGGGCTTCGGAGGATGAGCCGGGTTCCCGGCTCGCGGTCTCGAGAGTCTCGCCCACCAGCGCGCGGGCCGTATATGTGCCACGTTCCTGGACGGTTCTCGAACACCTCCACCGCCGTGAGGCGGGCTTTGGCGGCCCTGAGGCGGCGCCTGGGCGGGCTTAGGACGGTTTGCCGACTCCTCGGCGGGCTCGGCAGCCGAGGACTGCTCGGCGACCTGCTCCGAGCTCTTCCGGGGCAAAGGGATGTCCGGGCCGGTTTCCGCGAGCTCGACGATCTCTGAGAACGCGTCGCCGCGTCTTTCAGCCGGCGAACGGTCGTCGGCTTCTCCATCGGGGACCGGATAGGCCCGTGGTACCAGGAGCGCGTTCAGGCGGGCGCCTGTCTCGGCATCGAGGTCGCCGCGCATGTCCCAGCGGCCGGTTCGTTTCTGGCGCAACCAGAAGTCGCTCCGCCGCCTTTGCGGAGCGGGGTCGTCTTTGGGTCCTCCATCCGGGTCCAGTTGTGCGAGCAGCTCTGTGCCCGCCACCGTGACGTCGCGCGGTCTCGCGACGCGGGCGAGCTCGACCAAGCCCTCCTCGGCCTCGAGGCGTGCGCTCGCGGTGACGTGCTCGGGCAGCCTCTTCATGACCGTGACGATCCGGTCGATGCTGGCCTCGGCCAGCGCGCCGGTGGTGGCCGCAGTACCGGTCAGGGGCGCGACGGGGTCGATCGACGTGCCGTCGCGCGCCCGTCTCGAATTGAGCGCCAGCGCTCTGCCGGTCACTCTCTGAGCCTCTGCTCGAGGTACCCGGGCCACATGCTCGTAGAAGACGGCGATCGAGTTGTGTCCGTAGAGCTCACGGACCCCACGTGACTCGATCTCGGCCAGGATCTGGCCGACTTCGGCGACAAGACGTCGCCCTTCGCGTAGCCGCGTCTGCAACTCGTCGAGAAGCAGGTCGGCGTCACCTTCCGGCAGGTTGAGCGGGAAGGTCTTGGGAATGTTTGTACTGGTCATCCCTCGATTGTCGAGGCGGATTCGAACGAATGCACGGTATCGATCGGGTGGATGATCATCACGCTCCGGCGGTGCGAACCTGCGCCGATCACCCTTGAGTGGGATGCGTGTCGCTTCGGAAAGCCATACGGATGGTGGGGTCGGATCCGGCCGGGCCCTTGCCCTGGCGATGCATCCGGGCCCACTCCTCGCGGAGCACCCCGTAGACGACGGAATCGTGGACGCCGCCGGACCAGCGCCGTGCGCGCCGGAACCGGCCTTCTTCGACGAACCCGAGCCGTCGCCCGACGGCGATCATTCCCGGGTTACCCGAGAACGTGGCGAAGTCCAGGCGGAGCGCGTCGGTGCGGGAGAACAAGTAGGTCGTCCACATGCGCAAGGCCTCGGTGCCGAACCCGCCGCCCCAATACCGCTCGTCGTAGATGACCAGCCCCATCCGCCGCCAGTCGGTCTGCCTGCTTTCCCAGTACCAGCTGACCCGGCCGATCAGCCTTCCGTCGCTCAGATCGCACACGGCGAGGCTGGTGCGGGGATCGGGCGGATCGGACTTGATCGTGGTGAGTTCGCGCGCCGTGGATTCGGCGGCGGCTGTGGTCGGGGTGCCGAAGTAGGGCCCGTTCGTTTCGTGCCAAGGCCGCGCGGGATCGAGTAAGTCGAGGAGCGGCCCGAGGTCGGACGGGCGCCATTCGCGCAGCCGGACTTTTTCCCCATCGAGTGCGACGTCGTCCACCGGCCAATCGTGGCTTACCGGACCTGGTTACGATCGTCGGGTGACTGAACTGCTCGGTCCTGCGGAAATCAGGGCGCTGGCGGCCGAGCTGGACGTACGTCCGACCAAGAAGCTCGGTCAGAACTTCGTGCACGATCCCAACACGGTGCGCCGCATCGTCGACCTTTCGGGGATCGGCGAAGGGGACGTCGTCCTGGAGGTCGGGCCGGGCCTCGGCTCGCTGACACTCGGGCTGCTCGCGACCGGCGCCGAGGTCGTCGCGGTTGAAATCGACCCTGTCCTGGCGGGGCGGCTGCCGAGCACCGTGGCAGAACGAGGCGGGGGCGAAAGGCTGACGGTCGTCGGCGCGGACGCGTTGCGGATCACCGCGGACGATCTGCCCGCGCGGCCGACGGCGCTCGTCGCGAACCTGCCGTACAACGTCGCCGTTCCCGTCGTGCTCCACCTGCTCGCCGAACTGCCGTCGCTGACCAGCGGTCTCGTAATGGTCCAGACCGAGGTCGCGGACAGGATGGCGGCGGGTCCGGGAAGCCGGACTTACGGCGTTCCCAGCGTCAAGCTCGCCTGGTACGGGAAGACGCGCAAGGTCGCCGCGGTGCCCCGGGCGGTGTTCTGGCCCGTTCCGAACGTCGACTCCGCCTTGGTCGCGTTCGAACGGGGCGACGTGGTGTCGTCCGTGGATCGGGAACGGCTGTTCGCGGTCGTCGACGCCGCCTTCTCGCAACGGCGGAAGACCTTGCGTGCCGCGTTGGCGTCGTGGGCCGGTTCCGCCGAACGCGCGGGGGAACTGCTCGAAAAGGCGGGTATCGACCCCAAGACTCGCGGGGAGCAGCTGGACGTTCATCAGTTCGCCCGGATCGCCGCGGCCGCCGGCTGACCACGTGTCGCAGGTGTGACCGGAGCCGCGCGAACGGCGGCAGGCCAAGGCCGCGCACCTGCGTGATTCCTCCTCTCGATTCGGCGTGGGCGGACCTCGTCTTAGCAGGCAGCGCGCCTGTCGTGACGTAGATACGCCTACTGGCGTCTCATAATATGGACTTCCCATCCTGTATGATGGACGCGACCAGACGTGTGATCTGCGCCTACGCGCTTGCTTTCATCCAGTGGGATCGGTTTTACTCAATAAGCCATCCCGAGCGACTGAGAGACCTGGCTCGCCGAAGTCGCAGCAACCACCCTCCACAGGGCAGGTGCTACCGCCAGGACCGATGGAGGCTGTGCCTAATGAACAGGGTCACCCACCCGCTCCTGCTGACCAGGCGACGTGTCGTCGATGAAGGTCGCCGCACGGTAAGTGCGTGTCGACGCTCCACCGTTACTGCCTGAGTCCTTTCCCTTATCTCTGAATCCGTTCGTTTCCCGGACGGTTACTCGGTGACGGTTGGCGCGCTCGAAAGAAGCAGCGCCCCATGTGCATGGAGCCCTTCGTGATCACTGTCGAAAACCTGTCCAAGTCCTTTCCCCTCAACGGAAATCCCGTCGTCGCACTGCGCGATGTGAGCGTGGACATCCAAGCAGGCTCGCTGTTCGGGGTCGTCGGTCCGGCGGGCTCCGGCAAATCGACCCTCGCCCGGTGCATCGGTCTTCAGGAGCGTCCCGACCGCGGCGTCGTCCGTCTCGACGGCCTCAACACCGGGACACTCGACGGACGCCGGCTCCGCGAAATCCGGCGCCAGGTCGGAGTCGTGAGCACCAAGCCGGAATTGCTCGCCGAGCGCACCATCGCCGGCAACATCGCTTCGCCGCTCGAGCAGCTCGGCCTCGACGGGCCGCAGCGCCGCAACCGGGTCGGCAACCTGCTCGACCTGGTCGGGCTCACCCCCCGTGCGGGGCAGCGACCGGGCGACTTGTCCGCGGGGCAGCTGCGCCGCGTGGCCATCGCCAAGGCGCTGGCCGCCGGGCCGTCCGTGCTCCTGGCCGACGACCCGACCGCGGGCGTGCAGCCCGAGGAGTCCGGCGCGGTCCTGACCGTGCTCGACCGCGCGCGCGCCGAGCTCGGCGTCACCGTGCTGCTCACCACTCCCGACGCCGGCGTGGTCCGCCGTGTCTGCGACGACGTCGCGGTTCTGGAGGCCGGCGCGATCATCGAACGCGGAACCGTGCTCGACCTGGTCTCCGACCCGAACAGCCGGACCGCGCAGGCGCTGCTTCCCGCCATCGAAACCGGGCGGGCACAGGCCTCGAAGTACGACCGCGCGGTGGACGTCGTGCTCGTCGGCTTCGCCTCGGTCGGTGCGCTGCTGCCGGAGGCCGCCGGTCGCTTCGACGTCGAACTCGCCACCATCGGGGGCGGCCTGACCCGGATCGGCGACACGCCGGTCGGCCGGTTCCGCCTCGGGGTGCGTGGTGAGCGCGCGGACGCCGCGCTCGCCTGGATCGCCGAACGTGGCGGCCACGTGACCCACCCGGTCCGCGGGCCGCAGGGTGTCGCTGCCTGATTTCTCCGCGAACGGGCCGCTCAGGACGAATTTCGTCCGGGCGGCCCGTTCGCGTCCGACCCGTCCGTTCTCTTTCTCCTGGTGACAGCGCAAGTGGAGCGGCCACGTAGGCTTGACGCGTGCTCGCCGTCGTACCGCCCCCAGTGACCGTCAGGGTTCCCGCCAAGGTCAACCTGCACCTGTCGGTCGGTGACGTACGCCCGGACGGTTACCACGAGCTGGTGACCGTGTTCCAGGCGCTTTCCCTGACCGACGAGGTGACCGTCGCGGTCACCGAGGACCCCGGTGTCGAGGTCTACGGCGAAGGTGAAGGTTCCGTACCGACAGGAGCCAACAACCTCGCCTGGAAGGCGGCGCAGGCGTTGGCGGCTCACGTCGGCAAGGCGGACGGCGAGTCCAAGGTCAGAGTCGTGTTGCGCAAAGGCATCCCGGTCGCGGGCGGGATGGCCGGTGGCAGTGCCGACGCGGCCGCGACGCTGGTGGGGCTCGCGTCGCTTTGGAAGCTCGACATCTCCCGGGACGAACTGGCGGGTATCGCCGCGAAGCTCGGTAGCGATGTACCTTTCGCGCTCTACGGCGGGACAGCGCTGGGCACCGGCCGAGGCGAGCAGCTGGTGCCTGTCTTGTCGAGGCACACCTTCCACTGGGTCCTGGCCTTCGACCAGCGTGGGCTTTCGACTCCACGGGTGTTCGGCGAGCTGGACAAGTTGCGTGAAGAGGGCAGCCCGCCGCGAATCGGCTCGCACACTCCGGTGGTGGAGGCGCTGGCATCCGGCGACCCGCGGCAGCTGGCGCTGCTTCTTGGCAATGACCTGCAGGCGGCCGCTGTCTCGTTGCGTCCGGGGCTGCGTCGCACATTGAGGGCGGGAGTCAACGCGGGGGCGCTCGCCGGCACCGTGTCCGGATCCGGGCCGACCTGCGCGTTCCTGTGCGCGGACGCCCAGTCGGCCGTCGAGGTGGCCGCGGAGCTGTCCGGCGCGGGTGTCTGTCGCACGGTGCGCGTCGCGCACGGGCCGGTCCCCGGAGCCCGGCTGGTCGGCGGAGACGACGCGCCGCGGCCGTCGCCGCCTCGGGTGCACGCATGAGGGTGTCCGAAATGGACACCGACTAATTCGTTGTGGTGCGAGCTTTTTGGAAAGGATCGGCTGAGGCATGGCCAACTTGGTCAACCTGGAGTCGGTGAGCAAGTCCTTCGGGGTGCGCCCGCTGCTCGACGGTGTTTCGCTCGGTGTGGCGGAGGGGCAGCGTATC
Organism: Amycolatopsis sp. NPDC043889; assembly: GCF_056435645.1. Lineage (NCBI taxonomy): Bacteria > Bacillati > Actinomycetota > Actinomycetes > Pseudonocardiales > Pseudonocardiaceae > Amycolatopsis > Amycolatopsis sp. NPDC043889. Next base: position 355,307 of record NZ_JBWKEC010000004.1, read on the forward strand.
GGTGTCGTCGGTCTCAACGGGGGCGGGAAGACGACGCTGCTGGAGGTCCTCGCGGGGATCAGCGAGCCGGACGCGGGACGTGTCAGTCAAGTCCGGGGCCTGCGGATGGCGGTGGTCACCCAGCGGACCGAACTTCCCGACGGCAGCACGGTCGGAGACGTCGTGCTGGAGCGCTACGGCGCGGAGCACGAGTGGGCCGCTGACGCGCGTGTCCGGTCCATTATGGATGGTTTGGGCATCACCGCTCTCGGTATCGAGAAGGCGACGGCGAACCTGTCAGGTGGCGAACGGCGCCGTGTCGCGTTGGCGGCCGCCCTCACCGGTGAACTGGACCTCGTCGTCCTCGACGAGCCCACCAACCACCTCGACGTGGAAGGTGTGCGCTGGCTCGCGGATCACCTGCTCAACCGCAAGATCGCGGTCGTGGTCGTCACCCACGACCGGTGGTTCCTCGACACGGTCGCGAGTGTGACCTGGGAGGTCGCCAACGGTCGCGTCGAGCAGTACGAAGGCGGATACGCGGACTGGATCTTCGCGCGGGCCGAGCGGGCGAGGCTTGCGGCGACGGCCGAGGAAAAGCGGCAGAACCTGGCACGTAAAGAGCTCGCATGGCTGCGTCGCGGTCCGCAGGCCAGGACGTCGAAGCCGCGATACCGCGTCGAGGCGGCGGAGGCGTTGATCTCCGACGTGCCGGAGCCGCGTGATTCGGTCGAGCTGCAGGCGTTCGCCCGCCGTCGGCTGGGGAAGACCGTGCTGGAGATCGAGGACGCCACGTTGACCGTCGGCGACCGCACTCTGCTCGATCACGTCACCTGGCGGATCGGGCCCGGCGATCGGATCGGCCTGGTCGGCGTCAACGGGTCCGGCAAGACGACGCTCCTCAAGCTGCTCGGCGGCGACAGGGAACCCGAGACGGGACGACGGATCCAGGGCAAGACGGTCAGCCTCGCGCATCTGCGCCAGGAGCTCGATGACCTGCCGGGCGATCTGCGCGTGCTGCAGGCGATCGAAGAGGTCTCCGGCCGGGTCGTGTTCGGCAAGCAGGAGCTGACCGCTTCCCAGCTGGCCGAAAAGCTGGGTTTCCCCGCCGCGAGGCAGTGGACGCCGGTCGAGGACCTTTCCGGTGGTGAACGGCGCCGTCTGCAGCTGTGCCGGCTCCTGATGGCCGAGCCCAACGTGCTGCTGCTCGACGAACCGACGAACGATCTCGACATCGACACCTTGCAGCAGCTCGAAGATCTGCTGGATTCCTGGCCGGGCAGCCTCGTCGTCGTTTCGCACGACCGATACCTGGTGGAACGCGTCTGCGACACGATCGTGGCCTTGTTCGGGGACGGGCAAGTGACCCACCTGCCGGGCGGGATCGAGGAGTACCTCGACCGGCGCGCCAAGAAACTCGAGAAGGCCGGCGGAGACCGAAAGAGCGGCAACGCGCAGGCCTCCGCGCCCAGGAAGAACGCCGCGGAACAGCGGGCGGCCCAGAAGGAGCTGTCCCGCCTCGAGCGCAAGCTCGACCAGCTGCACGCGAAGGAAGAGAAGCTGCATGCGGCGCTGCTCGCCGCGGCGACCGATCCGACGAAACTCATCGAGCTGAACACCGAATTGAAAGCCGTCGAAACGGAGAAGGAGGAGGTCGAGGCCCAGTGGCTCGAGACCTCCGAAGCGATCGAATGAGTTCGCTCGACGGCGAGCGGGCCGTTCAGCGCGGACAGTAGTGTGACGCGCATGAGTCGGTTCGTGGACACGCTCGTCGCCACCGCGGCGGGGCGAGGTCAGCAGCGGGGAATGGTCACCGGGGAGCCCAAGGAGCCGGTTCGGCGTACGTGGGCCGAGATTCACGAGCAGGCCAAGCGGGTCGCCGGGGGTCTGGTGGCGGCTGGGCTGGAACCCGGCAAAGCGGTCGCGGTACTGGCGGCGGCGCCGTCGCTGATCGCGCCGACGGTTCAGGCGGTCTGGCTCGCCGGCGGCAGCGTGACGATGCTGCACCAGCCGACGCAGCGCACAGACCTCGCCGAATGGGCCGAGGACACCGTTCGCGTGCTGCGGATGATCGGGTCCGGCCTGGTTCTGCTCGGTGAGCCGTTCGATCAGCTGGCGCCGGTGCTCACGGAGCACGGCATCGCCTTCCAAGTCATCGCCGAGCTGCTCGAGGCCGAACCGCTGCCGGAGCCCGTGCCGACAGCCGAATCGGACACGGCGCTCCTGCAGCTGACCAGCGGGTCGACGGCCGACCCGAAGGCCGTTCAGATCACCTACGGGAACCTGTATTCGAACGTCAAGGCGATGGTCGACCGGGCAGAGTTCGATTTCGACGTCGACGTGATGGTCTCGTGGCTGCCCACCTTCCACGACATGGGGATGGTCGGGTTCCTGACGGTGCCGATGACGTTCGGCGTCGAGCTCGTCAAGATCACGCCGCTGGAGTTCCTGTCGGGACCGTTGATCTGGCCGCAGCTGATCAGCAAGTACAACGGCACGACCACGGCCGCGCCGAACTTCGCGTACGCGATCGTGGGCAGGCGGATGGCCCGTGTCGAGGACGACGACGCGTACGACCTCTCGAAGCTCCGGATCGCGCTGAACGGCGCCGAGCCGATCGACGAAACAGCCGTGAAGACGTTCGTCGAGGCTGGGGCACGCTTCAAGATGCCCGCCGAATGCGTGTTCCCCGCGTACGGCATGGCGGAGGCGACTCTCGCGGTTTCGTTCGCGCCGTTGTTCACCGGCTTGACGCTGGACGTGGTCGAGGCCGACGCGCTCGAGGCGGACAACCGCGCGGTGCCGGTCCCCGAGGGTGACCCGCGCCGGGGGACCGACGAAGTCCGGTCGTTCGCGGTGCTCGGGCCGCCGCTCGACGGGCTCGAGGCCGAGATCGTCGACGACAAGGGAACGGTGCTCGGAGAACGCGAGGTCGGGGAGATCCGCCTGCGCGGCGAGGCCGTGACACCGGGGTACCTGACCATGGAAGGGCCGCTCGCGACGCAGGACGAGGACGGCTGGCTGCTCACCGGTGACCTCGGCTACCTGGTCGATGGCATGATCGTCATCTGCGGCCGTCGCAAGGACGTCATCATCATGGGCGGCCGGAACCTGTACCCGACCGATATCGAACGCGCGGCGACCTCGGTCGAGGGGGTCCGAGCGGGGAACGCCGTGGCCGTGCGGCTCGACGCCGGCAGCCGCCGTGAACGGTTCGCCGTCGTGGTCGAATCGAAACTCGCCGGGGATCCGGAAGCGGAGAAGGCGCTGGCGAAGGAGGTCGCGGCCAAGGTGCGCGGCGCCGTCGACATGCGGCCCTTCGCGGTCGTGGTGCTCCCGGCGGGAAGCCTGCCCAAGACGCCCTCGGGCAAGGTGAAGCGGGCCGCGACCGCCGTCCAGTTCGCGGACAAGATCGCCAAGAACGCGGCGACCAGCTGACACGAATGGGCCGGGTCCGCGAAGATCGCGGACCCGGCCCCTTCGCTGCACCTCCCGGTGGTCAGCGGCGTCGCCAAGGTGGCTTGCGGGTATGGGTGTGCTCCAAGGCAGGCGCTATGTAGTAGCCGGCGGAATGGGACAACCCGGCCAGTGTTCCCTCGACGTCTCGCAGGAACGCGTCGACGGCTGCCGGGTCGTAGCCTCGTTTCGACAGCGGGGCTTTGGCGAAAGCCACGTTGTGGACGTCTGAAACCGACAGGTCGTCATCGCCGTCGAGGGTCGCCGCGACCCGTTCGAGGAAGGCGTCGACCGCGGGTTCGTGATAGCCGCGGGCGCCGATCGGCGCCCGGTCGAACTGCCGGGTTCTGGCCTCGAAGGCGGTGACGGGCACTAGCGCTCCCGCAGGAACTCGACGGGGCCGCGGTCCGGGACGGCGCGTTCGGCGGTCGCTTCGTCCTCTTCGCGGGCGCCGGGCACACCGAGCGCGTGCTGGCCGGTCCGGTGGGCGAGCTGTGCTTCGACCTTGTCGAGGAAATCGTCGACTTCGCGTTCGTCGTAGCCGCGCTTACCGATCAACGGACGCGAGAACATGACGTGGTGGACCTCGGCGGCCGTCAGGTCGTCCCGGTCCGAGATCGTGTCGGCGATCCGTTCCAGGAACGCGTCGACCTCGTGTTTGGCATATCCGCGTCGCCCGATCGGGGCGTTCGGGAAAGTGGCGCCGGTGATGTCTTCGGCCGTAAACGACATGAAACTCTCTCCGGTTTCGGTGGGGAATGCGATCTCCGCATTCCGTCCTAACGGGTTTGAGAGTTCCCCGGAAGAGCTCGCGCTACTCCACGACTCGATCAGGGCGTGGTGAAACGCCTTCGAGTGACGAGCTGTAACGCACTGCCATGTGAGCGGGTTCACCCAGCGTGGAAGGTATTCTGGGCCGCGGCGAGACCGGTGCTGATGAGCGCTTCAACGGCGTCGGCGCAACGATCGATCTCGAAAGCGAGTTCTTTGCGTTCGACCGTCGAGAAGTCTTTCAGCACGAAATCCGCCGGATCCTGCCGCCCCGGAGGGCGGCCGACACCGAACCGGACCCGATAGTAGTCCTTCGTGCCCAGCGATTTGGTGATCGAGCGGAGACCGTTGTGGCCGTTGTCGCCGCCGCCCAGTTTCATCTTGAGCGCGCCGAAGTCGACATCCAGCTCGTCGTGGACGACCACGACACCGGCCGGGGGGATCTTGTAGAACCGGGCCGCGCCCACGACGGGGCCGCCCGAGAGATTCATGTACGAGCGCGGCTTCGCCAGGACCACTCGCTGCCCGGCGAGCCTGCCTTCGAGGACCTCGGCGCCGCTCTTGTGGGTCTTGAACTTGCCGCCGACGCGGCCGGCGAGTTCGTCGAGCACCATGAAGCCGACGTTGTGCCTGTTGCCCGCGTATTGGGGGCCGGGATTGCCGAGGCCGACGAGCAGGATCTGCTCGCCGGCCCCGGGAAGTACTGCTTCGGTCACATCGGTGACTTTATTCGGCGTCCTCGGCGGTGGTCTCCGCAGCCTCGGCCTCGTCGCCCTCGAGCGAGGACTCGGACGGCGCCTCGTTGACGGCGACGACCAGCGCCTCGGGGTCGGTGACCAGGGTGGCGCCCTGCGGCAGGGTGACCTGCGAGGCGAGGATCTGGGTGCCGGCTTCGACGCCCTCGACCGAGAGCTCGACCTGCTCCGGGATGTGCAGCGCCTCGACCTCGATCTGGATGGTGTCGAGGTCGGTGGTGACCAGGGTGCCCGGGCCCGGGGTGCCGGTGACGACGACGGGGACGTCGACGGTGACCTTCTCGCCGCGGATGACGACCAGCAGGTCGACGTGCTCGATGTAGTTCTTCAGCGGGTGGACGACGATGGTCTTCGTCAGCGCCAGCTCGCTCTTGCCCTCGAGGTCGAGGGTGATGACGGCGTTGCTGCCGTTCTCACGCACGACGCGGGCGAACTCGATGGCGGGCAGGGCGTAGTGGCGCGGTTCCGAGCCGTGCCCGTACAGCACCGCGGGGATCTTGCCGGCGCGACGCGTGCGGCGCGCGGCACCCTTGCCGAATTCGGTGCGGGGCTCGACGGACAGGCGTACCTCGGACACGGTGTAGCACTCCTTCAATTCACCAACATGTTCAGCGAAAGCATGCTGAGGTGGGGATGGTTCGGGGCGGTTCTGGTGTTCGGCGGCGAATTCCACAGGCGTGCTCGACCGCGTGTGGCCACTCAAGCCGCCGCGTCGATCACGTCGGGCACCAGGTGCTCACGGAACCCGCCTCGCCGAGACCGGGAAAGTGTAGACCAACCGGTCGTGCGGGGGTCTCGGCGGGTGGCTCGTACAGGTGACAAGTCGGTGACAGCTGCTTCGCGAACCCGCGGATGCGGTGGTGCGCGACCCCTTTTCTAAGGTGTGATCTGCTCGCACGCGAGACTAAGGGGACGGGATGCCGGCACGACGGTCGAAGATCGGCGCGATCGCCGCCCTGTGCTGCCTCGTGGCCGGTTGCGACGTCGCGATCGACGGAGCGGCCGGGATCCCGTCCGCCGAGCAGCAGCGGGTGGATCGGCGCGCGGAGCAACGCGGCGCTGTCGAGAGCGCGCTGAAGGCGCTGGAGCAGGCTCCGGCCGTCGTGTACAAATCGACGATCAAGGACGCGTCGGGTCAGCCCGCGGAATTACAGTTCCGGATCACCCGGAACGGGAGCGCGCACGGCGCGCTGCCGGTCGACGGCCAGACCATCCAGGTCATCTCCGCCGACAAGCAGCTGTACCTCTCGGCGACGCCGGAGTACTGGAAGGCGCACGGGCTCGGCGACAGCGACCAGTACGGCACCAACTGGGTCCGTACGGACAGCTCGGATCTGCCGGTGAACGCCGTCGAGGTGCTCAGCCCGCGCAAGGCCGCGTCGACGCTCAGGACCGCGGTGTCCGGGATGAACCCGTTGACCGATCCGGTCCGTTCGAAGTTGCCCGACGGGACCGAGGTCTACGACGTCGGGAGCGGGCTCGGAGCACTGCGGGTGACCACCTCGGCGCCGCACCGTGTCGTCAGTTTCGCGCCTTCCCTCGTCGCCGCGGCGGGCGGCAAGACGCTCGGCGCCGAGATGCGGGTCGAGCCGCTCGCCGGGGATGCGCTCAAGAAACTCCAGACCGATCTGGACGGCGCGATCGGCGGGATCGGGCAGCCGTTCGACGCGCTCACCCAGGTCAGGGTCAGCGTCGTCAACGACAAGCTGGACTGCACGGACTTCGTCGGGACCTGCCGGGCGACCATCGACGTCGCCAACTCCGTCATCGGCGGCGTGAGCGGGACGCCTGTGCACCTGAAGCTGACCGTCGACTTCACCGCGCAGTCCCTCGGCGCGCAGAGCTGCACGGCGGACGCCGACGCGGCGCCGGACACCACGACGAGCATGAGCTGCGAGGTCAAGTTCAAACTGCCGAATCGGAACGCCAGCTATCAGGTGCAGGCGAAGCCGTCGGCCAAAGGTGAGGTCCGGGCTCCGGTCGACGTCAACGGTGTTCGCGAAAAGCTCAAGTCCGAGTTCGCCACGCTGGGCGGCTGACCTGCACGCTCACCTCGGGGTGCGTTGCATACGTTGAAGTAGCCGAACTCGCGTTCTTAGCATCGGCGTGGTCGCCGATGAAAAGGGAGAAACGCGATGGCGAAGTTGGTTGTGTTCGGAGGAACCGGGTACGCGGGCGGGAAGATCGCCGCGGAGGCCCGCGGCCGCGGTCACGACGTCTTGGTGGTGTCCAGGAACGCCGAAGGCGAGGGGACCAGGGCGGGCTCGCTCTACGACGAGGGCTTCTTGGCCGATGTCGCCAAGGGCGCCGATGTCCTGGTCATCGCGGTTCACGGGCAGAGTGGTCTGCTCGACGCGGTGCCCTCGATCGCTCAGGTCGCGAAGGACAACGGCGCGCGGATCGGCGTGGTCGGCGGGGCGGGCAGCCTGCACGTGGCCGAGGGCGGGCCGCGACTGATCGACACCCCCGAGTTCCCGGACGAGTACAAGGGTGAAGCGGGTGCGCACGCCGAGGTTCTCGAAGCGTTCCGGAAGCTTCCTGAGGATGTCGACTGGTTCTACGTCAGCCCGGCCGCGGAGTTCGGCGCGTGGGCCGAGGGCGAGCGGACCGGCGAGTTCCGGCTCGGCGGCGACGTGCTCCTGACCGACGAGAACGGCGGTTCGAAGATCGGCGGCGCCGACTACGCGATCGCGTTCGTCGATGAGATCGACAAGCCGGAACACCGCCGTCAGCGTTTCTGCGTCGCTTACTGACCGGACAGTTCCCGCACGACCGGCGCGAACGTTTCCAGCATCGGTTCGAACACCGTGATGTAGGAGAAGCCGTACCGTTCGCGACGCTCCTGGAGCTGCCGGACCATCTCGTCGGTGGTCCCGAACAGCAATTGGGGCGTTTCGAGCAGGGCGTCGACGTCGAGGCCGTCCTGGTCCTTGACTTCTTCACGCCAGGCCTCGGCGGCCGCGCGCCGGTCGTCCGCGACGACGACCCGCTGGACGAGTATGTTCAGTTCGGGATCGCGGCCGTTCGCGTGTGAACGGAAGAAGGCGACGCGTTCGTCCATGCGCTCGGCGTCGTCGAGCCGGAACGTGCCCGGCGGTTTCCCTGGTGCTTGACGAAGGCCCGCGAAGCCGGCGATGTCGGCTTCGCGGGCGGCGAGGGAGAGCACGCCGTCGCTGTTGCCCGCGATGAGCAGCGGGGGAGGCGTGATTCCTTCGGCGGCGAAGTGTTCACGCAGGTGGTCAAGGCTCTTGGCGAGGTACTCGATACGTTCCTTGGCCGGGGTCCACGGCAGGCCTGCTTCGTCGAATTCCGATTTCATGTGGCCGGAGCCGAGCCCGAGGTCCAGCCGGTCGCCCGTCATCTTCACCGTGGTGACGACTTCGCGTGCGAAGAGCGCGGCGTTGTAGAAGGCCATATTGGAAACAAGAGTGCCGACGCGGGGCCGCTGGGTCACCGCGGCGGCCATGGTCAGCGCCGGGAAAGGCGCGTTCCGTCCTGGGCCGAGATGATCGGGCACGGAGATGACGTCGTATCCGAGGGCCTCGACGCGGCGGCACTTCGCGACCCAGTCTTCATGATTCTCGGCGCCCCAAAGGTTCACGCCGAACTTGAATTTCCCCATGTACGGAACCTAGCCACGCAGGGCGGCCGGGTGCGCGTCGTTTCGCGAGGAGCCGAAAACGAGCAAGGGACCTTTGCTGTCACTCTCCGAAAGAGAGCGATAGCAAAGGTCCCTTGCTTCGCCTGGATCAGGCGTTGCCGTCGAAGAGGGACGTGACCGACCCGTCCTCGAAGACCTGCTGGATCGCCTGCGCCAGCAGCGGCGCGATGGACAGCACGGTCAGCCCGGGGAACCGCTTCTCCTCCGGGATCGGCAGCGTGTTGGTGATGATGACCTCGCGCGCCTTGCAGTTCGACAGCCGCTCGGTGGCGGGGTCGGACAGGATGCCGTGGGTCGAGGCGATGACGACGTCGGACGCGCCTTCGTCGAGCAGGGCCTCGGTGGCCTTCACGATCGTGCCGCCGGTGTCGATCATGTCGTCGATCAGCACGCACAGCTGACCGCGGACCTTGCCGACGACGCGGTTGGCGACGGCCTGGTTCGGCTTGTCGGGGTCGCGGGTCTTGTGGATGAAGGCGATCGGCCGGTCACCCAGCTGCGCCGCCCACTTCTCGGCGAGCCGCACGCGGCCGGAGTCCGGCGAGACGACGGTGATGTTCTCGCCGTGGTAGGTCTTGTTGATGTGCGCGGCCAGCACGTTCTGCGCGAGCAGGTGGTCGACGGGGCCGTCGAAGAAGCCCTGGATCTGCGCGGTGTGCAGGTCGACCGTCATGATCCGGTCGGCGCCCGCGGTCTTGAACAGGTCCGCGATCAGGCGCGCGGAGATCGGTTCGCGGCCCTTGTGCTTCTTGTCCTGCCGCGCGTACGGGTAGAACGGCATGATCACGGTGATCCGCTTGGCGCTCGCGCGCTTGAGGGCGTCCACCATGATCAGCTGCTCCATCACCCATTCGTTGATGGGAGCGGGGTGGCTCTGGATCACGAAAGCGTCGGTCCCGCGCACCGATTCGTTGAACCGGACGAAGATCTCCCCGTTGGCGAAGTTGTGCGCGGTCTGCGGAACGACCGACACGTTGAGGTGCTTGGCGACCTCTTCCGCGAGTTCCGGGTGGGCGCGCCCGGAGAAGAGCATCAGGTTCTTCTTCGGTGTTCCGGACTTCGAGCTCATGCTGGCGACTCCCCGTCGTTTCCCTTGTTTGAATCGGACACGGCGGTGGTGTCCTGCTTCGCGGCGGAAGCTGCTCCCGCCGCGGGTGTGCCCGGCCTGCGCCGGGACACCCAGTCTTCGATGTTGCGCTGCGGCCCGGTGGACACGGCGAGCGCGCCCGGGGGCACGTCTTGCCTGATCACGGTGCCTGCCCCACTGTAGGCGCCATCGCCGATGGTCACCGGGGCGACGAACGTGTTGTCCGCGCCGAGCCGCACATGGGAGCCGATCGTGGTGTGGTGCTTGTTCACGCCGTCGTAGTTGACGAAGACGCTGGAGCACCCGATGTTGCTGTTCTCGCCGATGCTCGCGTCGCCGACGTAGGTCAGGTGCGGGACCTTCGTGCCGGCGCCGATGTCGGCGTTCTTCGTCTCGACGAAAGCGCCGAGTTTGCCCTTGGTCCCCAGCTTGGAGCCGGGACGCAGGTAGGTGAACGGGCCGACCTTCACGCCGTCGCCCAGTTCCGAATCGGAACCGTGCGTCCGCACCACCGACGCGCCCGCACCGACGGAGACGTTCTCCAGGGTGCTGTCCGGGCCGATCTGCGCGCCCTCGCCGACCGACGTCGAACCCTTCAGCTGCACGCCGGGCTCGATGACGACGTCGCGCGACAGGGTCACACCCGCGTCGATCCAGGTGCTCGCGGGGTCGACGACGGTGACGCCCGCCCGCTGCCAGCCACGGACGATCCGGCGGTTCAGTTCGGCGCCGAGGACGGAGAGCTGAACGCGGTCGTTGACGCCTTCGGTCACCCACGGGTCGTCGATGACCAGCGCGCCGACGCCCTTGCCGTCGCCGCGGGCGATGCCGAGGACGTCGGTGAGGTAGAGCTCGCCCTGCGCGTTGTCCGTCGAAAGCCGCGAGAGCCCGTCGACGAGGACCGAAGCGTCGAAGGCGTAGACGCCGGAGTTGATTTCGGCGATTTCGTGCTGTTCGGGGGTGGCGTCCTTCTGCTCGACGATCGAGGTGACGACGTTGTTTTCGTCGCGGATGATCCGGCCGTAACCGGTCGGGTTCTCGACGACCGCGGTCAGCACGGTGACCGCGTTACCGGTGGAGGTGTGCTCGGCGACCAGGGAAGCGAGCGTTTCGGTGTCGAGCAGCGGGACGTCGCCGTAGCTGACGACGACGGTGCCGGTCAGCCCGGCGGGCAGCGCGGAGAGCGCGCACGAGACGGCGTGCCCGGTGCCCTTCTGCTCTTCCTGGACGGCCGTGACGACCTGGCGGCCGAGTGCCTCGCCGACCTTTTCCAGCCGGGCGCCGACCGAGTCGCGACCGTGGCCGACGACCACGACCAGGTGCTCCGGGTTCAGTCCCGCGGCGGCCCGCACCGCGTGCTCGACCAACGGACGGCCGGCGATCGGGTGCAGCACCTTCGGGGTGGACGAACGCATGCGGGTGCCCTCACCCGCGGCGAGGATCAACGTGCTCAGCGGGCCGGTCACGGCTCTCCCAACATTTCACCAACGGTGGTTGTCGGGCATTGATCCTACGTGGGCTGCTCGGAGTCCCACGCGGGGTCGGTCGGAGCATCCTCACCGGGCCATCCGGTCGCCGGGTCGATGGCCATCGAGTTCACCGACGAAACCTGGTTCCCGCCGCCGCGTTTCGCCTGGTACATGGCCGCGTCGGCGCGGGCGAGGACCTGCTCGGCCCGTTCCTGCGGGCGAAGCGAGACGAGGCCGACGGAGAGGGTGACGCCGTGCGAAAGATGGTGCGGCAGAGATGCGACGGCATTCACAGAACGCCCCAGCGCCTGCTTCGCCGCGGAGGCCGGAGCCCCAGGTAGAAGCACGATGAACTCGTCTCCGCCGTAGCGGGCGACCACGTCGTCTCCGCGCAGGGCGTCGCGCAGCGTGCTCGCGATGACACGGAGCACGTTGTCGCCCTCGGCGTGCGACTGCTTGTCGTTGACGTCCTTGAAACCGTCGAGGTCGACCAGCGCGACCGCGAGCGGCTGGGCGTCGGCGGACGACGCCAGCGAACGCAGCTTTTCGTCGAGCGCGCGCCGGTTCGGCAACCCGGTGAGCGGGTCCTGGAGGGCCTGCTGGGTGATCGCGCCGTGCTCGGCGGACAGGCGTTCGTGCTCCCGGCGCGCGTTGAGCGTGGCGATCTGCGATTCCCGCAGCGACCACATCTCCGTTTCCAGGATGGTCGCGTAGTCGATCAGCGACTGGCTCGCCCCCGACGCGTAGTCCGGGGTGGTGTCGAGCCTGGCGAGCTCGCGGGCGAGGTTCAACCGCATCGACGGCAGCGAGCCGTCCTCGTTGTCCTCGCGGACCTCTTTGAGCACCTGCAGGGCGTCCTCGCGTCGGCCGTCGTTGTCCAGGCAGCGGGCCAGCGCGATGGCGATGATCTCGCGTTCGTGCGGGAACACCAGTTCCGGATGCAGCAGCGAGTTCAGGCGTTCGATATGCGACGAATCGGGCGACGCCAGTGCGGCGGCCGCGGCGAGCACGCCGACCTGGTCGATCGCGGGCACCCCGGCCTTGCGCGGGAAGAGCGACTCGGTGAACGGGCCTTCGGCGGCCTGGGCCATCGACGCCGCGGTGCGGAACTTGTCCGCGCCCTCGTCGTAGCGCTCGATGCGTTCGAGCCGCAGACCCCAGCCCAGCAGCATCTTGACCCGGTTGATCAGCTGGAGCGCGATCTCATGCGGGCTCGCGCTGTCGCGGATCGCCTGCGCGGCGCGGGCGATGGCCTCCTCGGCCGCCTCGTAGACGCCCAGCTGGTTCAGCACCAGCCAGCAGTCGACCAGGGTCGTGGACAGCATCCGGTCCCAGTTGCGCCTGCCGACCTGGCGGTCCGGGACCGCGGAGTCGTCGAGGATGGCCAGCGCCCTGGCGATCTCGGTGAGGGCGGCGTCCTCCTGTTTGGCGATCACAAGACGGCGGCCGCGCATGGCGTGCGCGTCGGCCCGCATCAGCGCGAGCCCGTGCCGTCTGGTGTGCGCGAGCATCTCGTCGAGCCGGGGCTCGGCTTCGGCGGCGAGACCGCGAGTGACGAGCCTGGCCATCGCCGAGTAGCGCAGCAGCTGGGCGACCAGCAACGGTTCGCCGCGGCGCTGCGTCTCGTCGAGGAGTTCGTCGAGGCTGGTGACGATGTCCAGCTGTTCGGCGTAGCTGACCCGCTGGATGGCCGCTCCGAGTTCGCGCGCGCGACCGTAGAGCCAGGCATCGGACATCTCCGCAAGCGCCGGCCGCCTGCCACTGGTCGTCGCGTCCTCGGTCAGCCGCACACACCCCCACCGTTGAAAACGCCGCTGGTCATCTGTTCGTCTGCTCCGCCGCCAGGATTCGAACCTGAACTGTCAGAACCAAAATCTGAAGTGCTGCCGATTACACTACGGCGGATCGATCCTGGTCAGGATAGCCATGCCGGGGACCTCCGCGTGCGCCCGGGGGTTGTCTCACTGTCGCGGGCACTCCACAGGGGCCGAAACCTCCTGTACCGTAACTTACGGCATCGTAGGTAAGGTCACCCTTAGGGAAACCCTCGGGGTTGCGCATAGAAAAGAAGTGACTGCATGACGGCTACCCTGGACCGTTCCCAGAAGCCCGCGAAGGGCCCCAAGCCGGTAATCGAAGGACATCGATCGAGCGGCGTGCAGCTCTCGGTCTACCTCGGGGTCATCTTCCCGCTCGCCGCGTTGCTCGCGGCCGTCCCGTTCGCCTGGGGCTGGGGACTGACCTGGGTCGACGTCGGCTTGTTCGTGGTCTTCTACGCGATCAGCGGGCTCGGTATCACCGTTTCGTACCACCGCTACTTCACGCACGGCTCGTTCAAGGCCAAGCCGTGGCTGCGCGTCGCGATGGCGATCGCCGGCAGCATGGCCGTCCAGGGCCCCGTGATCACCTGGGTCGCCGACCACCGGCGCCACCACGCCTTCTCCGACCGCGACGGCGACCCGCATTCGCCGTGGCTGTTCGGGACGACACCCGTCGCCATCGCCAAGGGGTTCTGGCACGCGCACATGGGCTGGCTGTTCGACCGCGACCAGACCAACGCGGAGCGGTTCGCACCCGACCTGGTGAAGGATCCGGCCATCAAGAAGGTCGACGACCTGTTCTGGCTGTGGAGCCTGCTCACCCTGGTGCTGCCCGCGATCCTCGGTGGACTGATCACCTGGTCGTTCTGGGGCGCGGTGACCGCGTTCTTCTGGGCCGGGCTGGTGCGCGTCTGCGTGCTGCACCACGTGACCTGGTCGGTCAACTCGGTCTGCCACATGATCGGCGAGCGCCCGTTCGCGGCCCGCGACAAGTCGGCCAACTTCTGGCCGCTGGCGATCTTCTCCTTCGGCGAGTCGTGGCACAACCTGCACCACGCCGACCCGACTTCGGCGCGGCACGGTGTGCAGCGCGGCCAGATCGACATTTCCGCGCGGCTGATTTGGATCTTCGAGAAGTTCGGCTGGGCCTACGACGTGCGCTGGCCGACCCCGCAGCGCCTCGCGCGCATCGCCACTGAAAGCAAATAGCGAGGTCGCGTTAGTCTTCTGCGATGGCGGGGAGAAGGCGGACCAAACGTGAAGCGGTCACCGGGGCGCGTCCTGTCGCTCCGGTGGCCCGGGTGCGGATGACGGGGACCGAGCGCAGGCAGCAGCTGCTCAACGTCGCCAGGGCCCTGTTCGCGGAGAAGGGTTTCGAAGGCACGTCCATCGAGGAGATCGCGCATCGCGCGAACGTCTCCAAACCGGTGGTGTACGAGCATTTCGGCGGCAAGGAAGGCATCTACGCCGTCGTCGTCGACCGCGAGACGCAGCTGCTGCTCGACCGGATGGTGTCCACCCTCCATGGTGGACACCCGAGGGTGATGCTGGAGCAGGCGGCGATCGCGTTGCTCTCCTACGTCGAGGACTCCCACGACGGCTTCCGCATCCTGGTGCGGGATTCACCGGTCGCGAGTTCGACGGGCACGTTCTCGACGGTGCTGAACGACATCGCCAGCCAGGTCGAGCACATCCTCGCGCAGCAGTTCGCCGCGCGGGGCTACGACGAGAAGCTGGCCGCGCTGTACGCGCAGGCGCTCGTCGGGATGGTCGCGCTCACCGGGCAGTGGTGGCTCGACGCCAGGAAGCCGAAGCGCGACGAGGTCGCCGCGCATCTGGTCAACCTGGCCTGGAACGGTCTGTCCAATTTGGAGCACAAACCCAAGCTGCGGCTGTACTAGTCAGCGCAGGAGGCCGGTCTCCCGCAGGTGATCGAAGATGATCTTGTCCACCGCGGAGACCCGGTCCCTGTCCTCGTAGCCGAGCCACGCGACCTCGTCGATCTCGCTGCTGGCCGTGAGTGTCCCGCCGAATTCGGCCGTGTAGCAGGTCATCCGGACCAGTAGCCCCGTCGCGTGGCCATCGGCCTGCGCTTCGAAGACGCCGGCGGGCTCGATGCTCGCCGGAACGATCTCGACGGTCAGTTCCTCGCGGACTTCGCGGATCAGTGTCTCCGTGTCGGTTTCGCCGGGATCGCGTTTGCCGCCGGGCAGGTAGAACACGGATTTGCCGCGCGAGCGGGTGCTCAGGATCCGGCCGTCGAGCAGGTGCAGCCAAGCGATCTTGTCGATCATGGTTCAGCCCAGCGCCGCGGCGGTCTCGGCGGTCGTGAGCACTTCGCCCAGCCGCGGGAACACCTTCGTGACCGCCGACTCATGGGAGATCGCGGCGATACCCGCCATCGCGTCCGAAACGGCGATGGTCTCGTAGGCGTGGTCGATCGCGGCCCTCAGTGTCGATTCGACGCCGTATTCCGTGGCGATCCCGGCGAGCACCAGTGTCTTCACACCGAGTCCGCGCAGGAGTTCGTCGAGTCCGGTGCGGTAGAACGCGCCGATCGTGTGCTTGGTGATCAGGTGCTCGCCTTCACGAGGCGTCAGCTCGGCGACCAGTTCGCTGCCGGGCGGTTGCTCGTCGACACCCGGCCGGTGCGCGCGCACGTGGACGATCGGTGAGCCGGCCGCGCTGAAGGCCTCTCGCAACAGGACGGCGTTCGACACGACCTCGGTGCCTTCGATCGGGACGGTCTCCAGCGCGACGATCCGCGTCTGGAGGTCGATCAGGACGAGCGCCGTCGTCGCCGGGTCGATCTTCGTCATGGGGGAAGCCTAGTGTCCCTATGCCGGAGGTCATGGGGCAGAACGGGGGAAGTGGTGGTCACCGGCGGCGGCACCGGGATCGGTCACGCGGTCGCGGCGGCGTTCGCCGCGCGAGGTGATCGGGTGACGATCACCGGCCACCGCGAACAGGTCCTCACCGAGGCCGCCACGCTGCTCGGCGCGAACCCAGTCCTGTTCGACGCGGTGGACCGGGCGCCGGCCGAACCGCCGGAGCGCGTCGACGTCCTGGGCAACAACGCGGGCGGGAACACCGATTTCCGGAACGAGCCCGCCGAAGACCTGAATGCCTTCGCGGCGAACTGGCAGGCCAACATCGACGCGAACGTGTTCAGCGCCGTGCTGGTCACCCGTGCCTTGCGGGAAAGGTTCGCCGACGGCGCGCGGATCGTCACCATCGGCTCCATCGCCGCGCGGACGGGAGCGGGTTCCTCCAGTGCGGCCAAGGCCGCGCTGGAGGCGTGGAACGTCGATGTGGCAAGGGAATTCGGGCCGCGCGGGATCACCGCGAACATCGTCGCGCCCGGACTGGTCGGGGATACCGAATTCTTCCAGGGCAAGCTGTCCGACGAACGCCGGGCGTGGCTGATCTGCAACACGCTGACCAAACGCGCCGGCGAGCCCGCGGACGTCGCCGAAGTGGTGGCCTTCCTGGCGAGCCCGGAGGCGCGGCACGTCACCGGCCAGATCGTCCACGTCAACGGCGGCGCGCACCTCGGTCGTTAGGCACCAGGGGTGACCTTCAGCAGTTTGTCGTCCTCGCCTTCCGAAGTCGTGATGTAGAGCGAGCCGTCGGGCGCGCTTCGGACGGCGCGAAGCCTGCCGAACTTGTCGTCGAACTCGGGCGGCAGCGTCACTTCGGTGACCTTGCCCGCGTCGTCGAGGCGGAACAGCAGGAGCTTCTGGCCTTTCAGCGCGGTCACGGCCAGCGAGCCTTCGAGCGCTCCCCACTGCGATCCGGTGAGGAACTCCGCGCCGCAGATCGCCTCGGTGATCTCGCCGGTCGTCCACAAAGGACTGACGGCGTCCGGGAAGCGCTGCTTGTCGGTCATCGGGACGCTTTCGTCGTAGCTGGTCTCGGTGCCGCCCTTGGAGGGGTCCCAGCCGTAGTTCGCGCCCGCGGTCTCCAGGTTGACCTCGTCGTCGATGGTCGGCCCGTGCTCGGCGGTGAACACCTGCCCGGTGCCGGGACGGACCGTGACGCCCTGGACGTTGCGGTGCCCGTAGGTGAACACGCGCTGTTCGTTCGGGTTCGCGGACTTGATGAACGGGTTGTCCGGCAACGCGTTCCCGGTCTTCGCGTCGACGCGGAGCACCTTGCCGCCGAGACTCGTCCGGTCCTGCGGATGCTGCGGGCGGGCGGTGTCGCCGGTGCCGATGAGCAGCGCGCCGTCCGCGCCGAACGCGGGACGGCAGCCGGAGTGCCTGCCGCTGGGGTTCACCGGCAACCCGGTCAGGAGGTCCTTGACCTTCGTGGCGCTCGCGCCGTCGTCCGACAGCCGCCAGGTGACCAGCCGGATGTCGACGGCGGTGTCGCCCTCCTTGTGGGTCTGGCAGGTGATGAACTCGCGTGACGTCGCGAAGTCCTTGCTGATCACCATCCCCATCAGGCCGCCTTCGCCGCGGACGTGGACGTCGGAGAAGTCCGCGGCGACGTCGCGTTTCGTGCCGCCTTCGACCAGGGCCAGCTTCCCGGGGCGCTGGGTGACGAGGATCTTCCCGTCCGGCAGGAAACCGACGTCCCAGCCGTGTTCGAGCCCGGCCGTCACCTGCTCGATCTTCAGCGCCGACGCGGCGGGCTTCGAAGTGACCGGTGGTGCGCTCTGGACCGTCTCGCTCGAAGCCCCGGAACAGGCCGTGACCAGCAAGGACAGCGAAGCGAACACGACGACGGCGGAAGTGCGCATGTCTTCAGCATGCCACCGTGCTCAACCACCCGCGCGAACCAAACCGCTTTCGTAGGCGAACACGACCGCGTGCACCCGGTCGCGCAGTGAGAGTTTCGCGAGAATGCGGCCGACGTGGGTTTTCACCGTCGTCTCGCCGATGTAGAGCTTCGAGGCGATTTCGCTGTTCGCCAGGCCGCGCGCGATGAGCGCGAGGACGTCCTTCTCGCGTTCGGTCAGCTTCTCCAGCCGCTTGCTTTCACCGCCGTCGCGGGCGTCGTCCAGATAGCGGTCCAGCAGGCGTTTCGTGACCGAAGGGGAGACCATCGAATCCCCGCGAAGCACACCTCGGATCGCGACGAGGATTTCTTCGGCCGGAGCGTCCTTGACCAGGAAACCGCTGGCACCGGCGCGCAACGCCGCGTACGCGTACTCGTCGAGGTCGAAGGTGGTGATCATCAGGACCCGCGTCCCTGGCAGCGCCGCGCAGATCCGCTCCGTCGCTGCGACGCCGTCGAGCACCGGCATCCGGACGTCCATCAGGACCAGATCCGGCCGCAGTCTCAATGCGGTCTCCACCGCTTCGGCCCCGTTGGCGGCTTCGCCCGCGACGGTCAGGTCCTCCTGGCTCGTGACGATCATGCCCATCCCGACGCGGACCAGTTCCTGGTCGTCGCAGATCAGCACCTTCACCGGGGATGTCATCCCGCCTCCACCACCAGGCTCGCGGCCACCCGGTAACCGCCGTCCCGGGTCGGCCCGGTGTCGAGTGTCCCGTGGAACATCTCGACCCGCTGCGCCATCCCCGCCAGGCCCCGCCCCGAAGACGGCAGCCTCGGCGCGGGCGGCCCGGAACCGCCGGTGTTCGTCACCTCGATCCGGACGTCCCGGCGCGGGCCCTCCTCGCTGAAATCGATTTCGACGGTTCCGCTCGCGTCGCCGGGCGCGTGCTTGATCATGTTCGTCAGTGCTTCCTGGACGATCCGGTACGCCTGGAGCGCGGCGCTGGGCGGCAGCCCGTCGGCGTCACCGGTGACCCGGAGACCGACTTCGCGGCCCGTCGCGCTCACTTGCTCGACCAAATCGCGAAGTTCCGCGACGGCGGGCTGAGGACTTCGAACGGTTTCGCCCGCATGGAGGACCTCCAGGAGACGGCGCAACTCGGCCAGCGCGTCGCGACCCGCTTTGCCGATCGTGTCGAGCGTGCGGTCGACCGCTTCGGGATCCTTGTGACGCATGAGTTTCGCGCCCTCGGCGTTGATCACGATGACACTCACGCTGTGCGCGAGGACGTCGTGCAGTTCCCGCGCGATGCGGGTGCGTTCTTCGGCGACCGCCGCTCGCGCGCGGGCGTCCTGTTCGGACGCGGCCAACTCGGCCTTCGCCGCCTCCTCGTCCGAAAGACGTTGGCGCGCGCGGAAGAATTCGCCGAGCGCCCAGGCCGCGACGTGCAGCGGGATCGTCGCGAAGATCGCGACCTCCGGTCCCTGTTCGGTGGTGGCTCCCCAGGTGAGGCCCCAGGTGACGTCGAGGGAGACGATGACGACGGCGATGACCGCGGCGAACCGGCGGTTCCCCGCGCGGACCATGGTGTAGAGCGCGACGGCCATCGCCAGTTCGCAGCGGCCGCGGTCGTACGCCCAGACCTCCACGAGGCTCTGCGCGGCCACACCCGTGACGATCAGCACCGCGACGATCTCGGGATGACGTCGCCGCCAGAGCAGCGGGAGGAGGAAGAGGTACGGCACGAGCAGGATCGCCTTGGGGACCGGCGACGACCCTGTCGGCGCGAGGAAGATGAAGCACGCGAAGAGCGGCAGGTCGGTCACCCACGGGTGGGCGCGGATCCGCTCGGACAGCCTGAGCACGTCCCGAACGTAACCGCGGTGGGCGGCCGAGCGCGTCGTCCTGGGGTACCCCCGTCGTCCTCCCGCGGGAGGACGGGGACGGCCGTCGCGGCCGACGCGGGGCCACGGAACCCGTTCCTAGCGTCGGGATCATGTCGATCACCAGGGAATTCCTCCGCCATCCGATGCTCACCGGGGCCGTCGCGGCCAGCTCCCCGAAACTGGCCGAAGCCATGACGGCGGGCCTCGGGCTGGAAAACGCCAGGTTCGTCGTCGAGCTGGGGCCCGGTACGGGCGTGTTCACCGGTGCGATCCTCCGGCGGCTGCCGCCGGGCGCCCGGCTGGTCGCCGTCGAGATCAATCCCAGGCTCGCCGGGAACCTGCGGGAGCGGTATCCGGAGATCGAGATCGTCCAGGGATCCGCCGAGAGCCTGGACGAGTACGTGCGTGAGGCCGCCGACGTCGTGGTTTCCGGTCTGCCGTGGACGGTCATGACAGCGGAACGCCAGGAACGGATCCTCGACCGGGTGACCGAAGTCCTGGTCCCGAACGGGCGGTTCACGACCTTCGCCTACGCCCACGCCGCCTGGGCACCGCCGGGCAGGCGGTTCGCCGCCGCGCTGCGTGACCGGTTCGCGGTGACCGGGCGCTCGCCGGTCGTCTGGCCGAACCTGCCGCCCGCGTTCGTGCACCGCGCGGCCCTGCCGGTCAGCGCATCAGGATCGCGGCCGTCTCGGCGTCGGCGGGGAGGAAGGTCTCCAGTTTCAATTCCGACACCGTGACGTCGGCCGCGGTGGCGAACGTCGTGATGGCCGTGATCAGCCGCAGCTCGCCCGCCGAAGTGGACAGGCGCATCGGCACGGCGAACCCGAGATGGTCCGGGCCGGGCGGTCCCGGCTCCGGAACGTAACTTTCGAGTTCGGCCAGCAGTGCGGCGAGCCGCTCGTCGGGCGCGTGCGCGATCTCCTGCGTCAGCCGTTCCAGGATGTGCCGCGCCCAATCCGCGAGGTTCCGAACTCGCGGCGCCATCCCCTTCGGATGCAGCGCGAGCCGCAGGGTGTTGACCGGTTCCTCCAGCAGTTCCGGCGCCACGTCCTCGAAGAGCAGGTCGAGCGCGTCGTTGCGGGCGACGAGCACGCCGTAGCGGTCGACGACGATGGCCGGGTACGGCCGGTGCCCGTCGAGCAGCCGACGCATGCCGTCGAGGACCGGCTTCACCGCGGGATCGTCCAGATCCGTTTCGGGGAAACCGGGGGCGAACCCGGCCGCGAGCAGCAGGCCGTTGCGTTCCCGGAGCGGGAGTTCGAGCGATTCGGCGACGCGCAGCACCAGGCCGCGGCCGGGGATCGACCGGCCGCCTTCCAGGAAACTCACATGCCGTTGGGTGGTCCCGGCCCGGAGCGCCAGTTCCAGCTGGGAAAGCCGCCGCCGCTCACGCCAGCCCCGCAGCGCGGGGCCGAATCCGGAAACCATGGCCGTCATCTTGGCCGAGCCGCCGTCGGCGCCGCCATTCCCTCGAAGGAATTGAGACGATTCCCCGCCGCGGCGATGCTCCCGGCATGAAATTCGGTCTGGTCGTCCCTACTTATCGGTCCATCCTCGACGCCGGGCGCACCGCGCCGGAAATGGTCGCCATCGCCGTCGAAGCCGAGCGCCTCGGCCTCGATTCGGTCTGGGTCGGCGACACCCTCGCGCGGGCGCCCATCGATCCGTTGACGTTGCTCGCCGCGTTCGCCGCCAGAACCGAGCGGGTCACCCTCGGCACCGCCGCGCTGCTTCCGGCGTTGCGGGATCCGCTGCTTTCCGCGAACGCGATCCTCTCGCTCGACCTGCTCAGCCAGGGCCGGGTCACACTCGGCGTCGGCGCGGGGTTCGCCGGCCGCAGCGAACCCGAGTTCGCCTTCACGCGCGTGCCGTGGGAACGCCGCCGCGCCCGGCTCGACGACATCGTCGCGCTGTGGCGGCACGTCTGGAGCGGGAACAGCGGTCCGTTCCACGGCGACGTGCTGCACTACGACACACTTCCGGAGTATCCGGAACCGCACCGTCCGGGTGGTCCGCCGGTGTGGCTGGCCGCGTTCACCCCGGGCGCGCTCCAGCGGGCGGGACGGCTTTACGACGGCTGGCTGCCGTATCCGCCCGACGTCGCGGACTACGCCGACGGGCTCGCGAAGATCCGCGAAGCAGCTGTACGTCCCGTGACGCCCGCGTTGTTCGCGACAGTGCTCATCGAGGAGGACTCGATCCGTGCCCGCGAGCGGATGGAGGACTACGCGCAGCGGAATTACGGCGTTCCGCTGGACTTCGTCGAGAAGATCCAAGTGCAGATCGCGGGCAGCCCGGCGCAGGTCGCCGACAGGTTGCGCGAATACCAGGACGCGGGCGCCGAACACGTGCTGATCCGGATCGCGACGCAGGAACCGGCCGAGTTCGACGAACAGCTTCCGAAGGTCGCCGACGCCTTGCCCCGGTAATCGCGCGGCGGACTGTCGGTGCCCCCACGTAGGCTGGGACGGTGACAAACGCTCCATTGTCCGGACTCCTTCATTCCATCCTTCCCGATCCGGCCCTTCGCGGGGTCGTGGAGCGGGCCGGTGCACCGGTGCTCGAACTCCAGGGCGCGATCGCCACCCGCCAGCTGGTCGTGGGCGCCCTCGCCGCGGACGAGGGCGCCGGCCGCCCCGTGCTCGCGGTGACCGCGACCGGCCGCGAGGCCGACGAATTGACCGCTTCGCTGAAGTCCTTCCTCGGCGAAGGCGCCGTCGCCGACTTCCCGTCCTGGGAGACGCTGCCGCACGAGCGGCTGTCGCCCCGGGCGGACACCGTCGGGCGGCGGCTGGAGGTGCTCCACCGGCTCGAAGCGGGCGCCGACGACCTGCGTGTCGTCGTCGCGACCGTCCGCAGCCTCATCCAGCCGATGGCGCCCGGGCTCGGTTCGCTCGCGCCCATCGACCTGGTGGTCGGCGAGGAGCAGAGTTTCGAAGGGCTGCTCGAGCGGCTGGTCGAGCTCGCCTACACGCGGGTGGACATGGTCGAGAAGCGCGGCGAGTTCGCCGTGCGCGGCGGCATCCTCGACCTGTTCGGGCCGACGGCGCAGCATCCGGTGCGGGTCGAGTTCTGGGGCGACGAGGTCAGCGAGATCCGCGCGTTCGCGGTATCGGATCAGCGGTCGCTGCCGGGGGAGATCCGGCACGTCAGCGCGCCGCCGTGCCGTGAGCTGCTGCTCACCGAGCCGGTGCGCGCGAAGGCCGCCGAGCTGGCGACGACGTACGAAGCGGACGCCCAGCTCACCGAGATGCTCACCAAGCTCTCCGGCGGGGTCCCCGTCGAGGGCATGGAGGCGCTCATCCCGGTCCTGTGCGAGGGCGAGCTGGAGCTGCTGACCGACGCGATGCCCCAGGGCACGCACGTGCTGCTGGCCGATCCGGAGAAGATCCGCGCCCGTGCGGCAGACCTGGTCCGCACCGGGCAGGAGTTCCTCGAAGCGTCCTGGACGACGGCCGCCGCGGGCGGTCAGGCGCCGATCGACCTCGGCGCTTCCGCGTACCGGGACCTCGCGGGGATCGCGAAGCACGCTCAGGAGACGAAGCGCCCTTGGTGGACGCTGACTCAGCTGGCCAGTGACGATCCCGACGTCTACCGCGTCTCGATCGAGGCCGCGCCGAACTACCGCGGCGAGGTCGAGCGCGCGACGACGGACCTGCGCGCGCACACGGCCGCGGGAGGGACGGCGGTGCTCGTCGTCGCCGGGCACGGCACGGCGGCTCGCGCCGTCGAGCAGCTGTCGGCGGGGGACGTGCCCGCGTCGCTCGCCGAAGGCGTCACCGGTCCGCTGACACCCGGCGTCGTGACGGTGACGTGCGGCGGCCTTTCGGACGGTTTCGTCTCGCCGGAGCGAGCCCTCGTGGTGCTGTCCGAATCGGACCTCACCGGTCGCGGTTCCGGCGCCGGAACGTCCACAAAGGACTTCAGCACCAAGATGCCTTCGCGGCGCCGCAACGCCGTCGATCCGCTCGCCCTCAAGGCCGGCGACTACGTGGTGCACGACCAGCACGGCATCGGCCGGTTCGTCGAGATGGTGCAGCGCACCGTCGCCGGCGCGACGCGCGAGTACCTGCTGCTGGAGTACGCCTCCTCCAAACGCGGGCACCCGGGGGACCGGCTGTTCGTCCCGACCGACCAGCTCGACGAGGTCTCCCGTTACGTCGGCGGCGAACTGCCGACGCTGAACAAACTCGGCGGGTCGGACTGGAAGAACACCAAGGCCAAGGCGAAGAAGGCGGTCAAGGAGATCGCCGCCGAGCTCGTGCAGCTCTACGCGGCGCGGCAGGCCGCTCCGGGGCACGCGTTCGGCCAGGACACCCCGTGGCAGGGCGAACTCGAGGACGCCTTCCCGTTCACCGAGACCAACGACCAGCTCGCCGCGATCGACGAGGTCAAGGCGGATATGGAACGCGGCGTCCCGATGGACCGCGTCATCTGCGGCGACGTCGGCTACGGCAAGACCGAGATCGCGGTGCGCGCGGCGTTCAAGGCGGTGCAGGACGGCAAGCAGGTCGCGGTGCTGGTGCCCACGACGCTGCTCGCGCAGCAGCACCTCAACACCTTCACCGAACGGATGAGTTCGTTCCCGGTGAAGATCAGGGGCCTTTCGCGGTTCACCTCGAAGCCCGAGTCGGACGCGATCCTCGAACAGCTCGCTTCGGGCGACGTCGACATCGTGATCGGCACGCATCGCCTGCTGCAGACCGGGATCCGGTACAAGGACCTCGGCCTGGTGATCGTCGACGAGGAGCAGCGGTTCGGCGTCGAGCACAAGGAGCACATCAAGGCGCTGCGGACGCACGTCGACGTGCTGACCATGTCGGCGACGCCGATCCCGCGGACGCTGGAGATGTCGCTCGCCGGGATCCGTGAGATGTCCACGATCCTGACCCCGCCCGAGGACAGGCACCCGATCCTGACCTACGTCGGCGCGTACGACGACAAACAGGTCGGCGCCGCGATCCGGCGCGAACTGCTGCGCGACGGCCAGGTCTTCTACGTGCACAACAGGGTTTCGTCGATCGAGAAGGCCGCGAAGCGCATTCGCGAGCTGGTGCCCGAGGCGCGTGTCGTCACCGCGCACGGGCAGATGAACGAGGACAAACTCGAGAAGATCATCCAGGGTTTCTGGGAGAACGAGTACGACGTGCTCGTCTGCACCACGATCGTCGAGACCGGGCTGGACATCTCGAACGCCAACACGCTGCTGGTGGAACGCGGTGACCTGCTGGGTCTCGCACAGCTGCACCAGTTGCGCGGCCGGGTCGGGCGAGGGCGTGAGCGCGGGTACGCGTACTTCCTGTACCCGCCGGAGGCCCCGCTCACCGAGACGGCGCACGACCGGCTGGCGACCATCGCGCAGAACACCGAACTGGGCGCGGGCATGGCCGTCGCGATGAAGGACCTGGAGATCCGCGGCGCGGGCAACATCCTCGGCGCTGAGCAGTCCGGGCACATCGCGGGCGTCGGGTTCGATCTGTACGTGCGGCTCGTCGGCGAAGCGGTCGACGCGTTCCGCCGTCACGCGGGCGCGGAGACCGCCGAAGAGGAGGAACTCGCCGAGGTCCGCGTGGATCTCCCGGTGGACGCGCATATCCCGCACGACTACGTGCCGGGCGAGCGGCTGCGGCTGGAGGCGTACCGCAAGATCGCGGCCGCGCCCGACCAGGCCGGGCTCGACGCCGTCCGCGAGGAACTGGTCGACCGCTACGGCCAGCCGCCCGCACCGGTGCGGAGGCTGCTCGCGGTCGCCGCGTTCCGGCACACCTGCCGCGCGGCCGGGGTCACCGAGGTCTCCGCCCAGGGCACGTCGATCCGGTTCGCTCCGCTGCCGCTGGCGGATTCGCAGATGGTGCGGCTGAAGCGCTTGTACCCCAAGGCTCTCTACAAGGCGGTGACGAACACGGTCTCCGTGCCGAAGCCGACGGAAGGTCCGGCGGGCGGGCGGATGGGCGCCCCGGCGCTGCGAGACGAGGAGCTGCTGGCCTGGTGCGCGAAGCTGCTGACGAATCTGATGAAGTCGCCGGCGCCCGTCGCGTGAGGAACTCCGAACACGCGTGATCGGAGACGTAACTCGCGTGATGGGAAGCGGAACTCGCGTGCTTGGAGGCGTAACTCGCGTGATGGGCCGAGCCCGAATCGCGACTCACGACCTGGTTCTCTCGCCGGGGCCGGTATGAGAGGGTAGGCCCTGTGATGCGGATCATGGGGCGCCGTCGCGCGCTGGTCGGGGTTCTTGCCGGTTCTCTCCTTCTCGCCGGATGCAACGCCGGACCCGGGCAGGTCGGTGCGGCGGTGATCGTCGACGGCAGGACCGTTTCGGTGGATCGCGTGCAGCAGCTGATCGACAAGGCCGTTCGTGAGCACCCGTACGGTCAGCAGCTCGCCAAGGAGCACAAGCTCGACCTCGTCGGCCGCGAAATCGTCCGGCAGGAGATCCTGCACGACCTCACCAAGCGCGCCGCTCAGCGGGAAGGCATCGGGGTCGACGAATCCCTCGTGGTGAACGCGTTGCAGAACGATCCGCTGGCGAAGCCGATGGAGGCCAACCCGCAGGACGACCCCGAGCTCAGCGTCGAGCAGCTCGTGGCGCGGGTGCGGGACCACCGCGAGGCACTGGTCGACGCGGCGCTGCAGACCCAGCTCGCGATGAAGTACGTGGACAAGCTCACCGTCACGTTCGATTTCAGCTCGGTC
The DNA here is from genome assembly GCF_056435645.1 of Amycolatopsis sp. NPDC043889. Taxonomy (NCBI): domain Bacteria; kingdom Bacillati; phylum Actinomycetota; class Actinomycetes; order Pseudonocardiales; family Pseudonocardiaceae; genus Amycolatopsis; species Amycolatopsis sp. NPDC043889. The sequence goes on from NZ_JBWKEC010000004.1 coordinate 381,616, forward strand.
TCCTCGACCGACGCCACCGGTGGCGACTCGGACAAGCTGCGCGAGCAGGCGATCGAGAAGGCCCGCCGCTTCGCCGCCTCGCCGAACGCGGCCGCCGAGCTGATCGCGCAGGACCAGCAGACCTCCGACACGCAGGCGGGCACCGGCCAGAAGCTGCCCGCCATGCAGTCGCCCGCGACCGCGGCCACCGTCTTGTTCGGTCTCGAACCCAACACCGTCGCCGCCTTCAAGCCGACACCGCAGCAGCCTCTGTGGGTCGTCGTCGTGGTGCGTGAGCGGACCGCGGACAAGCCCGTCGCGTCGGACCAGGCCGCGCAGCCCACTGCCCAGCAGCTGGCCAAGATCGGTGTCCGGCTCCTCCAGCCGGACCTCGACCAGGTCGACCTCAAGGTGAACCCGCGCTACGGCGTGTGGGATGTTGTCGACATGGACCTCGCGCCCAACGAAGCTTCGAAGAAGGGCATCGTGCTGCCTGTGCACGGTGCCGCCCCGCAGAACCCGTGACCGCTGCCGTCGTCGTGATCGCCCGCGGGGCGACACTGCCCGCTGCGGCACTCCCGATCCTGCGGAACGGCGCGGCCGTGTACGCGGCGTCCGATGTGGATCCAGGCGTTTTCGGGGTACCCGCGCTCGGTGACACGCAGGTGCGCGACCTCGTGCTCATCGCCGGTTCGCGAAGGGAACCGAAAGCCGCGGCGCTGATCAGGTCGGGCGCGCGCGTGATCGAAGCGCCCGTTCCGCCGCTGGTCGAGGCCGCCGAGGTGATGGACCGGCTCCGCTCGCCGGGCGGATGCCCGTGGGACGCCGTCCAGACACACGAGTCGCTGCGTCAATACCTGGTCGAGGAGACCTACGAGCTGCTCGACGCGATCGAGGAGGGCGACCGCGTCGCCTTGCGCGAGGAACTCGGCGACGTCCTGCTCCAGGTGCTGTTCCACGCGCGCGTCGCGGTCGAGGACGCGGATGACCCGTTCGGGATCGACGAGGTCGCGTCCGAACTGGTCGCGAAACTCGTCGGACGTCATCCGCATGTCTTCGCCGACGCCCCCCGGGTCGAGACCGTCAGCGACCAGAACCTCAAATGGGAAGAACTGAAGCAGGCCGAGAAGAGCCGCCAGTCCATTGTGGATGGTGTCGCGCTCGGCCAGCCCGCCGTGGCGCTCGCCGGGAAGCTCGGCCAGCGCAGTGGGCGGGCCGGAATCCCGCTCGACCTCTTCCCCGACGGTTCCGAAGCGGCCGCCCAGCTGTTCCGGGTGGCCGCGACCGCGCGCCGCGCGGGCGTCGATCCCGAAGGCGAGCTCCGCGCCGTCGCGAAGCAGTTCGCCCGCGATATCCGGGCCGCCGAGCAGGCCGCACGCGACGCCGGTCTGGAGCCGACGACGCTCGAAGCCGACGGCTGGCGCAAGTTCTGGCCGGATTCCTGAGCGAAGCCTCCACGGAGGTCTTGTGACACAGGACACAATCGAGTGAGAACCGTTTCGGCGATCTCGGCGTCTTGCCGGATGTGAAAGGAACGGAACCGGACGAAGAGCAGCTCGTCCGCCGCACGGCCCAAGGTGACCGCGCGGCGTTCGAGGAGCTCTACCGCCGCACGTCGCCGTGGCTGGCCGTGCGCCTGCGCCGTCGCTGCGCCGACGATCAGATCGTCGCCGAGGTGATGCAGGAGACCTACCTCGCGGTCTGGCGCGCGGCGGGCGCGTTCGCCGGTTCCGCCGTCGGCGGGAGCGCCGTGGGCTGGCTGTGGACGATCGCCGCGCGCCGGCTGGTCGACGCCTTCCGCCGCCGGGCGCGGCACGCGCAGCCGCTGCCGGTCGCGGAAAGCACCGTCGCGCCCGCCGCCGAGGACGAGGCGCTGGCCGGCGCGGTCGGCGACCACGTCGGCGACGCGCTGCGACGCCTCGCGCCCGAACTCCGGCAGGTCCTGCAGGCCATGGTGCTCGACGGGCTGACCGTCCGTGAGACCGCGGTCCTGCTCGGCCTGCCGGAAGGAACCGTCAAAACCCGTGCCAGGCGGGCTCGGATCGCGATGCGGGAGGCGCTGTCGTGAACAAGGAACACGTGTCCGAACAGCTCCTCGCCGGTTACGTCCGCGGGGACGACGGCTTGGCCGGTGACGAGGTCTGGGCGGTCGAAGCCCATCTCGAATCGTGCGCGGAATGCCGGGGGAGACTGTCCGCGCTCAGCCTTCCGGCGGTGTCGGCGCTGGTGGACGACGTCTGGGCCGGACTGGGGCCGAAGCTCGCCGAAGCGGGCCCGAGCCCGCTGCGGTTCCGGTGGGCCGGACGGCTGCACACCTGGGTGACGCCGGTGATGCTGCCGTGGCTGGTGATGATCGTCCTGATCCCGGCACTGGGCTTCCTGCTGGACTCGCTCGGGTTCACCGGCTCCGAGGGCTACTCGTTCGTCCAGCTCTTCTCACCGGTGCTGCCGGTGCTCGGGGTCGCGGTGTCGTGGGCCAAGGGGCTCGATCCCGCGTACGAACTGGTCACTTCCACGCCGAGGGCCGGGCTCTACCTGCTGCTGCGCCGGACGACGGCGGTCCTCGCCGTCGTGTTGCCGATACAGGCCCTCTCGGGCTGGCTCGGCGGGGGCGGATTCGGGCTCGGTCTCCTGCCGAGCCTCGCCTTCACCACCGGGACGCTCGCGCTCGGCGGGCTGATCGGGGTGGTGCGGGCGGCTTACGTCCTCACCGGGGTCTGGATGGCGGTGATCTTGGCGCCCGCGGTGGCTTCGCAAGGGCGCGCCACCGCGCTCGAACCCCGGCTTCTCCCGGTGTGGGGCGCGATCTTCGCGCTGACCGCGGTCGTGGTGGTGCTCCGGCGGAGCGTCTTCGGCCTGCTCACCGGATCCGAACGATGAACGAAGGGGAGAACATGATGCGTGCTGTCGGGGCCGCGGAGGTCGCACCGACGACCTACGCGTGGCAGATCAAGGCGGAGGGACTGAAGGTCCGGGTCGGCAAACGCAAGTTCGCCGTGAACGGGCTCGATCTGGAACTCGGCACGGGGGTGCACGGTCTGCTCGGCCCGAACGGGGCCGGGAAGACCACGCTGATCCGGGCACTGGCGACGGTGCTCCGGCCGGCGGAGGGAGGGCTGGCGCTGCTCGGTGAATCCGTCGGGGGGTTCACCGATCAGCGCCGCCTGCGCCGCCGTATCGGCTATCTGCCGCAGAATTTCGGTTACTACAAGCGGTTCACCGTCCGCGAATTCGTCGAATACATCGCCTGGCTGAAGGAGATGTCCAAACAGGACATCCCGGCCGCGGTGCAGCGGTCGATCGAGCGGGTCGGCCTCGCCGATCGGGCCGACGACCGGATGAAGACGCTGTCCGGCGGCATGGTGCGGCGGGTCGGGATCGCGCAGGCGATCGTGAACGATCCGGACATCCTCCTGCTGGACGAGCCGACCGCCGGGCTCGACCCGGCACAGCGTGTGCGGTTCCGCGATCTCCTTCAGGAAATCGGCCGCGACGCCTGCGTCGTCGTCTCGACGCATCTCGTCGAGGACGTCGCGACGGCCTGCACCGACGTCGTCCTGTTCGAAAACGGGAAACTCGTCTTCCAGGGATCGCCGGACGAGCTGGCCGCGGCCGGGAGCGAGGAGTACGTCGGCGACAGCCCGATCGAGCGCGGTTACTCGGCGCTGCTGGGGCACGAGCCGGGGAGGGGGAACTGGTGAACACGCGTGTCCTGCGGACCGAACTCCGCCGTTCCATCGCCCCTTGGGCCACCCTCGCGATCCTCGTGGTCGCCTTCGGGTTCCTGTATTCGTTCAGTGGGCCGTGGTCGAAGGCGCCGATCGCCTGGGACGAAAACTGGGTGCCCGCCGCGGCGTGGAGCCGGTTTCTCCTGGTGTTCCTGTGGCCGATCGCGATCGGCGCCGGGGCCATCCAAGGCATGCGGGACAGCCGCTCGGGGATGGCCGAACTGCTCACTACGATGCCACGGCCCCCTTGGCACCGGGCGGCGAAACTCGCCGGTGCGCTGGGTGGCCTGCTGGTGCTGGGCTACCTGCTGATCTTCGCCGTCGGTGCCGTACAGGTGATCTTCAGCGGCGCGTTCTTCACCTTCGGCTGGCTGCCGATCGTCGTGGTCGGCGCGCTCGCGATGCTCGCCGGCGCCTGGATCGGACTGGGGATCGGCCGGTTGCTGCCGCATCCGCTGACCGCGCCCGCGGTGGCCGTCGCCGCTCTCGTGACCGTGCTCGTGCTCCAGATCGCCGGGTCGAAGGGCAGCGTGCTCGTGGGCGCTGTTCCGGCCTGGGTCTCTTCGCTCTCTCCCGCGATGGACGTCACCAACGATCCGTTCATCACCACCGCGAGCCGGGTGGATCTCGGGCAGGGGGTCTGGCTCGCCGGACTCGCCGTGACCGGATTCCTTCTGCTGGCGGCCCGCTCCAAGCGGGCGAAGGCACTCGCCGTCGTCCCCGCGCTGGTGGCGGTCGTGATCGCGATACCCGTCCTGCCCGCGACCTACGCCGAGGCCACGACCGTCGATCCGCGTGCGACGGCGCTGGTCTGTGACGGCCCGGTCTGCGTTCCCCGCCTGCTCGAGCCCGAACTCGCCCGTCTCGCCGGGCCCGGAAAGGAAGCTTTGCGGCTCTTGGGAACCTTGCCGGACGCGCCGGTCAAGGTCACGGTGATGGACCGGCGGCTGGACTTCGACGAGGAACCGCCGCGTGCCGCGGACACCGTCTTCGTCGACCTGCTGGATTGGTCCGTCCGTTCGGCCCTGGAATCGGACGACATGACGCGGACACTGGTCGCCGGCGCCGGGACGCCGACCTGCTACACCGTCCACGGTGTCGACAGGTCCTTCATGGACGAAGTCACCGCGCGGTCGATCACTTCGAGCTGGCTCCTCGGTGAGTGGGAGATGCTCAATGGGGCGTGGCTGAGCGACGACAAGAAGAACGAGGTCCTCCGGAACTGGGAGACCTTCCGGGCCCTTCCGCCCGATGTGCAGCGAGAGCGGATCATCGCGCAGCGGCAGGCGGGCCTGACCTGCCAGGGCAACCAGCTCGACATCCTCCTCGGCGGCGCCCGATGAGGTGGGCGGTGCTGTACGCGCGCTCGCGCGCCATGCCCGCGTCGTTCGCGGCGCTGGCCGTGAGCATGGCGGTGATGTGGTTCCTGGCGTGGGACCGCTGGTCGGAGCTCTCGGTTTCCCTGGCGCTGCTGGTGGCGATCGCGGTGACCGCCATCGGCCTCGGCGGGCAGGACATCGATCTCGACCGGACCGCCGCGATCCGCTGGGCGCCTCGCCGCGTCGTGCATCTCCTGCTGATCGGCGGCCTCGGCATCGGTGCCGTGCTGCTGCCGAGGCTGTGGGTGGCGGAGCGGGTTCCGGTGGAGATCATCGTGCGGAACGCGAGTGGACTGCTCGGTCTCGCCGGAATCGCCGCGGTGCTGTTCGGCGGCGCCTTCGGGTGGACGTTGCCGCTGGCCGGGTTCGCGGTCGCGTTCGTGGTCTGGGCCACCATGTCGGGCACGGAGACCGCGTACCGGGTGATCACCTGGCCGTTCCAGCCCGCCGGCGTCGCCGAAGCCACGTGGACCGCCGTGGTGCTCGCCGTGGCCGGTTTGGGGACCTACGCGGTTTACGGTGCCCGTCGCTGAAAGTGTCATGAAAGGGTCGTTCCTGACGTTTTTCGTCAGGAACGACCCTTTCATGACATCCGATGGGGTCAGACGTTTCGGTTGTGCGGAACGAGGTCGAGCGGGTCGTGGTCCGGGTCGTCGACACCGAGGCTGATGATCCGCGACGGGTGGATCCGGATCACCGCGCCGTCGAGATGGCCGTCGGGGGTGCGGGCGCCGGTCAGCGCCTCGGCCCGGCCGCGGATTTCGAGGCAGCGGATCCTCGGCGGGTCCTGCGAGGGCATGTCGTCCACCACGAACGCGGCCTGCCCGTTCGCGGCCACGTTCCGGAACTTCTTGCTCTTCGCCAGTTCGTAGCCGGTGATGTCGATCGTCCGGGTCTCGGTGTTGTAGGCGTAACCGACGGGGCTGACCTGCAGCGTGCCGTCCGGCTGCGCCGTCGCGAGCCGTCCGAGACCTTGGGTGGCGAGGTAGTCGAGTTCCGCTTCACTGAACATGGGAATCAGTGTGTGATCTCCACTTAGCTGGAGGTCAAGAGGTAATCCCGCTTCGAGCTGCCGGTCGCCGATCGGTTCTACCGTCAGTCGGGTTCGTAAGCCGATTGGGGCATCGCCCGGAAGTGTGGCGAAGTAACCTGACCGGGTGGCCGAAACCGCCCAGAGCACCGAAGCCCCGGAGCATGCTGTCCGCCCTCTGCCGCCGTACGTGCCCAGGCTCGCTTTCGCGGGCGGGCTCGTGCTCACGGGAGTGGTGCTGATCATGACCGTCGGGGTGAACCGGCCGGGAGGCGAGGAGCCCCCTCCGCCGGCTCAGCCCCAGCCCGCGCTCGCGGTTCCCGACCAGAAGCCCCAGCCTGGCGTGGCGACGCCGCGTGCGGGGCTCGCCGCGCCGCCCGACCGGCCCACCGTTTCCGACGCGGCCGAACTCGAAACCTGGGCGAAACGGGTGGCGGCGAAGACGCGGCTCTCCTTCGCCGACCTGTCCGCCTACGGCCGCGCCGAGATGTGGCTCCGGCGGCAGAAACCGGGTTGCCACCTCTCGTGGGCGACCCTCGCCGGGATCTCCCACGTCGAAACGGCGCAGGGCAGGCCCGGCCCGATCACGCTCCCGGCCGACGTCTGGGCCAAACACTCCGCCCGGGCCAGGAGCGACGGGAAGCAGCCGGATCCGAAGGACCTCGACGACGCCGCCTTCGCTACCGCCCGCTACCTGTGCGCAGCCGGCGACGACGTCGCCACCCCGGATGGCTGGTGGAAGTCGATGCGGGTGTTCAACCCGTCGGTGCCCTACGTCCAGGAGGTCTTCAGCGCGGCCGACACCTACGCGGACGCGAGCGTCGCGCCCTGATCCTCGAGCACCAGATCGAAGTTGAGTGCCGACGCCATCCGGTAGGCGTCGCCCGCGGCGACGACCAACTGCGCCATCGGATCGACGACGTTCCCCGCCGCCCAGACGCCGTCCACGTTCGTGCGGCCCTGGGCGTCCACCGCGATCGAGCCGCTTTCGGTGCGCGCGCAGCCGATCTGGGTGAGAAGCCGGTCGTGCGGGACGAACTTCGGGCCGACGAACACGACATCGCGTTCGACGAATTCCCCGTCGACGAGCCGGACGCCGGTCAGCCGGTCGTCTTCGACGGCGAGTTCGGACACCTTCCCGTCGACGATCCGGATGCCCAGCCCGGTCAGCTTCGCCCGGTCTTCGGCCGAGAGCTGCTGCGTATGCGTGAAGAAGGTCAGGTCCTTGCTCCACTGCCAGACGATCAGCGCCTGGTGGACCGACTTCTCGGAGGTGGCGAGCACGCCGAAACGCTGATCGCGCACCTCCCAGCCGTGGCAGTACGGGCAGTGCAGGACATCGGCGCCGAAGCGCTCCGCGACGCCGGGGACGTCCGGCAGTTCGTCGGCCAGCCCGGTGGTCACCACGATCCGGCGACCGCGGATGACCCGGCCGCTCGCCAGTTCCACCGCCTTGTCGTGCCGCAGCCGGTGGACGACGTCTTCGACGATCTCGACGCCGTAGCCGCGGACCTCGTCGCGGCCTATTTCCAGCAGTTCCTTGGGTGGGATGCCGTCCCTGGTCAGGAAACCGTGGGCGTGCGCGGCGGGCGCGTTGCGCGGGGTGCCGCCGTCGATCACGACGACCCGGCGCCGCGCCCTGCCCAGTACCAAGGCCGCGCTGAGACCCGCGACGCCACCACCGATGATCACCACGTCGAATTCGTTGTTCATGCTGCCGAGCATCCGGATTTGCGGCAAAGTTGGCAAAGTTCATTGCCGATTTGGCAAACTGGAGGTATGGAGGACATCGAACGGCGGCTCGCCGAGGTCGGCCCGAAGCTCAAGCAGCTCCGCAAGGAACGCGGCACCACCCTCTCCGCGCTTTCGGAGGCGACGGGGATCTCCGCCAGTACGCTCTCGCGGCTCGAATCGGGCTCCCGGAAGGCCACGCTGGAGCTGTTGCTCACGTTGTCGGCGGCGCATCAGGTACCGCTCGACGAACTGGTCGGCGAACCCGAACCCGCCGACCCGCGGGTCCGGATGAAACCGCAGAAATTCGGCAGGTTCACCGCGTGGGCGCTGACCGCGCAGCCCGGCCAGCCGCAGGCGTTCAAACTGTTGATCCCGGTCGAGGACATCGAGCCCGTGCAACGCACGCACGAGGGCTACGAGTGGATGTACGTCCTCAGTGGACGGCTGCGGGCGCTGCTCGGCGACCGCGACTTCACGATGGGGCCCGGCGAGGCCGCGGAGTTCGACACGCGGGTTCCGCACTGGTTCGGCAGCGCGGGGCCGGGGCCGGTGGAGCTGCTGGTGCTGTTCGGCAAGCAGGGCGAGCGGGCCCACCTGCGGGCCAGGTCGAAGTGAGAGCAAAGGTCCCTTGCTCTCGCCGCCGGGTCAGTCGCGCAACGCGATCCGCGCGCTGACCTCGCTGATCGCTTCCAGATACTCCGGGATCGGGTGCATCGCCGACGCTATCCGCATCTGCGCGAGCGCCTCGGTCAGCCTGCCGAGGCGCTGGAGGGTCCGCCCGAGCACGAACCGCGCGTAATGATCAGTGGGGTCCAGTTCCAGCACCCGGGTGAAGGCGCGTTCGGCCCGCCGCAACTGTGCGGAGTGGAAGTACGCGCGGCCTGCCAGCAACTGAACACTCGGTTTGTCGGTTTCGTCCTCCAGCAACGGCTCGAGGGCCTTGAGGGCATCGAGCGGCCTGCGGCTTTCGACCAGCGCCTCCGCCTGTCGGAAGGCGCGGAACCGAGACTCACCGGACGAGTCCTCACCGGGTTCTGGGGCGGGTTCGGCATCCATCATGGTCCGCTCCACGATACGCCTGGGCAGGGCCGTTCACGAGGAGCTGAAACGGTCATGGTGGACTGTCCTGCCATGAGCAGTGCCGAAGCGGATAGGCCCGAAAACGAGCCCGGCTACCTCGGGCTCGCGCCGTACCTCTACTACGCCGACGCCACCGAGGCGGTCGCGTGGCTGGTCAGAGTGTTCGGGTTCACCGAGGAAGTGCGCTTCGCCGACGCCTCCGGAGAGGTGTTCCAGGCCACCCTGTGCGCCGGTCCGGCCAAGATCCAGCTGGCCGGCGTCGGCCCCGAGTACTGGCAGGCGAAAGGCGTCGACGGCCCGGTCGGGCAGCTGAACATCGTGTACGTCCCCGACGCCGACGCGCAGTACGAGCGCGTCCGCGCCGCGCTCGGCGACGACGCCGACATCGACGCGCCCCAGGATCAGCCCTACGGCGCCCGGGTGTTCACCGTCTCCGACATCGGCGGCAACAGCTGGACCTTCTGGCAGCAGTTCTCCGACACCGTCGAGCTTCCGTCAGGCTGGAAGGAAGTCCGGGCGGACGAACCAGCCACGGAGTAGGTACCGCGGAGCGAAGCTCCTCCGTTGAGGGCGGTGGCGGGGAGGAAGGTCGGAAAGGTCCGGTCGACGGCTGATGTGGCGCGTGCCTCCAACGGGTGAACTGCGGTGACGGCTAGGCTGGGCCCGGTCACCGCAGGCACAACCCACATGAGGAGCATGGCGTGGCGCTCATCGAGCAGGTAGGCGCTCGCGAGATTCTGGACTCGCGAGGCAACCCGACGGTCGAAGTGGAGGTGGCTCTCGACGACGGCACGCTGGCGCGGGCCGCGGTCCCCTCGGGTGCGTCCACCGGCGAACACGAAGCCGTCGAGCTGCGTGACGGCGACACCGGCCGGTACAACGGCAAGGGTGTCGAGCGCGCGGTCGCGGCCGTCCTGGACGAGATCGGCCCGGACCTGGTCGGCACCGACGCCGTCGACCAGCGCATCGTCGACCAGAAGCTGGTCGACCTCGACGGCACGCCGGCGAAGTCCCGCCTCGGCGCGAACGCCATCCTCGGTGTTTCGCTCGCCGTCGCGAAGGCCGCCGCGGAGTCGGCCGAGCTGGAGCTGTTCCGCTACCTCGGCGGGCCGAACGCGCACGTGCTGCCGGTGCCGATGCTGAACATCCTCAACGGTGGCGCGCACGCCGACACCGATGTCGACATCCAGGAATTCATGATCGCGCCGATCGGCGCCGAGTCGTTCCGCGAGGCCCTGCGCTGGGGCACCGAGGTCTACCACTCCCTGAAGTCGGTCCTGAAGGGCCGCGGCCTGGCCACCGGCCTCGGTGACGAAGGCGGCTTCGCGCCCAGCCTGAAGAACAACCGCGAGGCGCTCGACCTGATCCTTCAGGCGATCGAGAAGGCCGGGTACGCCCCGGGCCGCGACGTCGCGCTCGCGCTCGACGTCGCCGCGACGGAGTTCTTCTCTGACGGCGCGTACACCTTCGAAGGCGCGAAGAAGAGCGCCGAGCAGATGTCGGCCTACTACGGCGAGCTCGTCCGCGACTACCCGCTCGTGTCCATCGAGGACCCGCTGAGCGAGGACGACTGGGACGGCTGGGTCCAGCTGACCACCGAGATCGGCGAGAAGGTCCAGCTGGTCGGCGACGACCTGTTCGTCACCAACCCGGACCGCCTCGAAGAGGGCATCACCCGCCGCGCCGCCAACGCGCTGCTGGTGAAGGTCAACCAGATCGGCACCCTGTCGGAGACCCTCGACGCGATCTCGCTGGCCACCTCGTACGGCTACAAGTCGATGATGAGCCACCGGTCCGGCGAGACCGAGGACACCTTCATCGCCGACCTCGCCGTCGCGACCGGTGTCGGCCAGATCAAGACCGGCGCCCCGGCGCGCGGCGAGCGGATCGCCAAGTACAACCAGCTGCTCCGCATCGAGGAGACCCTCGCCGACGCGGCGCGCTACGCCGGCGACCTCGCGTTCCCGCGGTTCAGCGCCGAGGGATGACGAACGATGGCGGACCGGGGGAGGGCGCGGACCCGTCGTAGCGGGCGCGCGGACGGCGGCGGCTCCAGCAGGGGCCGCCGACCGGAGCGCGCCCGTCGCACGACGACGACGGAGGTCCGCGCCCGAACCCGGCTGCGCCGCAGCCTGGCGGCGAAGCGGGCATCGGGTGCCGCGAAGGTGCTCGGCATGTCCACCACCCGCCGGGCCGCGGTGGTGGCGATCGTGGTGTGCGCGCTCGCGTTCACCATCGCCGTCCCGCTGCGCACGTACCTCAGCCAAAAGTCCGAGGTGACCGAGCAGCAGCAGTTGCAGTCCGAACTGCAGCGGAGCGTCACCCAGCTGGAAGGCCGCAAGGCCGAGCTGAGCGACCCGGCGCAGATCGAGGCGGAGGCGCGTAAACGGTTCGGTTTCGTGAAGCCCGGCGAGACGCCGTACATCGTGCAGCTCCCCGAAGACAAGGCGCCCGAGCAGGGGCAGCCGCAAGGTCAGCAGCCGGTGCCCGCGGGCTCCTGGTACGAGAAGCTGTGGGATCAGGTCGCGGGCGGCTGAAGTGCGCCCTTTAGCCTTATGGGTGTGAACAGCACGGAAAAGTCCTCCTACGAGCCTGTGACCGACGCCGACCGCGAGATCATCGCGGAACAGCTCGGCCGGGCCCCCCGTGCGCTGCGCGCCGTCGCCGCGCGCTGCCCGAGCGGCCACCCGTCGGTCGTGCAGACCAGCCCCCGCCTCGACGACGGCACGCCGTTCCCCACGCTCTACTACTTGACCTGCCCGAAGCTGACGTCGATGGTCGGCACGCTCGAGGCGTCCGGGCTGATGAAGGAGATGACCGACCGGCTCGCGGAGGACCCCGAGCTGGCGGCCGCCTACCGGCGGACCCACGAGAGCTATCTCGCCGAACGCGACGCCATCGATTCGCTCGGCCACGAGGTCAGCGCGGGCGGGATGCCCGGCCGCGTCAAATGCCTGCACGTCCACCTGGCGCACACGCTGGCCGTCGGCCCCGGGGTGAACCCGTTCGGGGACGAGACGCTCGAGCTGCTCAAGGCGAACGGCTGGCCGTCCGGCGACTGCCAGGGGTAACACCCGCCCGCGATGTACAGATAGTTCCTCCAGGTGGGTTAATTCACCCGATGTCGGCCAACTGGTCCTTCTCAATGGGGTGAAACCGGTCACCGTATGCGGCAGGCTGGGCACAGCCGAGGGTTGACGGGGTGGGCAAGTACCGGATCGCCGAGTCGTGATCCGCCGGGAGGGTTCTGAGGTATGCGCGTGAGGCACGTGCCAGGCGCGGTGACCGGCCATGTGCGGAGACTCTGTCTCCGGCACCGCACGATAGCCGCGGTGACCGGAGGGGTCCTCGCCATCGTCCCGGCCGGTGCCGCGGTCGTCGGTGCCGGCAGCTGGGCCGCGACGGCGAGCACGGTCCATTCCGACAACGTCGCCCTCGTCGACGGCTACGACCCGAAGAACCCGCTCGTCCAGCAGATCGGTGTCGACGGCAGCCTGCCGAACGCCCCGACCCCGCTCCCGCTCCCCGCGGACGAACTCCCCGAAGGACCGCTCGGCATCCCGGTCACCGCGCTCGCCGCGTACCGCAACGCCGCCGACATTCTCATCGCCGAACAGCCCGGTTGCCACATCGACTGGGCTTTGATCGCGAGTATCGGCCGGATCGAGTCCAATCACGCGCGCGGCGGCTACGTCGACGCTAAGGGCAACACCCTCGAGCCGATCCTCGGCCCGCAGCTCAACGGCGCCGGGCCGTTCGCGGCCATCCCGGACACCGACGGCGGCAAATTCGACGGCGACACGGTGTGGGACCGCGCGGTCGGCCCGACGCAGTTCATCCCGTCGACGTGGAAGGGCTACGCCTCGGACGGGAACGGCGACGGCGAGTCCAATCCGAACAACATCTTCGACGCGGCGCTGGGCACGGGCCGGTACCTGTGCTCCGGCGGGCTCGATCTGTCCAAACCGGACCAGTTGCGCGCGGCCGTGTTCCGCTACAACAACTCGGACACCTATGTGAACACCGTGCTGATCTGGGCCGAGGCGTACCGCACCGGTGTGCTGCCGACGCCGGACAGCAAGGTGCCGATCGGCGCCCCGAACGCCGGTGCCGCTCCGCCGCCCGTGTCGGTGCCGCCGCCTCCGGTGCCGCCGACGCCGCCCGGTTCGGTGACGCCCCCGCCGTCGAGTTCGCTGCCGCCGACCAATTCGGGGTCTTCGTCTTCTTCGAAATCGTCGTCGAGCTCGAAGCCAATGCCGCAGTGCCCGACGGTCACCGTGACGGAGACACAACCGACGACGAGCACGAGCCCGACGACCACGACTTCGACTCCGCCGCCGACGACCTGTACCTCTCCGACGACGACCACAACCACGACGACGGTGACGCAGTCGGGGAGCGCCAGCACCAAACCCACCTGATCGGCGTTGACTGTCCATCCATGCCCCCGCCACCACCCTCGACGGAGAAGCTCCGCTCCGCTGTAATCTCCGGGGCATGCCTCGTGTTGCCGCGATCGACTGTGGGACCAACTCCATCCGCCTGCTCGTCGCCGAGCTGACCCCCCGTCACGACGGGACGGTCGACCTGCGCGACCTGCACCGCGAGATGCGGATCGTCCGTCTCGGCCAGGGGGTGGACGCCACCGGCAGGCTGGCCCCCGAAGCGCTCGAGCGCACCCGTAAGGCGCTGGCCGACTACACGATCGCCGCGCGCCGCAAGGGTGTGGAGAAGGTCCGCATGGTCGCGACGTCCGCGACCCGCGACGCGAGCAACCGCGACGAGTTCTTCGCGATGACGCGTGAGGTGCTCGGCACCGAGGCCGAAGTCATCAGCGGGGACGAAGAGGCGCGCCTGTCCTTCACCGGTGCCGTCGGCGAGCAGGATCCCGACGACGGCCCCTTCGTGGTGGTCGACGTCGGCGGCGGCTCGACCGAGCTCGTGGTCGGCACCTGGGACGGCCGCCAGGCCGAGGTCATCGCGGCCAAGTCGGTCGACATCGGCTGTGTGCGCATCACCGAACGCGCGCTGAAGTCCGACCCGCCGACCGCGGCCGAGATCGCCGAAGCCCGTGAGCTGGCCGCCAAGGTCCTCACCGAGGCCTTCGACGTCGTGGACGTGTCCACCGCCAAGACGTGGATCGGTGTCGCCGGGACGGTCACGACCCTGACCGCCGTGGCGCAGGGCCTGCCGGAGTACGACTCCGAGCGCACCCACCTCTCGAAGCTCTCCCACGCCGACATCGACCGTGTCGCGCAGTCGCTCCTCACGGCCGATCACGCGACGCGCGCCGCGAACCTCGTGATCCACCCCGGCCGGGTCGACGTGATCGGCGGCGGCTCGGTGATCGTGCAGGTGCTGGCCGAGCAGTTCGCCACACGCGGTGGCCCCGACGAACTGGTGATCTCCGAGCACGACATCCTCGACGGGATCGCGCTGTCGTTGGCTTGACAGTCGAAGTTTTCTCTTACAGGAAGCCATTTCTTTAGGTGATCAAGCGGTGACCTCCAGTCCGGATTGGGCCGTTCGGCGCAGCGTCGTTCCTACCAACGTTGTGCTCTAACCGGGTGGTCCGGGAGACCGTCACCCATTTGCAACACCAACGCACTGTGATCGGCTTCACCAGTCCCATAGCGTCGTCTCACCTTCTGGGCGGTAGGGCGCGACCAGCGCTCGCCGCGCTATCCGACGACGAGAGTTGGAGTGGACATGCGGGCTGCACGCGGGTTCTGGGGAGCGACGGCGGTGGTGGCCACGGCGGCCCTGCTGCTGACGGCCTGTGGAGGTGGTGGATCCAGTGAGAACAAGGGATCCGGCGCCGTCGACGCCAACGCGTCGGTTTCGGTCTACGGCACCGAGCCGGAGAACTCGCTGATTCCCGCCAACACCAACGAGCTCGGTGGGTCCAAGGCCCTCAAGCCGGTCTTCTCGGCGCTGGTCGGCTACAAATCCGACACCGCCGAGCCGTACAACCTGATGGCCGAATCGATCACCACGACCGATTCGAAGGTCTTCGACATCAAGATCAAAAAGGGCTGGAAGTTCCACGACGGGACCGAGGTCAAGGCCAAGAACTTCGTCGACGCCTGGAACTACAGCGCGAACGGCAAGAACGGCATGCAGAACGCGTCGTTCTTCGAGCAGATCCAGGGCTACGACGAGATCAGCGCCAAGGAGCCCGCCGTCAAGGAGATGTCCGGGCTCAAGGTCGTGAACGACTACGAGTTCCAGGCCACCCTCAAGGGACCGTTCTCCGTGTTCGCCACCAAGATCGGCTACCTCGCCTTCGCGCCGCTGCCGGACAAGTTCTTCGCCGACCCGGAGGCGTTCGCCAAGGCCCCGATCGGAAACGGACCGCTGAAGTTCGTTTCGCGTACGCCGAACCAGAACATGAAGCTCACGCGGTTCGACGAATACCAGGGCGAGGACAAGGTCAAGTTCAAGGATCTGGAAGTCCGCATCTACACCAGCCAGGAGACCGCGTACCAGGATCTGCTGAGCAACCGCCTCGACTTCATGGAGGCGCTCCCGCCGGCGGCGAAGGCCGGCGGCAAGTACAAGACCGACCTCGGTGAGCGTCTGGTCGAAGGGAAGCTGCTCGGCATCAGCGCGCTCGCCCTCCCGTACTACGTCCCGGGTTACAACAACCTCGACCTGCGTAAGGCGATCTCGCTGGCCATCGACCGCGAGCAGATCGTCAAGACCGTCATGAACGACACCTACGCGCCCGCCGACGGCTATGTGTCGCGCGGTATCGAGGGTTACCGGCCCGGCGTCTGCGAGTTCTGCAAGTTCGATCCGGTGAAGGCCAAGGAGTTCTTCGCGAAGTCCGGCTACACCGGCAAGCTGACCATCGCGTCGAACGCCGACGGCGGCCGCAAGGAGCCGCTGGTCGCGGCGTGCAACAGCATCAAGAACGCGCTCGGCGTCGAATGCGACTTCGTGCCGGCGACCGACTTCGGGCAGTGGCGCAGCATCGTCAACAACCGCCAGCTGACCGGCATGGGCCGCTCCGACTGGTCCGCCGACTACCCGTCGATCGAGAACTACCTGAACCCGCGCTACAAGAGCACCGGTTCGTCGAACGACTCCACGTACAACAACCCGGCCGTCGACGCGCTGCTGACCCAGGCGGACCAGACCGCCGACAAGGCGGCCGCGATCAAGCTGTACCAGCAGGCCGAGGATCTGATCGCGAAGGATCTGCCCCAGATCCCCGTGTGGGAAGAGAAGGGCGTCGGCGGCAAGTCGAACCGCCTCAAGACCGTGAAGCTTGACTTCGGTCGGCTCGCGGACTACTCGTCCATCGAGGTCGCGGCGAAGTAACGCACTTCGCAGGCTCCGTGCGGTCGTGGGGGGGGTTTTTGGTTTGGACCCAAAAACCCCCCCCCACCCCCCCCCGAAAAAGGAGACCACCAAAGGGGCACCCGGAGGAGAGAGGCAGGGCCCCACACAACCTCCTAAGGCCCCCTCCAACTCTGCCAGGGTT